>JAYEFL010000073.1:0-17002 GCA_034658635.1 Bacteroidota bacterium | reverse complement strand
CCTTTGTATTGAAGAAGAACCAGACACAGGCACTCAGGCTCACAGTATTTGTACCCCGGGGAACAGAGCCCACTGGCTACCACCAGGGTGTCATTACACTTCGAACCGATAAAAAGGAAGTTGATGTAGGGATGTTGGTAAGGGTCAGGGATATCGAGATGCCTGACAGTACTCGCATAAACGCAAAAGAGCTTGCCGAACATTATGATTTAAAGATGCTTACAGATAGCTCTGTTTCGCGTGAGAAGATGCGTGATAGTATGGAAGACTTACAGCTTTTATGGCTGCTGGAACAGGTGCAACCTGAGGCTGCACAGCGAATCTGCAAAGATATCAGTTCGTTGCGCGAGATACGTAATGAAATTATTTTGGCTATTCAAAGAGCAAAAATCAAGCCGGTAGATATAGGTGCTTCTTTAACGGTGAATGCATCTGTGGCTCCGACAACACCAGCAGATTTTGCCTATGGCACAGAGGGACGGTTTTGTTTTCAGTTTCAACTCTCATTGACACCAGCCAGAAAAGTGAAAGCGGGTGACTATTTTCGCTTTGCATTCCGTGATCTCTATACCAATGAGATCACTTATTATGACTATCTGGATAAAAATCCCATTACAAGTGAAACAAAAATAATTTTGACGGTTGAGGATGTTGAGCTCGAGCCATCATCCTATCATGTGCGGGTGGATCTTATACGCGGGAATCATTCTCTTTCTCCGAACTCACCGGGGGCTTGTCAGATTTATGTGACACGTGAGGGAGAGTCACCGAAACATATGTTTGTCAGTTTTGTAAGCTCCCGTTTGGCTTATATGTGGGATGAGGAGCTTGGTATATATTTTCATATGCTTCCCGGAAATCTTCCTTCCACAGGAAATCCGTTCGATCCTGTTGCTCGTCCGGTTTATGAACGGGCATTACGTCTGGAAATAAACCGTATGGGATATTATGACTGGACAGGTCGTTCCCCGATGGAAAATGTTGTACCTGAAGCACAACATGATGGGGGAGCAGGTATTTTACGTTGTGCCGGGGCCTTTCGCGAAATGGGGGAGACAGACAGGGCACTTTTCTGTGAACAGGCCGTAAAACGAATAGTTGAGGCGGTACTGGCAAGAAAAGTTGATACTATCATAAACGGAGAAGCAGGATTACTATTCTACGCACCCCGTCAGCAACAAACATTGCTGCTCAAGCTCCTCAGTGATGTTTATTTTTATTTTCACGATGTGCTTGGAGATGATACTTATGCCCAAAAGCTTTTTGAACCCATTATGTCGCTTGGGAATTATCAAATGATTCAAGCAAACCCACTTGGAGTTTCAGAAGGAAAGGTATATGACGGACGCGTTCTGCTTGGTCTTTCAAGTTATTGTCTTACTGAGAATAAGATAAATGGCCAATTCAATCGGGAACATGTGGAAACAGTATTTGACTTTGCAACAAGAATGAGTGAACATACACTGATTCATCAGGGGTGGTATGATAATGATGGAAAAAGAGGCCATCATGGCTATGGCACAATGAATCTTGTATGGGGACTGCTGGAGGCGAGGAAGATTGCACTTATTATTGATGACAATGATCATGCAGAGCTATTTGGGGAAGCAATCTTAACAGCTTTTGATTTTCTGGCGAGGACAAATAGCTCCATAACCGGCTATACACAACAATGGGTTCCCTCTCGCCACGGAGCGTGGAGTGCCGGAGATACATATGAAATGCTCAACGAAATAGAGAAGCAATTTGGCGAGAATAAAACTGTACAATGGTATCGTGCACATCTTTTTGATCGGAATATTGATTATTTCGCAAGATTGGTATCTAAATATGGTGAAACATCTTCTTTAGGAAGCCGTAATACCCTGCCAGGTTATTTGCTGGAGTGTGAAGAATATAAAGAGATTGTGGCTGTTGACAAGGAATCCTTTTTTTGAGTAAAGGCAAGCAATAGTAAACAAGCCAGGAGAGTACCTATAAGTTTCTTCATGTCATACAGAATAATATCGTTCAAATGTATAGCGTGGGATGAAGCGTTCCAAGATTCTATGTAAAGATTTTCAGACTGAATAAATATTAGTACCCATACCGTATTCAGCGGTTTTGAATCCATTGTCCTACCTGAGTAAGAGTTTTTACGTCAATATCCCTTAGCTTTCCTTCGTAATTCGGACCAACATCAATAGAGAAAATATTGCCGAATTTAACTGCACCCTGGTAGTCTTTATAGAGATCTTCAGCAGGTTTGCAAAGCGTATCATGTTTTGGTAATGAGTAGAACCACATTGCACCTCCTTTATGAGGAGGCAAGATAGGATAAGTAAATTCTGCTGCCAGATATCCTTTGTAATTAGCCTCTGCGTCTTTATTGTATTTTGTTGTACTTACATCTCCAATAAGTCCCGGTTTTCCCAGTTCTCTTAACGATAATCTACCTGCAGGCTCTCCATGGTTAAATCCAACAAAGCTATTTGGTTGAAACTGATGTATCCATTCAACTGTTTCTTTATGACTTAATCCGCCATCGCCCACGGCATGATCCATCCACCAGAATTCAATAGGACCGTAATTTGTTAGAAGTTCTTTTATTTGAGCTTTTTTCATTTCTGGGTTTGTGCCTATTCCTTGTCCACGTCCTTTGCCGTCTACAGCTCCCGGCCAGTTCCAGTCGCCTTCAGAGAAATAGAGTGCTAACTTGATCCCGTATTTATCACATGATTTTCGCAGTTTTGCGAGTACATCAATACCCAGGGGACTATTTGTGACTTTTTTATCCGTTGTTTGTGTGTCCCATAAGCAAAATCCATCGTGATGTTTCGATAGAAAAAGAATATAGCCCATTCCGGCATCTTTAGCCGTTTTACACCATTGATCGGTATCGCAAGCTGTAGCTTTAAAATAAGTGGCGTCTTTGTCCAGGGTTGGTGTCCACTCCTGCCCGTAAAAGGTACTAAACGACCAGCATATAAACATACCCCATTCCATCTCTTTTATTTGTTGGGCACGGGTAGTATCATCAATTTTTTTGGTGTAGTTGTTTGCTGCTTTTTGATTGCAGGCTGAAAAGATTAATGCTGAGATTAGTAGTAAAATTGATAGTTTTCTCATGATAGACTATTTCAGTTTGTTCAAGTCCAGAGTAAAATATTAATATCCTCAAAAGCGTGTATAAATTTTTCTCAGGACAAGTCACTTCCAAGTCCCCGATTCCCGATTCCCGATTCCCGATTCCCGATTCCCGATTCCCTGACTCCTAATGCCTACCCATAACCGCACCCATAAACGCCTCAGCACCACCAACAACAGGCATTGTAATCGATGTGCCATCCAGGTCGAGTGTTAACTTTGTGCCTGGCTCTGGCCAAAGTGTGAAGTCTTTATCGCTGGAGAATATCATCAATCCAATTTGTTGTCCGGCAGGAATAATCTGATCATCAGGCTGCAAGTCAAATGTCATTTCGTAGAACTGACCGGGAACCAGTGGCTCGCTTTCGGTTAACGACTTATAATTTTGCAGGTCTGCCCATCCACGGGTAATGATATTGTCAGTAATTTTGGCATTGCGACTCTTATTCCAGGGCAGAGATACAACCCATACTGATAAGTTTGCAGCTGGTTTGTCATAGGCCATCTTAACTGTAATGCTCGTAGTACCAGACAAGTGCACGTCTTTTGTTAAGACTGGCGATACATACATCAAGCGATGTTCTGTCCATTCTGTTTGAGCTAATGTTGATCCATCAAAATAAACATTGTCAACCAGCGTTTCTGTTCCTTGTCCGGATATCTCATGAGGTACAAGAGACCCTGCTCTAGGCGCTCCACCTGCCAGGTATAACGTAACAGGCTCAGCATCCGGGTTTGGATAATCTGCATAAGGAGTAGGTTTTTGTCTGTCATCTCCTTCTCTTACAATCCATGCTTTGGGATCATTCTCTACACCATTCTCAACTCCATGAATATAACGTGTAAACCATTTATTCATCATTTCAAAAGGAGGCTGACCTCCATGTCCGCCCTGATGATAATACATTTGAAGAGGTACACCCATTTCTTTTAGGGCTTCGGAAATTCTCCAGCTATGCTCTGGAACTACATTCCAATCATTGAATCCGTGAGCCATCAACACAGCTGCTTTCAGAGGCCCAAGGTCATTCAGATAATCTCTGCCAGCCCACCAATCATTATAATCACCATTCACACGATCATGATTGCTTAGCATCTCGTCATCTCTCACATTGCAATCGCATGAATCAGCGAGATATGGGTTGCTATGGATGAAGTCATAGAGTACGTCAATATCTTCACCTATCCAGCCTCCCGGATGACGGATTAATCCGTTTGTACGATAATAATGATAATAGGACGTATTCGGAGCAATCGGAATAATAGCCATTAAACCATCAACACCGGTAGTTGCAGCTGCCAGGGGAAGAGTTCCGTTATATGATGTACCGGTCATTCCAACTTTCCCGGTCGACCAATAAGCCTTCACTTCAACCTTTCTGTCAAGCTCAGTATAGCCTTTTGTACGACCATTTAACCAGTCAATAACCGCTTTAGGAGCTAAAGACTCATTATCTGCACCAACTGTTGGACAACCCTGAGACATTCCGGTTCCGGGTGAAGATGAGTGAACTACAACATACCCATGAGGGACCCATGTTTTTACCTGTCCTCTGGAAATAACCGGACGAGTATTGCGAGGTTTCCATTCGGGGAATGGTTTTCTTGCAGGAGGCTGTGTGTTTAGCTCTTGTCTGGGATCCCAGAAATAGGATTTGTCTCCTGTTCCTGTTCCGGCAAAATAAGGACTGGTTTCATAAATGATCGGAAGTTTCAGTCCGTCTTCAGTTTGAGCCGGACGAGTAACATCCATATGAATCAGGTCAAGTTTTCCATCTCCATCAGAATCAAATTCAGATTCCACAAAAAGATCGTGAGTAATCCATTTATCCGGATCATTAAATTCCGGAACCACTTGGGTCATTCCGTTTTTAATAACCACACCTACTTTGGACTTTTTCTTTTGAGCTTGCAGACTGCCTGCGGATACGATTGTCAGGGTAATCAGGATGAAGAGTGATTTGGTGATGGTTTTCATAATGTGTGCATTTTTAAGGAATTAAAGATACCATTGGAATTAACACAAAACTATACTTGTGTAACATGTTTCCTTTGAGCTGATACTCTCTCTGCGGACGAGCTCCCCAGCTGTTATCGCCACCTAATCCTCTTTGTCTGAGGTCAATATTTAGCTGAACAAAATCCTGTTCTTTGATGTCGTTGGTATGTTTGCTGTTGTTACCAGGATAATCCAATCCATCTGTAGTATCAAATTGCTCGTTCTCCATGTGGAGGGCACTGAAACAGAAGGGCTGACTTCGGCTCAGGGCTTTGATATTAATCCCCCGCGATCTTCCATCATGCATATGCAACCAGCTGACATCTGTATGATATCCGTTTTCTTGCGGACGAACATAGGGTACATATTCTTTTGATGCACTGGAAGAATATTGGCTAATAAATGCTGAGGCTTTGCGGTCGGAGTAATTTTCCCAGGGCCCACGTCCGAAATAATTCAGCATACAATACTTTTCAGGAATCTGCATCCTCATTCCAATCCGTGGGATATCCCCCGGATAATCAGTCTCTCCCAACTCATTGTGAATAGTAATGATCCCATTTCCGGATACCTGATATTGACTGTTGAAGTAAGTCTCCACACCTGGCAAGAAGTACCGGATATTTACTTCGATTAAATTCTCTCCCTGCCTTTTCGCCTTGATTTCTACTACCTTTAGCTCCAGCGTGGCTCGCTTCCATTCAATATTTCGATTCTGCATTTTGTTGCCAAAATCATTGTCTGTAGGTGGCCGCCAGAAATTCGGACGAGGTCCATTCCCTTTATGAATTAGCTCTGTGTCTTTTATCCTCCAGGAGACTATTTGCCCTTTGCCTTTATCAAAGTCCACTTTGACATTATCATTTGAAATCAGAATGCTGGTTGCATTCTCACTCAAAGTTATTGCAGAACCATGATCTGTTTCCTTCTCAAGTGGGATGAATTTTTGTGGCAGCATAATTTGTTCAGTGGCCAGCACGTGCCATTGAGGCAGTAATCCCCAAGGCTCCTTCAAGACTGCTTTAAGCATCACGAAATACTCTCTTCCCGGATAGTATTCAATATTGGATAATGGTATCCGAATTAATTTACTTGTGTTAGGTTCGATATCCAAATTCTCAAATCTCTGAATATCTTCCGGTAACATCGGACTCATCACTTCAGCGATAATGACAAAGTCTTTCAGGTTTGTAAAATCGTAGAGGTTTTCAACCAATACTCTCAATTCATCATGCTTATTAATTCCCTGATTTTTAAAATTGATGAATTCATGAGCTTTCTTCACTTCAAAAAGGGCAGGCTGTGGAGTGCGATCGGGAAAGACGATCCCATTATTCAGGAAGGTCTTGTCTGTAGGCATGTTTTCGCCGTAATCTCCGCCATAGGCATAATATCGTTCTCCGTTTTCATCAGTTTTCCAGATCGACTGATCTACCCAATCCCAGATAAATCCTCCCTGGAGATTATCATACTTCTCAATAATATCCCAGTAATCCTGGAAGTTTCCGCTGCTGTTACCCATAGCATGGGCATATTCTGATGGGATATACGGACGATCAGTTTTTACCTGTCCGATCCTCTCAAAAGTGGCTGGTGAAGGGTACTGGGGAACAAGGATATCTGTGTTCCAATCCATATCGAAGATACTGCCATCGTAGTCTTTGTATGGTCGCTCGTACTGAACCGGACGTTTAGTTTTATCAGCTGCCTTCATGGCTTTGTACCCGGCATAAAAGTTTACTCCATTTCCGCCTTCATTACCCATTGACCAGATGATGACGGAGGGATGATTTTTATCTCTTTCAACAAGGCGAACCATTCGGTCAACATGTTGCTTATCCCACTCTGGATTTTTAGCCAATGAATGCTTGCCATAATACATGCCGTGCGATTCAATATTGGCCTCGTCAACAACATAGATCCCATGTTCGTCGCACAACTCATAGAAGCGTGATACCCTGGGATAATGACTCAGACGAACAGCATTAATATTGTTTTCCTTCCACATCCGAATATCAGTAAGCATCAGTTCCTCACTCATTACATGTCCGGTTTCCGGATCAGCCTCCTGAGTATTAACACCTTTCAATGTAATCGCCTTACCATTAACCAGTAATAGTCCGTTTTTAATCTCAACAGATCTAAAGCCAATATTAAGCGAAGATTGCTCCAAAGTATTCCCATCATTATCAAAAAGCGTCAACTTCAGTGTGTACAAATTCGGATGCTCCGCTGACCATGGCTTAACCGGAAAATGATTAGGCGAAAATTCAATATTTACCTGCTGACCTGATTTAACCGTAAACAAACTTTCCTGCGTAGCAACAGACTCTCCATAAGCGCCAACTATCTGATACCGAACACTTCCGGTGATGGAAGCAGCATTGTCATCCCGACGAAAGTCGGGACCCAATGGCGCACTACCGAACGTTCGATTAGCCACATCAACCTCCAACTCAAAAACCCCGTCCCGATAAGCACCATCCAACACCGACTTCACTTCAAAATCTGCAATCCGCACCTTGGGCTGAGAATAAATAAAAACGCTTCTCTCAATCCCACTTATCCGCCAGAAATCCTGACACTCTAAGAAGGAGCCGTCTGTCCAGCGGAAAATCTGCAGAGCAATAGTGTTCTTTCCTCCTTTTATATAGGGGGCTATGTCGAATTCGGCTGGCAGCTTACTGCCTTGAGAATAACCCACGAACTCTCCGTTTATCCATACAAATCCACCGGATTTCATGGCTCCTATATGTAGAATTACTTCTCGATTGAGCCAATCTTTTTCAAGAATAAAATCCCGACGGTATGAGCCAACCGGATTATATTCATGAGGTACATTCCCCGGATTCTTCGGATAAATACGATCAACAAACTCGATTTCATCTGAAATCGGGGCTTTATAATCAGCAAATTCATATTGATGGTTCACATAGATTGGAACTCCATAGCCTTGCACTTCCCAGTTTGCAGGAACCGGAATCAGATCCCAATCACTGAGGTCTGTCTTTGGATTCATGAAATCAGTGGGACGGTCTTTCGGTGATCTCACCCAGGAAAAGCTCCATTGTCCGTCAAGTGATTGCAAGAAGCTGGGATCAGGATTTACCCATGCATGAGCGGGGAGTTTGTTAAAGTCAATGACTTGCACATTTTCAACATAATGCCATGGATTGGCAATGGGGTCAATTGTTTGAGCACTTAAGCCGCAGGTAATTAGGCTAATTATTAATAGTCCGAAGATCTTCTTCATAGATAGATTTATTTGACGGTGAAGATATAAAGAATGAGTACATTCGATGCCAATAAGCCAAAAGTAAAAGACCAATGATTTTTTACAACAATCAAGCAGGCCAGAAAGCATTTATCTTGATACTTCTTATTCTTGGGTTAGTTGGAAATGTATTTTCAAGCCCATCAGTTGATAACTGCGAAATTTATGGCATAGTAAAAGACAGCCTTACCGGTGAAGGATTACCTTTTGCTACAGTTCAATTATTGTCTCAAAACAATTCTGATGTATTGAAAGGAGCGCTCACGGATGTAAGCGGAAAGTATATCATTAAAGATATTGTACCTGGTAAATACAAGTTAATCGCTTCGTATATGGGCTACAATGAACAAGAAATGCTTTTTGAAATTAAGGCAAAAAAGGAAAAGCACAATATCCTCCTTTCACAAAAAAGCTTTTCCTTATCAGAGCTGGAGATTACTGCAGAAAAAAACCTTGTCGAAAGAAACATTGAAAAAACAACCATTAATGTTGCTAAAAACACAACTCTTACAGGAGGAACTGCCATAGATGTTATGCAAACTCTGCCTTCGGTAGATGTGGATATTGATGGAAACATTAGTTACAGGGGTAGCGATAAGCTGATAATTCTGTTGAATGGTGAAAAGTCAGAACTTGTGAAATCCCTTGATCAAATTCCTGCCGATCAGGTTGAGAAAATTGAACTAATTAATAATCCGTCAGCAAAATATCAAGCCGATGGAATGTCGGGCATTATCAATATTGTCTTAAAATCTGGGAATACAGGGAAAAATGGAACAACCATGATGTTGAATACCGGCTATCCTGAAACTTTAGGAGGGAATGCAGGGTATACGAGAATGCTTGGAAAAACACGGTTTTTTGTTAATGCCGGACTTAATCACAAGACTAAAAAACAAACAAAGGAGCATTTAAGGGATAATTATGAAAACCCTGATGCTATGAATTTCTACCAAATTGACAGGCAGGATGAAACCCTGAATCATGCATTTGTAAATACAAATCTGGAATATTCAATTAACAAGGATCAACATATCGTTTTTTCAGTTATAGGGTCTAAGAAGTTCAATTCCGCTGATAGGGAAATTAATTACGAGACCCGAAACAGAAATGGAAACATTGAAGAAGAATCATTAAAAGAAATAGATATCGCTTTAGACAACTACACCTTTGATGGCAATGTGAATTATCGTTATAGTTTTAATAATAGCGGACAATCTCTGAAAGCAAATTTTCACTATTCATTGCTTGAACAATTGCAGCAAATGAATAACGAGTTCTTCTCTGAAATACTTTATGATAATCCTGCTTTACAGAATACATTCTCGGAGCAATTAAATAAAAAGGCAGATTTTTCCCTGGACTATCTGCATCCCGTAAATGACTCAATTCTATTTGAAACAGGATATATTTTCAGCACTAAGGACCTCTTAAATGATTTTTATTCAGAAAGCTATTCCTACGGGGAAACAGAATGGACACAAGACACAGCTTTGGAAAATAAATTCAATTATATTCAGCAAATACATGCTACGTATTTGAACATAAAGACCAAATTGAAGTTTTTTGAAATTCAGGCAGGAGTCAGGGCTGAATACACTAACAATTCACAAAATAGCAAAAATGAGCATGAGTATTTTGATTTCTTCCCTTCAGTTAGCATATCTAAAAAGCTAAATAATCACTTTACTGCTTCTGCAGCTTATAATCGCAGAATTAACCGTCCTACGATAAAAATGCTCAACCCTTTTACCGATGAATATGCAGATATTTTAAATATGCATAAAGGAAATCCTGAACTAAAGCCTGAATATGTAAATTCTTTTGAGCTTGGAAGTCAGTTCATCTTTGATAAATTATCTGGCTCTGGTTCAGTTTATTATCGGGATATCGACCAAGCCATTTCAAGAATCAAGTCGGCTTCAAATGATAGTGCATTGACTGTATCATTCATGAATTTGGATGAAGCAAAACTAATTGGTAGTGAAGCTGCAATTACTTATAAACCTTTTAAGTGGTGGACTATTAACACCGGGGGAAATGTATTTCACACCAGCTTAAGAGGAGTATATGAAAATATTCAGGTCAACAACAATAGAATTGGCTGGAATCTTAGTGTTGCAAATAGAATAAAGCTTCCAAATGATTTCGGCTTTCAGTTATCTGGGTATTACAGGTCTAAATTGCCATCTGTAACGGGCACTTATAAAGAACGATATTACATGGATTTGGCTGTAAATAGAAAGATTTTGAAAAATAAGGGCCAGTTAGTGTTTCGGATTTCGGATTTCTTCAACATGTATGAATTTGGGCTTGACCTTGATGCCGTTGATGAAAATAATTACCGATACAGCCAGACCAATAGAAGGAAGAATGAATCTCGTTATTTCATATTGAGTTTTGTCTATAATATCAATGGCAAAGAACAAAAGAAAGTTCAAAATGATAATTTCTTTTTAGACGGTTTTGACAAATAGAAAATGATGAATATAGACTCGGGGACTCTGGGACTCGGGGACTCGGTACTCAGGGATTCGGAAATTAAGTTTTAGATTATGAAACGACGTAAATTTATTAATGCAACTGCATTGTCAGGACTTGGGTTTGGGTTCAGCTCATTCGGTGCTGCTTTGGATGAGAAAAAAAATAGAAGTGCCAGGGGAACATTCTCGCTTGGGAGCAACAAGGTTTCCATTTATTCTACTTCCGCAATTACGCCTACAAGAATTTTTCATATTGCTGATACACATCTTTCGATGGATGATTATCGGGGAGAACCTTTTCAGGAGTACAGTGATCGGATGGGACGTGCTTACAAGTCAAATGCTCATTTCCAAACCGAGGAGAAAGTTAGTGCTGAGCAAAGCTTTGAACTAACACTAGCTTTGGCAAAAGAAGAGGGGGTGGATTTTCTGGCTCTGACCGGAGATATATTCAATTTCCCATCAGAAGCAGCAATTGAATGGGCTTTTAAGAAACTGAAAGAAACAGGAATCCCGTTTGCCTACATTGCAGGTAACCACGATTGGCATTATGAAGGTATGAAAGGGAGTTCAAGGCAGCTTCGCGATACATGGACAAAAAGGCTGAAAGTGATGTATCAGGGTAATCAGGTGCTGTATGCAACTTATGATTTTAATGGGATACGCTTTGTTTGCATAGATAATTCAACGTACGAAATCTCACCCAAGCAACTGGAATTCTTTAAAGCTCAGGTAAAAAGCAATATCCCGTTTCTCCTGTTAATCCATATTCCGCTATATATGCCGGGTCGCCCTATTGGCTTTGGCTGTGCTAATCCTGAGTGGAGTGCTGAGTCAGACAGGAATTACGAAATAGAGCGGCGTGAAAAGTGGCGGGAAGGAGGTCATACCAAAGTTACTATGGAGTTCTATGATGAGGTTTTTAATGCTTCAAACCTTTTGGCTATTCTTGCCGGACATACACACCGCCAAACACTGGATGTTAAGAATGATATTCCACAATTGGTATCCCCGTACAACGCCAGGGGATCATTCTTAGATATAAGTATTGCCTCTATGCCTTGATTTCATATCATTAAACAATAACAAGTATGCCTAAATCTGCACTTGGTCTATTTTTTGTTCTGGTCATAATCACCAGTTGTAATAATTCTCGCATAAACAGCGAAAATGATCCCTTATTAAACTGGATGAAAAATAATTCCTATGAAATAGAAACGCTGGAATTGTCTGATCAGCAGCAAGATTTAAAACAATTAAAACAGATCATCGGAAATGCTCAGCTTGTTTGTCTGGGCGAAAGCCGACATGATATTCGTGAGCAATTTCAATTGAAACATCGCTTCATAAAGTATATGGTTGAAGAGCTTGGTTTCACAACTTTTATTCTGGAAGCGAGCCTGCCTTATGCAGAACTGATCAATGGATATATTCAAAAAGGGGAGGGGGATATTGATGAAATAATGGCCAATATGCCCGGGTGGTTCTTGTGGGATACACAGGAGATGTCAGAGATTATCTCTTGGATGAGAGCGTATAATGCTAATCCTGGAAATGAGAAGAAGCTGCAATTTCATGGAATTGATATCGTAGCGCCGGGTTATGGACTCAACTCAATATTTGAATATCTGAAAAAAGTTGATGCTGAGGATTATGAAAGATATGTGACCTTGAATCTTGCCCGTGACATGATAGATGATAGTCAATGGCAAACAACTTTGCAAAGAGTTTCAGAACTGTCAGCTGATGAAAAGGAAGTTCTCAGAGAGAATTATAGTGAACTGTATGAATATATTTTGGAAAGCGAATCTGATTTTATCGCTCAATCATCACAAATTGAGTACAAATGGATTTTGAGGTTTGCCTATAGTGCACAACAGGCCAACAGAATGTTTTCAGCGAATACAAGAATGGATATGGGCCTGATTAGAGACAGTGCAATGGCCGATAACACCCTTTGGATTATACAAAGTATTGTTGCTGATGAAAAAGCTATAATCTGGGCGCACAATGTTCATATAACAAGGGGAGAATTTACAATGACAGGAGAATCTGAGAGTATTAAGGGCATGGGTTACCTTCTTTCTCAGGAGTTGAATGATGATATGGTTTCTGTTGGAGCGTCATTTATGCGGGGAGAGTATCAAGATTGGAATAAAACATTCCCTCCGGCTGGCGAGAAAACTATTGACGGTACTTTGGCCAAAATGGGAATGAAATTTGGAATGCTTGATTTAAAAGGCAAAACAAACGATGAAGATGTACTTAACTGGTTGAATACTGAAAAAGTTATCCTCGGACAGGAATTCGAAATGACCTGTATCCCTGCAAATTCATTTGATGCGATTTTCTTTATCGATAATATCTCCAGAACAATCCCAAATCAGAAGTCTCAAGAAAGATTTCGTTAAGGCCGAAGAAAGGGACGATTGCTTTGTTTATTGTTCTTATGGATCAGCTCAATGTGCTTCAAGTCCTAATCCTACTCCCTAGCCTTAATCCTATTTACTATTTCTTATTTCCTATTTTACTGCCGGCCAGGTATCCGTAAGCCGATATCCTTCTGGCCATGGATCATCGGGATCTAACATCACCTGATGAGTGCCGGTTATAAATCCTCGTCCGCGCACAGTAGGAGTTATGGCTCTGGTACCTCCAATGGATGTTTCGGCCACAATTGAGCATTCGAATTTTGATCCAATAATTGATTCTGCAATATAAATATCTCCCACTTTCATTTCTCCTTTGGCGTACAATACGGCCATTCTTGCTGAACAACCTGTGCCGGTAGGACAACGATCCAGCTTGCCCGGGTCAATTGCTACCGTATTTCTTCCTTGAAGAGTTCCATCAATTAACTGCAATGGTTTTGTAAACTGACAAAACGAGATATGATTCCATCCTGAATCCCCTGGATGAACAAAGCCAAATTGCTCGTTGGCGGCCTTAGTGATTTTTGTCCCTAAATCAGCTAGTTGCCTGGCTTCATCCGGAACTATTTCAAAACCCAGAGCACGAGCTTCTACTATCACAAAGCTGTCTCCACCATAGGCGGTGTCAACAGTCAGAGTTCCGTATCCTTCTATTTCCAGAGGCACATCCAGCTTATCGGCAAAAGACGGAACATTTTGAATCTGAATACTTGTAGCTTTTCCATCTTTGCAAAATGCTTTAACACCAACCAGACCTCCAGGAGCTTCAATGAAGAAATTTGTTATCGGTTCCTGCATTTCTACCAATCCGGTATCCAGCAAAACTGTCGACACGCAAATGGAGTTTGATCCCGACATAGGAGGAGTATGCTCGGGTTCCATGATGATAAAACCATATTTTGCTTTAGGGTTTTTTGAAGGTACAAGAAGGTTGATATGCTTGAAAACTCCTCCTCTTGGTTCATTCAATACGAAGTTTCTCAGAGATTTATTCCGATCAATCCATCGTGATTGTTCCCATAAAGTATCACCAGGCGGAACAGGAACTCCGCCGACAATTACATTCCCAACTTCTCCCTCGGCATGGCATGAAACCATGTGGATGACTTTGCTTGTTCTCATTTTTTTTTATGTTTGGAGATAGACAATCTATTTTCCTTGATGGTGAAAGTACTACTTTAACCGTACTTTGTAACTCCTTGTAATTAAAGGTTTGAACCAAACCGGAACTGCTGTTCTGAATGTCTGCTGGTGGATTGAATAAGATTCCCCGGTCAGCGACCTCTAACATCTGCAGGTCGTTGTAGGAGTCTCCAATGGCAGTCACCCTGAAATTCAGATCCTGAAAAGCCTGAACTACCTTTCGCTTGAAATCTTTGCTGCGTAGATGATAATTCGTAATGTAACCATGCTCATCGGTTTCCAGCGTGTGACACAAAAGTGGAGGACTTCCCAGCTTTTTGGACAAGGAACTGGCAATTTCAGAAAAAGTGTCAGATACGATAAAGAAAGGATAGACAGAGCGTATCCAAGGGATCATTTCCACCGCACCTGGCAGGGGGGTGATGTTGTTAGTGATCTGCTGAATATCAGATAGTTTAAGTTTATGTTGTTTCAATGTTTTAATGCGAAAAGCCATTAGCTCATCGTAATTCCAACGAACATGATGGGGCGAAGTGCTCCCTTGTTGTTGTCGTACTATCCGAGGAGACCTCTATCTCGTAGATTTCCCCATAGCCAACATTTAGATCGAATGCCATCATAGGCTCCGTATTAGTAACAATTGCCGAAAACGCTCTTATTACGCCCAGGTGAGTAACGATCAGAACAGGATCTTCACTTTGATTCTTTTTCAGATCATCTATGAAATGCCTTACTCTTTCCAGCAGATGTGTGAATGATTCTCCGCCAGGAGCAGGTACATTGATATAGTCATCGAACCATTCTACAGCATCGGGGGTTTGCTCAATATCCTTCCAGGACTTCATCTCCCAAGTGCCAAAATTCAACTCCTTCAATCTGTCGTCGATGATCAGCTTATCATTGTCAGGAATCAGATATCTGGCTAAACTTACACACCTTTTCAAAGGACTAGAATAAATGGTTCCATGTTTTGTGGAACCTAAAAGAGAACGAACATCTTCTTTTTCAGTGTCGAAAGAAGAGAAAAGTTCAATATCTGTTTGTCCGTAACATATACCCTCCGGGATATCAGGTTTGGTATGTCTTAACAGGTGTACTTTCATAATAGTCCGCTTAGCACAATAAAACACAGATAATAAGCAATCTCAGATAGTTGCTGTAAGGCGCCGAGTACATCTCCGGTGTATCCGCCGATCTTTTTATGTACGTATCGCCTGAATACCAATAGAATGAGGATCTGGGTGAGGATGAAAAACGGGATGAAAATAATTGGTAGCAGGAAAAGGGGTGCCAATCCAAATATCAGGGCAATGAAAAGGCTTGTAAAAGAGATTTTCTTACCCACAGGTTTTGACTTACTGGTTTCGTCCTGACGAACATAGCTTGAGGTCATGATTAGTAGCACAGGATTCAAGCGGCTAAATGCATGGGCTGAAACAAATACAAACGGGATGGCATCTATTCTGATTTCATTTATCAGTATGAATTTTGAGAGCAATATCAGAATCAGGGCAATGGCACCATAGGTTCCAATTTGGCTGTCTTTCATTATGACCAGAATTTTATCCTTGGTGTATCCACCTCCAAATCCATCACAAAAATCAGCAAATCCGTCTTCATGAAATGCTCCCGTCAGCAGAATCGTCAGAATCATACTGAGAAGAATAGCTATCGGATTGCTGAGAACCGTCTGGGCCAGCATAAAGGCAAGAGCTCCAAATCCCCCAACCAGAATACCTATAAGGGGAAAATATCGCGTTGCCCTGTTCAGGTTCTCATCCGAAAATCCAATTCCTTTCGGAACCGGAATCCGGGTGTAGAACATAATGGCAGTAAATAGTGTTTTCAGTTCCCGGTTCATTGTTTATTGTTTTTTCTCTATTCTTTATCAGTTACACCGGCATCCTGAAAACTGGCCATTTCGTTGAGAAAATTTATCGCTGATTTTATCAGGGGATAAGCAACTGCCGCACCGGTGCCTTCACCAAGTCTCATGCCCATATCAAGCAGGGCATTTGCTCCAATGTGTTGAAGCATAGAACGATGTCCTTTTTCATCAGATACATGGCAGAAGATGCTGTTATCCATCACCTTAGGATCTATTTCCTTGGCTGCCAAGAAGGCTGAAGTGGCAATAAAACCATCTATTAGCAGAATCATTCCTTTCTCTCTGGCGGCCAGCATAGAACCACACATCATGGCGATTTCAAACCCTCCGTAGGTGGCCAGGGTCTCTAGTGCTCCTGATGGTTGGTGTTTTTGAACAAGAGCTTCTAAAACCCCGGTCTTTTTCTTTAACCCTTCTTCATCATGGCCGGTACCCTTACCAACACAATCGCGTATGGGTATTCCGGTAAGTGCATTCATAATCAGTGAAGCAGAGGATGTATTGCCAATTCCCATTTCTCCGAAACCAATAATGTTGCAGCCTTGATCATATTCTTTTTCAGTTAGTGATCGTCCGGTTTCAATCGCTTTATTACATTCATCAGCTGTCATTGCCGGATGGTTCATGATGTTTTGGGTACCCCTTCCTATTTTTGCA
>JAYEFL010000072.1:0-17106 GCA_034658635.1 Bacteroidota bacterium | reverse complement strand
CTTAGTAACTTAAAAAGGGAATGAGGACTAATACGCCGGGTAGGTCTCTAGCCTAGGAAGCCGGTAAGTTCACCTCATTCCTTTTCAATTTACAGCATTTTAAAATAACATTGCTAATCTAAAGGAATGCCGGGACCCGGTGGAGCAGTTGTGGAGTATCGTTAAAGCACCTTTGCGAAGTACTGGTGCAACTTCGCTTAAGAACCTTTGCGAGTCTGCTGCAATGCCACAGCACAAGTAAAAAGCTCTACCGTGCAACAATAAGCTTCCGGGTAGCAACCGCCCCTCCCCCAATCCCAACCTGACAAAAATAAACCCCTGCTTCTAATCCTGTCAGGTTCACTTCAAACTGAACAGCTCCGGGCGGAATAATGCGGTGAAGTACAAGCTGTCCTGTCATATTTAGCAAGCTGAATTCCCCCTGGGTGCCATTTCCTGATAAGCCGGAGATGGTAATATGATCAGTTGCCGGATTAGGGAAAAAACTTATTTCTGTTTCAGCAGGCGAATTAATTTCATCCACACCTGAGGTTCGAGTTGTGCGTACTGAAACATCATCTACAAAATAATCATAACCCGACTCACTTCTGCTAAAGCCTTGCTTGTCAGGACAAAAAACTAAACCATCAAGATTCACAAGGCCATTTCTGAAATTCCATTGGACATTAATAATATATTCATGGTTGCGTTTAAAAAAAATTCGGTCATTCTTTCCCTGAATTGCAAACTCATACACTACCCACTCCGCGATCGGATAATCAAATTCCTCAATCAAAGCACCATTAAGAAAAATTTCTCCATTACCATTATGTAAAAACACATCCAACTGGAGCCCGTTCAAATTCGCCAGTAAAAAATGCGCAGATTTTCCTGGCCGAACAAATGCATTAAAACCAACCCACAGAACACCTTCCTCAAGATGATCCAGATCCAGGGTTAGATCTGTGGATGACAAAATGTGTACAGATAGAGATCCGGAAGTACTTAAGCCAGATTCCGTTCGTGCATCCTGATAAGTATCCCCGGCACCATGTGAAATTCTCCAGAATCCTGATTGCTGAGACAGATTTCCAAAAATTGGGTAGTTATCAAAATTGTCAAGAAAGGGAATTTCAATCCCCTTCAGTGTCCGTAATTCATACACCCCGGAGTAAAAGACTGTATCCTGTAACACATTTCTCACTTGCCAATGAAATACTTGTCCCTCAACTAATGGCACACTTAGCGATCGTTTTTCAAGACCAGTTGAAATCACATTCAGGCTGTCACCTTTCCCAAAAAGCACTTCAAATCTTTGGTCAGGATCCTGATTTTCATTATGCCAGCTTAATTCTACCCGATTACTGTATATCTGTTCATTCAGGCCTGGAAGCGGGAAGCAAGGAGCAGATGGTTCATAATCGGCAGGACCAGAATAATCTTCCACCTCTGCAATTAACTCCGGTAAAATGACATCGAAACTTTCCTGTGATATCGGATTGTTATTAATGTTGAAATGATTTAGCTGAGTATAAAACTCATTCCTCAGTAATGGATTTAAGTCGCTTATCCAATTTCCCTCAAGATCCAGCCAATTTAACCTTTGGAAGTCTGACAGATTAGGAAGAGTAGTCAATCGATTGTATGAAATATCTATTTTCTTTATTGAGTGGCTTGCCATTTTAGGTAATCGACGAATACTATTTGAGCTTAAGTCAAGATTATCGAGTCGCTTTAAATACAGTAGAACCGGCGGCAATTCTGTGAGATGATTTAAACTCAGATCCAAATATTCTAAAACAGGAAAATCAAATGAGAACCTTACCTGTTTGATTTGATTTCCTGAGGCTTCCAGAATTTTCAATTCATTCAATCGTGCATGTAATCCTAATGTTGTCAGTTGATTATTCTTAATACTCAAATACCTGAGATGAGGAAAATGACCTAACCAATTTGTTTCAGCCAGAGTATTATCATCCAGCCACAAACACCTGAGTTTTGCTAATTCTAATGGTAATTCAATTTGGGAGATTTGATTTCCAGCAAGATTCAGGCTTCGTAAACCAGGCATATTTACCAGAAAATCGAGATTCTGCAATCCTGTCGATTGAATAATCAAATGTTCAAGATGAATGGTTTCAAGGTATAAATCTGTGTGGCTCAGATTAGAATTAATAATCTCGAGAGCTCGCAAATCAGGAATATTACTCAGGAAATCTAAGTCTTGAAATTCGGCGGATTTCAACCCCAACCTGACAATTTTTTTCAAAGGTCTTAATTCAGGAAGATCCTGTGTATTTAATTCAGCAATTTTAAGAGTCTGCAAATTCCTGAACTTCTCCAAAGATTGAAAATCGGTGGGATTAAAACCAGTGGCATCAAGTTCTAAGCGCTGTAGCTTTTTGAATAAGCCTAGTAATCCAGGATTCGTAAGCGGACCATGAATGCAGAGGAATTTCATGTCTGTCAGGTCTGCCTGATTGATTGATAGTGGCAAGTCAAACTGATCCCCAAACAATCTCGCCTGAATAGCCTCTGCCAACCAATGATCTGTAATCAGCAAATCAGCTCCCAATATTTTGACTTGAACCGGACCAATACACCTTGATACCGATCCTGCGCTTATTGCACAAACCTTCAGATTATTGGTTCCGGGATCCAACAGATTTAAGTCAAGATAGGTTTCTTCGGTTTCAATAAAATCCTCCTTGTTATAATAAATCCGATAACCATCAGGCTCTTGGCCGGCAGGTTGATTCCACTCTATGCGATAATTCCCATTTGACTCCAGTAACACGAGGGCTTCAGGAGGCTGAATATCAACATCAGGAGTAATTGCAACAATAGCTTCCTGAACTGTAAAACCATATATAACAGAACTCGAATAGAAACCATTCCCTATTCCTGCTCCACCCAGATTAAAATGCAAAAATCCATTTTCATCATATCCATCACATACAAAGGCATGTCCTCCTCCGGCTACAAAAACAGGAGAATAGTTTGAAAGATTATCATACATAAGATCCAACCACTCATCGGAAGAATAGTCACTTCTTTTGACCCTGTATGCCTCTGAATACCCAATAGCCTGCAATCCCTTTAGTGCCATTCCGGAAGAAGCAGAAGTACCCTCTGCTCCATAATTTGCATGAACCAGTACCCCTAAATCGGATAAAAATCGTGAAACTTCCAAATCAAAATCCAATGGTTCATCCAACATTCCATTCCAGTCATATCCGTTTGACCATGCAGACAGATGTCCATAGTCTTTTGAATCATAGGCAGCATCCAGAATAAAATCATTGTGGTGATCATAATAATTAATAATCTGACCAATAGCCACAACTACGCATCCAACCCATACCCGTCCTCCCGGAGTTCTTAAGTCTTCTGGACAATATTGATTGAAATAGTCACCCTGACTCCATTTGGTGGTGAGCAAAGGTCCGGATGTAAAAGCAGGCACTGACTTTTTACCAATTTCTCTTTCAATTAGTCTTTGGTCAACCCCGGCAATCAGATCCTCAGCAACCAACAAATTACTTTCAGGTAGAGAAAAAGTATTTGTCAATGAATAAGCTACAATCGTAAAGTCATCATTATCTGACAGAAGTGCCACAAAACATGGTGGATAATCAGACTCCAGGATCAGGATTTCTTGATAGTTACTTGTCCGCGAAAAAAAACCCATTGATTGCACATTTGAATCCTGCAATCCTTTTGACTCCAGGAAGTCAGCGGCCAGCCGTTCAGCTTGTTGGGCTTGCAAATTGTTCCAGTATAAACTAAGGCAAACCAGAACACCAATCATGTACCGGATAGTCTTATACATCATAACTAAGTTACAACATCAAGACGGTAAAAAGATCAGACTATTACCAGAGCGAGGTGATCACATGCATAAGTGAGTACAACTATTTTGCAAGGGTGGGACCCGAGAGAAAGTAGTAGGAAATAGAAAGTAGAAATTAAGGCTAAGAAATAAGAATAAGGACAATTTTAGTACAAGACAAGTTTTAGGATAAATCCTTAATTCCTAGCCTTAATTCCTACTTTCTAATTTCTATGCCCTATTTAAGAACCGCAAACCGGGCCGGCTTAGAACGATAATAGGGTGTTACGACTTCATAAATGTATATCCCGGAAGGTAAATCCACCAGGTTTAGGCTTTGTTCCGGAGAGCCCTGTTGTAGCATTGTTCTGGATCGTATAATTCCTGCTTCATCACGAATTATCAACCAGGCATCGGGAGTGAAAACTCCATTATTCATCCGGATATTAATATCATTGTTAGCAGGATTTGGATAGGCCGAAAATAACTTTCCGAAAATATCCACATTATCAGGATTTTCAATTATCCCAAGAGGAGCACCCGGCACACTGTAAATTTTGGTCTCAACCGAGTAAGGATAGGCCGAGTAATCATATACGTAAACAAATAATTTGCTGCCCTGATCTGAAGTTGGTTTCATATCAACATATGCTCCACCCGGGACAGACAGCAGAACACTTCCATTTTCATTGATTACCTCGGTTGTATATATGTAATAATATGAACTCCCCACTTCCACATATTGATAGTAGATAATAAGCATCTCAAGCAGATCATCAGAATTGAATACATGCTGAGAAACATACTTGATATCAGCAAGCCAGCGATTGTTTGGAATATTTAACTTTACGGTTTTCCAAAGCGAATAATCCGAATTATACAACCTGCATTGTTCCCCGTCAACATCCATCAGAAAGAATTTCTTCCCTTCATTCTCCAAAGTTGTAACTGATGTTGAATAATTAAAACTATGCTCAAATTGAATTTGGGAAAATGCGCCAGGAAGCAGAGCAAAAGTCAAAGCAGCAAGAGAAAAAATGTTTCTTATCAACTGTCTGTTTTTCATAACACAAAATGTTTGTCTTTCAGTAAAAATACAATTATTGTGGTAATTGCTGACACAACAAAGAATCCCAGCACATAAGCACCTAAGCCTAGCTCCTTAAAGAAAAAACTGGCTAGATTTCCTATTATTAGCCACTGGATCACATAATATCTGGTAAGGTGCTTACCGGCAAATTGTATCCAGGCTGAAAATGCTCCCTTCTTTAATCCGGGCAAATATGATAATAGTATGACCACACCAAGTGTAAATGAAATACTCCAGATGAATACCTTCCAATCGTGGTGATAAAAAGAACTCAGGTCTGCAAGATCATTCCAGTTAAAAATAAAGCCAACAGAACCCAATAAGAGACTAATAGCCATGATAACCAGCTTGAGGCTTTTAGGTAATTGGATCAGATTGTATTTTTTTAAAAGTCCTGCAAATGCGTATCCTATTAGGGGATAAGACGCCCATGGGAATACTGGGAAGAACGACCAATCAGCATCACTTCCCAGCAGTGCAAAAATGTAATTATCCGAATTCGCCAGATTAAGAAGTTCTCTGATCCACGGAGTAAGCAGAACAATTAATAATCCACTTGCCAGACTAATCCATATAGCTTTTGAGGACGATCGGATCAAACCTAAAATCATCAGAGAAACACCGGCTAAGAAAAGAATATCTATCGCGAGAACCGATTCCAGAAGAATACCTTCAGCCTTACCAGAAATTGTTTGAATCAGGTAATGAAAATTTAGTCCGATATTAAGAAGCAAGCCCCAAAAGAATACTTTTATTCCCCTGAAAAAAAGCTTTCGTCCGGAAGACCGGGTAAAAAAGGCCAGATAGCCCATAAGCAGCATAAACCACATAGCTGCCGGAATATTATTTGCAACCCGAATAACCTCACCCACAGGTGTGTTGATAACATCCTGGCGTATCCAGGTTTCAAATATGTGGGTCTGTATCATGATAAGAACAGCCCATCCCTTGAGGTAATCCGGAATCCACAAACGCTCTTTCATCGCTTACTTAATTAAGCTCAATCCTTCTAAAGAAGAAGCATCCCTGGGTCTGTTAAGCAATGCTTTATTGAAAAGTGCCTTAGCATCCTGTGTTTTCCCCAGGCGAAGTTTTGTCCAGGCCAGTAAATGCAAGCCATCATAATCGAAAGGATAAAGATTGACCACTTTGGTAAAATACTTATCTGCCTTTCCGTATTCCTCTCTACCGTAATACACTAATCCAAACCTGTAATTGGCCACACTATTCTGAGGGTCAATATTCAATATCTCCTTGTAAACCTGAATAACCTGATCCCACTGCCCCATAGAAGATAGCGGGTAAACCAGTCCAAAACGTGCCTCAATACTATAAGGCATCAGCTGAGTTGCCCTTCTGTAATAACTCTCTGAATCATCGAGTAATCCTGCTTTATAGCTTAACCAGCCCAGGCGCAAATTGATCTCATATGAATCTTTGTTAAATACTTTTTTCAGAACATCCGTTGCTTTGGTATAATCCCCATCGCTTTCAGCTTTGTAGCTTGATGTGAAAGCAGAAACCAACTCCTCCTGATTCTGTGAAATCCCTTTCCCACCTACTATTAAAACCAAGACTATGAATGTCAACTTTTTTAAAATACCCATGATATACCTCCAAAAAAACTTATTGATGTAAAATTCTGTAATACTGGCTCCACAGTCCCATCATCATAATAAATATTTGCATAATGATCTCTGTTTTGATAAAAGCCAGAGAAACTAAGCTGCAAATGTGGAACCAAGTCGGGAAGAACCAGGCTTACTCCTGTCCGCGACCGGATTGGATACCTTGTATTAAATAAATAAAATCCGGATGCATCCGACCAGTTGGAGAGGTTCCCAAAAATATGGCTACCCTCAAAATAGAGCCCTTTTGCCAGTTTGATGCCTGCTAATACTTTCCAGACCTCTTCAGGCTGCTTCGTCTGGTCTGAAGGTGACATACGATCATATCCGGCATTCAGGTAATAATTAATATTTCCGAAGGGATAATAAGTTAATGAAACACCTGATTGATAAAAAACTCCCTGCCAAAAATTATTTACAGAAAGATGTGCATTGATATCAAGTTTGTTCAGGTGTTTGCCAACAAATCCACCAACATATCGCTGACTATATATCTCTTTCCGATCAATAAAACCATATTGTCCGGAAATGTCAGACTGATAATAACTTACCGAAGATTGCCCTTCAACTCCATGGTAAGCCAATCCGGCATACCATGATTGAGGAAAATTATAAATAAATCTGAGATATGTACCATTTTGAACATCATTATGCTGGAATTCAGACAAATTGCCCCCTGTGTATACCTGCTGTAATGTTTGTGTATCAAAGCGATTAATAGCCAGGGTGAAGCCAGATTTATACCCAAGATTAAAGCCTGCACTTGCATTCAGGTAATTCATTGAAGTCATATAATAACTACTAACAAAATCACCTGCAGGCACTCCTTCCTTCAATTCGTCTAATGAATTGTTGGTAAACCGGCCTGCTTGTACAGAAATCCCTGATAGAGATAACTCGCCGGGTAGCTTCATATCATTCCGTTTTTTTCGCGGCATTTGCTCAATCAGCCTTCTTGCCTCCCCAGACCTTCCACTGAACAGATCGGCATAATAAAGGTAATACAATGCAGTAGGATCTTTTGGATTAAAGTCAAGAGCTTTCAAAAGATTCTTGCGAGCATTTTCATAATTTTCCTGCTTGTACCAGGCCATTGCCAATCGCATCCTCATGAAGTAGTAATCGTAGCCATACTCAAGAGCCTGCTCTCCTGATTTTATCAACTGCTTCCAATCCTGATTCAGGTATAACTGATAGGTAAGCTGATCCATTTGAATCCTGTCTGGTCTATCCTGGGCTTGTATGCTCATACTCACCAAAAAGAAAAACAGCACTACTAAGTGTTTCTTTCCCATTTCAGCTCAATTTTTTTACTCCCTGAATTTCCTTCCAGTTCGAAACCGCTATTATTCAGATCTATTTTGAATTTCCAACTTTGAATGTTCTGTTCAAAAACACATAATTTAACACCGGATGTCAGCTTGACTTCCTCCCCTCCCAAAAGATCCTGTTTTTCAGGCAAAGCTAATGAATACCGACCAACCAAATACAATACAAATGGGGCCATAAAATCTTGTATCATAAGCGGAATTTTTGAAAATACCCTGTTCGGAGGAAACTTGTCATGGATTTCTGTTCCTGAACCATAAAAAAGTGGTAATCTAAAGAAAGCTAAGTAAAAGAAATACAAAGGCGACTTTCTGTTTCCTTCAAAATGAACAAAGTAAAACACCTGACCATCCATTTGATAAAAAGCCTTTGCTCCTGAGTTCAGGCATTCAATATAACTTTCATTAAAGGCAGTTGTCTTAATTTCCCAGTTTATATCTTTCTCTTCTTCATCAGTTTTGAATATCAGTTTCATACGCTGACCAGGGATGAAAGAGAACAACTTAAGAAGCATTGGCACAGGTTCAGGATTTCGTATCAAATCTCCCCGCTGAGGTAAACTAAAGGATTTTGATTCATCACCAGATTCCATCTTCTTCATGAAATATGCAATAGGATATTCAAGTGTACTGGAATCCACATAAGGAGTTGCCTGCAATTGAAAATGGATGTGTGGCTCAGGGCTTCTACCTGAATTTCCACAGGTTCCAAGTTGAGTTCCGCGGACAACCCAATCCCCTTTTCTGACCTGAATTGAGCCCTTTTTAAAATGTGAAAGCTTAGCATAAAACTGTTCATCAATTTTTATAATAACAGTATTACCCCAATTATTTTTCAAATTTACCTGTCCTACAGGATTATCCGGAACTCCATCAATTATCTCAACAATATATCCATCAGCAGGTGCTAAAACAGGCTTATCATAAGCAAGAAAATCGGCCAGTTTGACTCCTTCATTCTGATAGGTATTACCATCCTCTCCTGTTAATACGAAATCCCAGGCATGCCGCCAGTCATCACGATGTGTGATTTCTCCGTTATGGCCCTGGCTGACTGACCATTCTCCCCAGAAAGGTAGTGAGATCTGGAAAGGACGATGATCCTCAAACCGGCTTTGATAATTGACAAATGCATACAAATTTTTCTCTGGCGAATTTTGCTGTACATGAACTTCCTGAAGCCCTTTCCCTTTTTCATAGCGCCACTTCATTACATAGATAAACAGGATAGAAGTAAGGTTAAACGGCAAAGCATAAACCGACAATTGCCAGTTAATCAATATTTTACCAAAGCCAATAGTAAAGATAGCCACAATAGGGGTTAATAGAATAACCCAAAGAAAGCTCGTTTTGGTAGGAATGCTATAGAAGCCCCCAACTGCAATAGCTGTAAGCATATAATTAAACCCGATGTTGGCATAATCAGTCTCGCTGATCCCCATACCCATCAGGTGATAAAATCCATAGGCAGCGGCAAACCCGACAAGGCTCAGTAAAAAAGATATTCTTGAAGCAATAAGAAGGCCGATCATGATCATTATGCCTCCGGCCAAAGAATTCTGGAAAAAGATTGCTGATAAAGAAATAAAATACGACTTGAAAAAATCACCAACAGGCAGCTCCTGAAACCATTCGTAAAAACCTACCAGCCAGGTTCCGCCAATTCCATATAATTCATTTAGCTGGTAAATACTCTGTCCACTTATTTGTAAGGCCTCAAATTCCCTTGTGGCTAAAATCAGGATCCAGATCACCAGTACAAATGGTACACTTAAAAATGGCAGCTCGTATTTGGCTAAAATCCCCTGTACAGCAATAGTTACAAGAAAGGTTAGCAGAGATACAACCATTACAAGTACCCAAAAAGGTAAACCCGGTTCAAAAAATAATCCCAGAGGAAGGGTAGCTAAAAGCACATTATAACCCCATAAGCCCTTAATGGTTTTCTTTCTGTCAAACCCAAGCCCAAAAGCCAGCAGGGAAGAGAAAATAACACCAGCTAAGCCAGCCATACCAGCAAGAGGAAATAAAAAAGTAGTAAGAATAAGTATACCTCCAAATAGCAGATGATCTGAGAAAAATATCTGACTGTAGGAGTTGAACACTGCCTGAAGCAGCTCATTGATCTTAGGCCATTTATCTGTCCGGGTTATCGAAAGCATTATTATTTCAAATGTTGAGGAATTTCTTCTAATTCTTGCATATACTCAAGGTCTTCTCCCTTTCGTACCATATGCACCTCCTTATTCTCATCAATCAAATAGATTGGAGGCCTGTAGGTAATAAACTGTAGCCACTGCGTCATATTATAAGCACCTATCCTTGGTATCACTACAGGATCACCAGGTTCAAGTAAAGGATACATCAGATTTTTCCGGATCACATCGATATTCATACACAGAGGACCCACAATATCTGTTTCATCACTGGATGCAGTAGTTTCTATGCCCGGATGCACTTCCAGTTCATACCAGAAAGTTGTAAATAACATGTTTATTCCGGCGTCAAGAATCAGTGCTCTGCGGCCATCTGATAATCTTTTGGTAGCACTTACTCTGCTTATCAGGTAGCCAGCTTCATCCACCAATGCACGGCCGGTTTCAAGAAAGAGATAGGGAGGATTGCCTCCCGGCCAGTTCTGCTGAAGAATTGCTGAAGTTATTGCATCTGCGTAGGCATCGAAAGAAGGCACCACATCAGCTGCGGTGTGATATGCTCCTTTCAGGGTATTGGCAGAAGCAAAACCACCACCCAGATCAAGATACTGAACCATATGGCCGAAAGTTGTTGAAACTTCTATAGCCAGAGAGCTCATTTTTTGAGCTGCAATTCTGTATGCCTGGGTACTTAGTACATAGGTGCCAATGTGAGTATGCAATCCAACCAGATCAAGATATTCGCTTCGCATAATGAACTCAAGAGCTCTCCATGCCTCTCCATTTTCATAGGTAAATCCAAATCGATCCCACTTAGGAAAGATACCGGTATCCATATTAATCCGGATAGCTACCCGGGCTTTCTTTTTCAAGCGATCAGACAAACGAATCAATCCAAATAATTCATCAAAATGATCCATATGGATAACCGACTGATTATCTATCGCTTTCTCAAGCTCTTCATCAGATTTCATCGGACCATTAAACAGTATTTTATTCCCGGGAACATTGTTTGACAATGCTTTATCATATTCAAAACCAGATACAACTTCGGCCCAGGCTCCCTCCTGATGAAAAACCCTGCAAACTGCGCTCAGGTAGTTTGTCTTATAAGACCAGGCGAACTGCACCTTCGGATATCGGGAAGAAAAAGCCTTGTATGCCTTACGATAGGTTTCTCTCAATGTTTTTTCTGAAATCAGATAAAAAGGAGACCCGTATTTCTCTATTAAGTTGTTTACAGATAAACCATCAATCTCAGTCATAGGAGCATATCCCTGTCCTAATCCGGTTTTACCCGGCATTCCCGGTTTTACTCTCTGGATAACCGGTGCTTCAAATTTTTTCTTTTCCATCATTCTCTCTGTTAAGTACTCCTGTTGTTGTAAGATCTTGAAAATCTTCCATATGTGCTATGTTATCAAATGAATATCTGACAAACATAGTTCCAACCTTATATTCAGTTTTAGGATTGACATCATCACCAATTGCAAGCTCAACCAATGCCTCCGGAATATTCTGACCGGCTCCAACGGCAAGGTAGACCCATGCAGGGATTCTTGGATTAATTTCAATCACAAATAATTCATTATTATCTGTCAAAATCAGTTCCAACTCCATGCCGCCTCCCCACTTCATTGAAGAAATGATATGATCAGTGAGCTCAAGCATTTCTTTATTAGCTATGGTAATGCCACCCCAGGCTTTACCTTTATCAGTAATATATTGCTTCCTCATAGGAACAGCTGCAACAGTTTTTCCTTTGCCATCACCCAGAGCAACTACATTGACTTCTGTTCCTTTTACAAACTCCTGAAGAATCACAGGTAAACCCCACTTCTGACTGATTTTATAAAATTGGGCCACTGCCTGATCCTCTGTATATGCTATCGCTGCGTCATACATGTTTCCCTTGATCATCACAGGATACTTCATTTCACGCATGACTTGATAAATATCACCAGCAGTAGACAGGGGATAACTCTTGGGTATTTTAACTCCATATTTTTCACCAAATACCGGCAAAACAGATTTATCCCTTTCATCGTAGTTTTGTTGAGAGGGGAGCAGCATGTGAATCCCAATTTTTTTAAGATCGTCTTGCAATCTGATCATTGGAATCAGCTCAGAATCAAAATTCGGAATCAAAACATCTATGCCTACTTCCTTATTAATTTCAGCCAGACGATAATAAACAGCCTGAATGCCGTTAGACGGATAAGGCATCATGTATACCCGATCTGCAATTCCTTCCATATAAATACCAGGCTCAAGGGTTTCATAGACCAGGGCAATGATACGAACATCAAATTTTTCTGAGTCTCTCAGAGCACGGATAACCGGAACACCAGGACCAGGGTTATCAGTATTATTTAAACCTGAAACCGCTATTGTTAATTTTCTCCGACTATTCATGACTTATTAACTGATTCTTTTCCAGAAGAGCCATAAAATCCATGTAGGCTTTCTCAAATCCCCACTCGTCAATTTCATAGGAATCCAAATAAAACTGTTTGATTTCTTCTTTGCTTTGCCCTTGTTGCAAAAACTGCAGCATCTCAAGTGCAACCGGATTCAAAGTATAAGACTCACCAGTAACGGGATCGAACACGAACCCATTTTCGTTAATTGATAAACCCGTTTTTAATGTCATAATATCAGATTCATTTGATTTAAAATACAAAACGCGGCTACAGACCTCTACCCTACCTTTAGTTATAATTCATTCATTTTAGACAATATAGCTAGGAATAGGTTTAATTCAGAATGATTTTTTCAAAATACGATTTATTATCATGCTGTATAACTAACAGATACACCCCGTTATTCAAACCTTCTCTTCGCAAATCAAGTTGAATGTTATCTATTACATTCTCTACAGAAAGAACCATTTTACCCTTCATAGTATATAGAACTATTGTGCTGGCTATCGGTTCCAGGTTACGAATATTTAAGACCCCATCAGTAGGATTTGGGAATAACAGGATTGCCTCCCTACTGATTAAATCTCCTGTTTGGGTTGTTTGTGAGATGAGGCTGGATTCTGCCATAATGGTGGGTTCAGGATTACTGTAATCGTACATAGCCTTAAAATCCACAGATTCTTCTGTTCCACTGTCAAAGATATCCTGAAGCCACTCTTCTGAAATGGTCTGGTAGTAAACTTTTGCTGTTATCTTCACAGCACCTGATCCGGATTTCACACTAACTTCATAAGTCAGCTGATCTGACCCGCTACCCTGAATCCCTTCATCTCTATTAAAATTGGCATCCAAATCAGCCTGCCCAACAATTCTAACCGTATCATAAGAAAGATGCTGATTACTGAATCCCCTGGGAGGAATACGATTGTCCTTTAGTGGGTTGACAGCTCGCAATAATTCAGTGGTCATCTCACCATCTTCATCACCCATTATCATTTCATAGATCTGGACTTGATTACTTTCTGATATTAGTTGATAATGTGGCTGATATACTTCATTATCTCCTTCAAACTGATTGTTTGGTTTAGGTGCACCTGAATGCATCAGGGTATCACCGGTTGCATCCACAGCCAAAAATTCAACCCACATTCTCCTGCTGGGAAAACCAGAAGGAAGCTTGTGTCCGCTTATGTTTTGAAGATTAAGCATGACTCTCAATTTCTGACTATCTCTGGATAATTCTTCCAGCTGAATTTGAAGTGAATTATCCTGCAACATTCTTGTCATTCGATTCTTTGTCGAGTCAAGTTGTGTAGCATTGGCATTTATTCCCAACTCAGCACTGTGATTGGAAAAGACCATATTCATAAACAAATTAGCACCAACAAAATGATGTTGCCCGAACTCATCTCGTCCGGCCAGTGCCGGCGGTCTGTCACTAATCTTAACTGGTCCGTCAATTCTTGGAACATGACAAAACTGACAGGATTTACCTTCCTCAGGATAGGATGAATTCAGCCATTCATGATAAATTGACTGCTCAACGAAAAAGGTTTCTGAAAGACTACCATCCTTCAGAATAGCCTGGGTAAGCAAGGTGTGACACGAACCACACAATTGAGAGCTTTTGATATGAGCAGAATACTCAGGAGTATATCCTGTAAAATTTGTCATAGGCATGCCAAATGGATTTGTAAAAGGGCCCCATATGGTTTTGTTTTCACCTATATCAAGATGACCACTAAATTGTCCCATTGAAGCTAGAGTGATCTGATGGCAAACCGTGCATTGCACACCATCAAGCCCTATAATGTCGGAATCCATTTTTTCGAAAGTATACCCCTGTCCCAGATGCACGGCATTGAAGTTCCCTCCAGGAGCATGACAACTTGTACACTTCTGCTCAATGACCGCTGTAAAATCAGGATTCTCTTTGAGCTCAACACTTACTTTCGCTCTCCATAATGGGTCTCTGGCAGCATTAGCCATCATAGTTGAACGCCAGTCATTAGCCAGAGCAATTGACTTTCCTTCAGGACTAACCTGACTATTGTGGCAGTTTGCACATTCACCGGATGCAGCAAACAACTCATTATAGCCTGTTGGCAATCCTGAAGTTTTCAGGTTACGCAGTTGAATACTCCATTCCTGTGTGGAAAATGCCACAATACAAAGAAAAAGAGTGATGCCTGCACCAATTTTTGTATAAGTTCTGAAGTTTCTCATTTTCAAGAGATTTATTCTCTCAATTTACAAACTTCAGAGATACTTGCAAAAGGAGGAAATAGGAAGTAGAAAATAGAAATTAAGGCTAAGTTTTAGGATTAAGGATGAATTAATATTAAAAATAGTTGGATTAATTTTTCCATTTCTTGGGCTAACTATCATCTATACCAATAAAGCTTTTACACATGAACAATTTACAGATTCGCTTTATTGATTTTGCTGATTCGGTAATGACAATTACTGAGAGAATGAAGGGTAAGCCTTCGCTTATAGGAATAGTCAACCAATTAAATCGGTCGTCCAGCTCAATTGGAGCCAACTATTCCGAGGCTCAGTCTGCAAGCTCGAAAAAGGATTTTCATAACAAGGTTAGGATCGCATTGAAAGAATCCAGAGAGGTAGAGTATTGGCTTCATCTGTTAAAGAAAAGGGTCTCAAAAGATCCGGATATTCAGAAAGCCCTGATTGAAACCGAAGAAATAATAAAAATCCTAACAACAATAGTAAAGAAAACAGGCCTGAATACTTAATCCTAAAATCAAAACCTAGCCTTGATGAGGAAATAGAAGATAGAAAATAGAAACTAAGGCTAGGAAATAGGATTAAGTATTCACTCGGACCGTGGTGTACAGTATTGTGTAAATGTATTGAAGGATCATATTGACCTAATCCTAAAACTTAGCCCTATTTATTATTTTCTACTTTCTAAGCCTTTCTCCCAAAAAAAAGAAGGCCGCCATTACTGACAGCCTCCTGGTTTAGGTTAAGGGATTATTCCTATCTTGAAACAATCATTCTCTTAGTTTCTTCGTACTGACCAGCCTTGAGGGTGTAGAAATAAATTCCAGACTCAAGACTCTGAGCATTCACCATGTAGGTATGAGTACCTGCAGGCTTACGTCCCTGATCAACCAACATTACAGTACGACCAGTCATGTCAGTGATTTCAATACTAACATCCTGAGCCTGACCCAACTCATAACTAATCTCTGTAGATCTTTTAAATGGGTTCGGATAATTCTGATCCAGACTGTTCAATGAATTCACAAGGTCAACATTATCAATGCGGTTCTCATGATTATTGATGAAAAGTTTGATCATCAGGTTACGTTGTCCAATAAAATTACCGGTATCCCATCCCACGACGGGAGTCCAACCAATTGATCTTGGATCTTTCCTTGGATTAGACATGTCTGCGCCAATTTGCAGGTTATAGTTCCTTCTGTCAAGTTCTTCATCATGGAAGTTATTGTACTGTATACCAGCATAAACCATATCACCAGCAAACATAAACTCAGATTCGCCATCCTTGTCAAATGGAAGGTATACCCATGTTCCAAACATAGCAGAATCGAGCATTAGTGATTCTGTTGTCAGCCACTCAATAGCACCTTCTCCATCAGGATCTTCCTCTGGCGGAGGTAACCAATACAGAGTATATCGGAAGTCAATCAGGCCATCAGCCCAACCTCCGGTAATATATACGGATACACCATCAACTTCACAATCTGCATAAATTGGGAAACGCATTCCGGCAAAATGGTCGATATTCCAGAATTCCTCACCAAATCCATAGGTGTATCTTTCAAAACCATAAGCCCAGGATATGTCCATTGTCTCATCTGCACGACTATAAACAGAGTCGGTCACATGGAAGAAGATTTCCCTGCCATTATCTTCCGGAGTTTGCTCGGTTTCAGCAGCTGTCCAATCATAAGTAATCTTATAATGGCCATAGTCCACAGGTGTATAAGAACCTTCCATATTAGTAGTATCCAAATACAGTGGGTCTAACCATCCTTTGGTTACCACTTCATTGAAAACACTTTCTCCATTCTTACTAATGTCAACCTCCAGGCTGTAATCATTCTGATCTTTCTCACCAAAGTTCAGTACGCTTGACTGAAAATTGAAGAATGATCCTGTCATCTGAGATTTTGGCATCATATAAGTTGTACTTTCCTCAGTATCATCATCTCCATCATCCCACTCTAAAGTGAAATGCTGTAGCTGCAAGTCATTATCCCAAGCTTCTGAGATAGTCAAATCATCAATTACCCAGTAGTACATACTGGTTTCTTTCCAGGTAATCTTGAAAATCACTTCAGACATACCTGCAGCAACCTCAGAAATGTTAGCCTGGAAAATAGCTGGTACACCAGGAGCAACATCATTCGGGCGGTCTTTGTGACCTGTGCCGAATCCACAATCATATGCTGCCCAGTGAACACCGTCATCATTGGAAACCTCAACATACTGAACACCTGCTGAGTAATTCATGAAGCTGGTTTCAAAACGAATCACTACAGAACTATGTTCGCTACAATCCAGTGTCGGAAATACAACAGAATTATCTAATCCGATTCTCGGGTCCAGATAGTTGTTATACAGGTTAGCGAACAAGCAAAGGTATCCGTCGTCATGAGTAGTTGACTCGAATGGAG
>JAYEFL010000071.1:0-4594 GCA_034658635.1 Bacteroidota bacterium | reverse complement strand
ATTGGAACAGCACTTTTCATTGCGGTTTCCATAACCAGTTCACCAGCCACAACTAGTGTTTCCTTATTAGCTAGGGCTATAGCCTTACCTGCTTTCAGGGCTTCAAGTGTTGGTGATAAACCGGCAAATCCAACCAAGGCAGTCAAAACCATATCCACCGTACCCATCTGAACAATTTGGTCTAATGCCTTCTGTCCTGCATAAACCTTAATATCAATTGGATCAAGGGCCTCGTATACCCTGTTATAGTGATCATCATTCACAATCACGACTGCATTTGGCCTGAACTTTTTGGCTTGTTGAATCAACAAATCAACCTGAGAATGTGCGGTCAGAACTTCCACCTCAAACAGATCAGGGTTTTGTTCAATGACATCCAGTGCCTGTGTGCCTATAGACCCTGTTGAACCAAGTATGGCAATGTTTTTTTTATTCATTTACTGATCAAAGGATACATATTTTTCAGGATCAATAGGTTTACCTTCATGCCATATCTCAAAATGGAGGTGCGATCCTGTGGTTAATTTGCCTGAGTTACCTACAACAGCTATAGCCTCTCCCGCTTTTACAAAATCACCTGGTCTTTTGAAAAGCTCACGATTGTGTTTGTAGATTGAGATCAATTCATTTTCATGTTGAATCTGTATCACATATCCTGTTTCAGCGGTATAATCAGCCAAAAGTACTGTTCCATCTAAAGCTGCCTTAACCATGAGGTCGCCAGTAGCCACCACGTCAACTCCATAATGTCTTAGATGGGCATTAAAGTGGCTTGTAACCATACCTTGTATCGGCGAGAAGAAGTACAGATCACTAAGGCTTTCAGCAACAGGGTCAGGACTGAGCAATGACAGGTTATAGCGCTGCTGCTCTTCCACTTCCAGTCTCAGGAGGGAATCCTCTTTTGACCGATAGTCCTGAATATTTTCTGCATTAAGTGGTGCTTCAGCTCCAGACGCTTCATATGAAACAGGTTCACCACCCTCCATGATCACGGCCAGATTATCAATCCACTGGTCTTTCAGAGAAAGCTGAATTTCAAGCGAATCCAGTCGAACTGCATTCAAGCGAATATTGCGGGTCATCTCAGCATCAGGATAACCTGGAATCATTACTTTGAGAGGTGTATAAACAATCAGGGCGATAACGAGGGCTGATATAAGGATTACAGAACTTGAAATCACGGTGATCACGTTCAATCTGGACAAACGCATAAACCACACCTCTTCAAAAGTGCTGTCACGCATGACTACCAACCGATATTTGCTTCGGAGCTTGCGATAAAACTCCTGTCTCTTTTTAGCCATAATAGTAACTCAGGAATGCAAAGGTAATTATTTTAAAAAAATTGACTACATTTGCACCCACATTGCGGGGTGGAGCAGTTGGTAGCTCGTTGGGCTCATAACCCAAAGGTCGCAGGTTCAAGTCCTGTCCCCGCTACTAAAAAAGGTCCGAGGAAATCCTCGGACCTTTTTACGTTTTAGGACTTATGGCTAAGTAACAGGTAAGATAAATGAATAATACTAGGTAAATAGCCTGTCAGCCCTCTCTTGAATTAACTCCTTATACTTTAGCTTCTTATCTTCTGACAAGAAAGAACTATTTATAAAATCCAGAACCGATGGCATGAATTTCAGAAACCTCTTAAATATATTATCGGTCTGTTTCTGATTTAGATTTAAACTCTTCGCTAGTTGTTGGAAATCACCCATTCTAAACTTCCGTTTTCTGCCATTCATAGTTAGTGCTAACTCTTCTGGATCGTCTTTCTCTGGAATTATTAACCTCGTTGATAGTAGATCATATGCTGGAGCCAGTCGAGTTAATCCGTTCTCATCATCAATCATTGAAAAATTCTTTAAATGCATATCTGCATTTCCCGTTAAAAATGAAAACAAAGCCAGCTCAAAGAATACCTGTGCATCAAATAATGGATTGGATGAATAATGCTTAATCATTTCACCAACTTGTTCCATGGAACCTTTATACTTATCCTCTGTCAGGCGTTCACTCAATTGACATAAATCTTCCATCGCAAGTTTCTTCTCCCCAATCCGATCTATTCTTTTAGTGATATAAGCCAATTCTCCCGATTTTAGCCTGATTAAAGAGTGTGGTACAACATTCATTCTAAATAAATTGGCTAAATGCATTGTCAAATCCTCATTTTCAGGCAATTGTTCAAATTGTTGGGTAGGTGGTTTTAATATATAATTACCCCAAACACCTACCAAAGTCAATCTATTCTTCTGGCCTCTTTGGGGGGTGAAATGGAAAGATAACTTAGCTTGAACACCAGGAACAGTAACATGACTCTGAATAACTTCTTTCGCTAATTCATGCATTTGATCCCAAGAGAAATCCAATTCTGGAGCTTCTTTCGTTCCAAATATCTTTTTTGAGCATTTCGAATGAAAATCTTTATCTCCTTCTCCTAATGGCTGGTAGCAAAATAAACATTTGTTATGCATTATCAATTTCCTTTAATGGCAGAACAGAAACCGCTCCTATACAATCATGACAACAAGCTAAAAGCAACCCCATTCGGTCATTAGTTTTTAATTTCCAATTGTCAATAGCAACATCTAACAACCAACCTTCCGGTATTAAACCATCAAAAAAAGGAAGCATCGTATTAGATAAGTATGGTAGTTTAGATATTGGCAATGTCTTGCTAATAGGCCAGTTCTCTTCTCTATTTAGATATTCTTCATCATACGAAAAGCGATAGCCTTTTTCGGTCTCTTCGATGATTCCCGCAAAATATTGCTTATAAAATACTTTACCTTTTCTATTCATTATCTACAAGTTTTGTTTCAACAGGAGCCAACTCATGTCCGAACAATGCCAACACTTCATTAACCTTGTCCATACGCAAGCTAGGCTTACCTTGCTCTAAGTCTCTTATAAAGCGAAGACCAACTCCGGCTCTTTCAGCTAAATCTTGCTGTGTCAATCCAAGCTGTTTTCTACGTTGTTTCACAAATTGTACAAGTCCAAGCATATTTTATACCTTTTAGGGTATAAATATAGCGATTTTTTGAATATTATACCCGATATGATATAAAACTTGGGGAAAAGCATAATTCATACCCTTTGGGGTATAATTCGGTTTCAAATCCCATATTTCACAAGCAATTCAGCAATCACATGATTATCTCCAATTAGCTTAGATAATTCAATCCTTCCCGCTACTTGAAAGGACAGACCGGTATATTTATCGGTCTGTTTTTTGAATGATGAGGCCTTTCTAACTGAGTTTCACCTCTTCCATATATTTTGGAAACAGCAATACCTTCTTCACATCTTTAGAATCAAACAGGAATGGCTCCACATCAATTGCTATTGCTTTCATATCTAATTTTGAACACTTAGCAATAATTCTTTGCCGAAGTTCCTCCGGTGTTTGTACACCGATTTTCACATGGAGATATTCATAATTAGGGACTAGCCACTCCGAGAAAAGCCAATTTATTTTCATAAGGGGTTTCAAAAATGATTTCCAGAATTTTGTATTGAAGGTATTCCCGAATAATAAACCGTTCATAAATCTGCAAGGATTCCGGATAATAAGGTTTTATTTCTTCCAAACTAAGCATTGATAACTTTCTTAAATAGTCGCATTCTTCGATCCAATACTCTTGAATCAAAGATTTTTTGATATTTCTCCAGTTTCTGAAAGTCGATGCTTTCTTTTAATTGAATTTCATTAAAACGCATTCCTTCCATCTCCACAAGAGAGTTTATTTTATTGAAATAGAAGTAATCCAATATCACCTTTTCAGGTTCAGCTATTTTTATCATAACACCATCGCCCTGAATCAGTTTGTAAGCAAAAAAAAGCACTGATTTAAGGTGTTTATAAGTATAATTACCAATGGTGGTCTCGTAGTTTGCTGTATTGCGAGTAGTGGCGGAAGTTATAGTAAATGCACCTTCTGGGATTATATTGTAATAATTCAGGGCGCTTTCAAATGATACATAAGATGGAGAATAGATTTTATTGGCAGAGAAGTATAGAAAATGCTCATCTTTCCTATGTTCTTTAAAGCAATAAAAGGCTCTTCTTATTTTTAAGATGTAGCCTTTTTGTTGCCACTCAACCAATCGTCTATTATCAAAATCAGGATAACGCTTTTTAATGTCCCTGATAGAAAAAACTGGGAAATCCCTAAATGTCTGTTCAAATGCCAGGTACATTGTTTTGTATTAAATGTTTGTTAAAATTAACAATTATCTAATATAAATCAAGAAGAATGAGTGAATAATAATCCCGCAGCAGCTTAGATATTTCAACCCTTGCCGCTAAAAAAGAATAGTCTGGAAGAAGTTCTGGGCTTTTGTTATTTGAGGCCATAGGCTTTTCAGGGCTTTGGGCGCATAGGTATATGTTTGGCCTTTGGGCAACCTTGTTCTTTCCAGTTCTCTGAAAAGATTTAATGCAATAGGAGAATCATTAACATGTAACTTCGTGTTAATCAAGTCATATGAAGGAGAAAGCTGCATGTCACCATCAGATGTTTCTAATAATGAGAAGTTTTTTAGATGAGCATCCCCATTCCCTGTTAGAAAGTTGAAAATTAGAATTCTG
>JAYEFL010000070.1:0-17402 GCA_034658635.1 Bacteroidota bacterium | reverse complement strand
AGTTCTGCTTCCTCAAAAGAAACTTGTCCAATAATCCCATTATCCCTTTTTACAGAAATAACCATCTCAATATTCCCTGATGGAGATGTAAGTTTATACTCCTTAGCAAACAAACCACCACCACCACCAAAAAGAAAAGCAGCAAAAACAATCAATAATTTCTTCATCTCTAATAATATAATTTGACTTTAGACTTTCGAGTCCCGAGTCCCGAGTCCCGAGTCCCCGAGTCCCCAAGTCCCCGAGTCCCAAGTCCCCTACCTCTTCTTCACCCAAACAAAATCCAAACCAACAGGCAAGGATTTTTCCCCAACAGACTTAATCCTTAAAATATGAATGCCTTCACTAAGCTCAACAGACCCAGATTTCAGGTTACGTGAAACCGTTCTGAATGGTTTAGAGAGATCGTGTTCTTCAATACCATTAAGCTTCAGTATCTCTCCATCTAATTTTACTTGGATTTGTCCACTACCAGGTCGTTTTGCTACAGTGAGTGCAATCATATAACTGCCTTTTTCTGTAACAGGAATTCGTAAAACTAATTCGTCTCCTGATTTCTTTGGTTTCCATACCGCAAGCTGATCGGCAGACCAAATATAGCTGTTTTCAAAATCGATACTTGCATGATTACCTACAAGATCCTCAACCTGATAAAACAGTGCATTTGCAGCCCAACCTTCTGGCTCAGGCCACCAGTTCTCTGGCATTTTCAGAATTCTGACATCTTCATTTGAAATTGGGAGATGATCGTCATGGCCTTCTCGCTGACTATACAGATATATCATTCGGGCATAACTAAAATGATCTACATACCGATGAGAATACAGTTCCATATAAAAGTCAAATCCCTTTTCAAACACAATATTGTCGATAATATGCCAACGATAATTAGTCACAAACCCCCGGTTAGCCGGACCATCGTTCCGTGGCTGTCCGCAATAAGGGTGGGTGAAAATAGCACTGGAAGACCAGGCATAGTTAAAATAGTCTTCTGATCCGGTGCCAATAAAAGCTGCCTTCAAATTATCATCAATAAAAATTTTCTCGTCGCCCTCACCCCACCAATTTCCAGCTGATGAAGGGACATTAGTCGGGTTCATTAGAAAAGCAGCTGCACCAACCATCCTGCCCTTACCCCGGAATAGTAAATATGGCACATCAAATACTGCTGCCGGATTAGCCTTCAGCTCATGATCTGCTCGCCAGCGTGCCCTGAAATACAGACTCTTACCCTCTTTCCATATATAATCCTTAACAAGGGCCTTCATAGTAACAGTAACTTCCTGATCTCCCTTATTTTCTAACAATACAACTGCTGAATTCTTAAATGGCATGAGATATCGGCAAATCATAATTCCATCATGATTTACAGAAAAAGGCAATGATTCATAAGGATTAATACCCGGTGCGGCTCCAAAAAAATCTCCAATCGGTGATTGTATTTGCCCCCACGAGGCTTCGTCAAATTTAATCTCAAGCAGAGTTTGTTTAAGAGCAGCTTCCATATCCTGAGCAGTAACATAGGCAGCCAATCTGCTAATGGCACCCATTTGCTCAAATCTTGTCAACTCAACCTTTTCACCGGGTTTTAAATGAACTGAATAATAAGGCGCATCTGGTAAGGACTGATCCAGTAATTCAGAGGGCTTTGATAAGACCGAGGCAATATGATCAATCGTACTCTTATAATCAGAGATATCAGAAGCTGAAAAGCTTATAAGCTTAGTATCCTTATCATACAAACGTAACTGAACATGGTAAAAATGTAATCTGCTTATATCCCCTTCCCATACTATTCTTAAAGATTTGGAAAATGGAATCGGATAATAGCCTGCAGTATTCTGAGCAAATGTTTCTTTCCACTTGTCACGAATATCCTCACCTGCAATTGCTTCATAGGTGTGCTGGAAAAATTTCTGAGCTGGTCCTTTATAAACAGGATTCTTCTCGCCATCAATCCATAAACTAATCTCTCCCTCAATCCTTGCTGTCCATAAGCGCACAATGGCACCAGGACCTTTAACATCACAGATCAAATATTCCCCTTTTTTATCTGCTCCTGGCTTTCTCAATACTTTTTCAAAACCAGGAACAGGCTCACCTCCAAACCCATCTGAATTAGAATGCCAGCCCGGATAATCAGGATATTTACTCCGGTGATCATAAGAAGAATATTGAATAGTCTGAAAACCTGCATCCGGCATCTCTGCCAATAGATCCAAATCAATCATCTCCTCCAACAGTGTAGCGGTAGTAACAACCTGAGAATCCACCTCCTGCACAAACAAAAAAGCAATAAAAACAAAAATAATTCCACGCATAAAACAAACATTAAACAATTTAAGACAATTAACCAGATTGACTGAATGGACCGAATAACCGAATAACCGAATAACCGAATAACCGAATAACCGAATAACCGAATAACGGAATAACCGAATAACCAAAAGCCAGTTTAACAAAAATTAATACAAAGAGGCATAAAAAAACTCTACCTTTATTTTTTACAATAACAAGATTTGAAGTTACTGATTTCTGCAATAACAAAAGTAAACTAAACACTTAAAAAAAACTGATATGAGAAAAAGGCAAGTCATGTTCATGCTATCTGCAATAGCTTACATAGTCTGGTGTTTTCCATTGGTTTCCTATGCCCAGGACAAGCCAGAAGAGAAGGTATTTGAAGAACCAGTCTTCACAATTGTTCACCAGGTTGAAATGAGCTCAGTGAAAAGTCAGGGATCAACCGGAACCTGCTGGTGTTTCGGAACTACCTCCATGATTGAGAGCGAGATAATGCGCTTAGGAAACGGTCAGGTTGGTATATCCGAAATGTTTTCAGTCAGGAACTTGTTTTCTGACAAAGCCGACCAATATCTCAGATTCCACGGCACAAGCAATTTTGAACAAGGAGGAGCACAACATGATGTGATGACTGCCATTAAAAAGTATGGCATGGTACCCAGAGAGGTTTACCCTGGCTTAAATTACGGTTCTGAAACACACAGCCATGGAGAGATCGTTTCTGTATTAAAAGGTGTGGTGCAGAACGTGATGAAAAACCGTAACGGCGTGATTAGTCCTGTATGGAAAGAAGGATTCTCAGGAATTCTGGATGCATATTTCGGTGAAAATCCTACCGAATTCAATTACGAAGGAAAATTATATACTCCACAAAGTTTTGCTACTGAGTCAGGAATAAACCCAGATGACTATGTAGAGTTCTCATCCTATACCCATCATCCTTTTTATGAAGAGTTTGTTTTAGAGGTTCCAGACAATTGGGCGCAGAAATATATGTATAATATACCTGTTGACGACTTAATGAGGATTGTTGATAATGCCCTTGAAAAGGGAATCTCAATTTCATGGGCTGCAGATATTTCTGGACTCAACTATGCATCGGGTGTAGGACTCATTCCTGCCGAAGGGGAAGATGCAAAAAACCTGATGGCTGCTGAAAAAGAAATCAGTCAGGATGATCGTCAGTATATGTTTGATCACTATCAATTAACCGATGATCATTGCATGCACATTATCGGAGTAGCCACAGACCAAAATGGCAAAAAATACTACATAGAGAAAAACTCATGGGGAGAAGGCGGGAAATATAAAGGATTCTCCTATATGTCTGACTCTTTCATGCGAATGAGAACCATGTCTGTTATGGTACATAAAGATGCCGTTCCTGAAAGACTTGCAAGAAAAATTGGTCTCAAATAACCCTGAAAACAGTCAATTATGAAAACTTTAAGAATATCACTCAGCCTGCTGTTAATCAGCATATTTATAGCTCCAGGCCTGTCTTTTGCCAAAGACAAAAAGAAGAAAAAATCGAAAGACGCTTATAAGTTCACAATAGAAATTGAACACCCACGTACCGCTATCAAAAGTCAGGGCAGATCATCAACCTGCTGGTCATTCTCAGGAACTTCTTTTCTCGAATCTGAAATTCAGAGAATTGGTAAAGCCCCCGTTGAATTATCTGTAATGTATACAGTAATGAACACATATCGTGAAAAAGCAGAACAATATGCCAGATGGCGCGGACATATGGAATTCGGGCCAGGTGGAGCTTTTCATGATGTAACACACAGTATCAGCAAATACGGGATCGTTCCAATGGAAGTTTATCAGGGTAATAAAATAGGTGCAAACTCTATCATGCACGGCGAAATGGATGCTGTTTTGAAGGGATATATGACCGGGCTAATCCGTTCCAGAGTGCCAAGTACTGCCTGGAAAAATGGTTTTGACAATCTTGTAACGACCTACCTTGGTGACATCCCCGAGGAGTTTACTTACAAAGGACAAACCTATACCCCGGAATCTTATGCAATATCACTAGGTCTGAATATGGATGATTATGTCGAGATATCCTCCTTCACTCATCACCCTTTCTACGATAAATTTGTTCTGGAGGTACCAGACAATTGGTTGAGAGATCAGGTATACAATGTTCCTTTGGATGATATGATTGAAATTATTAATCATACTATTCGCAGCGGATATACTGTTGCATGGGCTTCTGATTTAGGTGAGGGATTCAATTACGGATTGGGTATTGGTGTAGTACCCCCTGATAATTGGGATGGAAAAACCTTTAAACCTGGAATGGAGCCAAGCGTAACACAGGAAAGACGTCAGTTGGAATTTGACAATTATTCAACCACTGATGATCACGGGATGCATTTCGTTGGAATAGCTAAAGATCAGCTGGATAATATCTACTATCTTGAGAAAAACAGCTGGGGAGAAGGAAATAAAAACAAAGGCTACTCCTATGTCAGCGAACAATATGTTCGACTAAAAACCACCTGTATTATGGTAAATAAGAATGCTATTCCAATGGAAATTCGGCAGAAATTGGGGCTGTAGTTCTGTAGATAGTTAACCCACCCCCGACCCCTCCCTAAAATTAGGGAGGGGAGGTTTCATGTCCAACTGAGTACAAGTCTCTCTCCCTCCTTAATATTAAGGAGGGTTGGGGTGGATTAACCTTATTACTTAAACCGATAAACCGTAGTATGCCTATACTTCTCACCCGGCTCCAACAAAGTACTCGGAAAAGAAGTTTGGTTAGGTGAATCAGGAAAATGCTGGGTCTCCAAACAAAAGCCCCAATGCTTGTTGTATTGTTTACCACCATTACCAGTAAGAACACCATCCAGAAAGTTCCCTGAATAGAATTGGACTCCGGGCTCAGTGGTCAGAACTTCCATAACACGACCGCTAACTGGCTCTGTTACCTCAATAATTTTTCGTAATTCTGCTTTTTCGTCTGAGAGAACATAATTGTGATCATAACCACCTTCAACCTGAGGGATCCTCTCGCCAACAGTATGTGCAAGATTAAAATCCATAGGAGTGCCTGTAACCGGCCTCAATTCTCCAGTAGGGATTAAAGTCTCATCTACAACAGTATATCGATCGGCATCAATCACAAGTTTATGCTTAAGAATATCCGTTTTTGCTCCACCGGTCAGGTTGAAATACCCATGATGAGTAATATTTATGGGACATGTCTGATCAATGCTGCCATCATACTCAATCTGTAGCTCATTATTATCTGTAAGAGTATATATCACCTTTATTTTGAAATTGCCGGGATATCCCTCTTCCCCATCAATACTAAAGTAGTCGAGCTCAACTCCACTACCCGACTCAGCTTCAAATCCCTTACTCTCCCAAACCACCTTATCAAAACCTTTTACGCCTCCATGCAGATGATTGGGACCATTATTTATAGCAAGATTATATTCTTCTCCGCCAACTGAAAATCTCCCTTCGGCAATCCTGTTCCCGTATCGCCCAACAATAGCTCCCAGATAACAACAATTGCTTTTATATGGCTCTGTCCAGTATTGCTCAGCTTTTTCAAAACCAAGCACCACATTATCATATTCACCATCGCGGTCAGGTGCAGTCAGAAAAGTAACAATAGCCCCATAATTAATTATTTTAACCTGCATTCCCTGCACATTAGTCAGGGTATATTCCTTTACGTCCTGGCCCCCAAATTGCCCGACTATCTTTTCGCTTAGTTTCATATATTCATCCTTCTTGTTTTGATTACCCGATTGACAGGCAGTCATACCGAATCCAAATGCCAATGATACGATTAACAGATTTATCGTAAAAACATTTATACTATCGGCTCTTCGTTTGACATTGTTTCGTTTGACGATGTTTCTCATTAGTGATAGTTTTTAGCTCAACAGAAACAATAATAGTGTTTTTTATACAATTATTCTATCGGCCATCCCTCAAAATGTTCTACTTTTACGGAATTTCTTTTTAACAATTGATACCCTATGCCGATGGATATTGAGAAGCTTAACGCACAATTTATTCAACTTTACGGATCTGAAAAATATTCCACTCATTTATTCTTCTCTCCCGGGAGAGTTAATCTGATTGGTGAGCATACCGATTATAATGGAGGTTATGTTTTTCCATGTGCCCTGAGTTATGGCACCTATTTACTGGCCCGAAAGAATAATAGCCATACTATCAGTCTGGCAACTACGAACTTTGATTTCAAATTAGATATTGAGATCTCTGCAATAAATGACAAAATCAGAGATGAATGGGTCAACTATCCTTTAGGTGTTTTTGCAGAACTGATTAAAAGGAATGCTATTCCTGGAGGAGTGGATTTGCTTTACTCCGGAGATATTCCTAATAAAAGCGGGCTAAGCAGTTCAGCCTCAATAGAATTAGTTACAGGTGTAGCTTTGAATGATTTATTTGACTTAGGGTTTAACCAAGTGGAATTGGTGAAAATTGGTCAGGCTGCTGAGAATAATTTTGTTGGTGTCAATTGCGGAATAATGGATCAGTTTGCTGTTGGTATGGGTAAAAAGGATCATGCAATTCATTTGAAATGTGACACACTGGAATATGAACTTGTTCCTCTCAAACTTTCAGGCTATAAACTGGTAATTGCCAATACCCATAAAGAACGCGGTTTAGCAGATTCCAAATATAATGAACGGGTAAGCGAGTGTCAGACAGCTGTTCAGGCTTTAAATGATGGCACTCCAATTAATTTTCTGGCTGAAATGACTGTGCGGGAGTTCAATGAATACATGCACCTGATAGAAGATGAAACTGTAATGCGAAGAGCCCGACACGTTATCACTGAGAACGAAAGGGTTTTGCAGGCCGTACAAGCTCTAAAAGCAGGTAGACTTGAAGACTTAGGAGAACTGATGAATGCTTCACATGATTCACTACGTGATGATTACGGAGTCACTGGATTAGAATTAGATACGCTAGTGAATGAATCCAGGAAAATTCATGGGGTAATTGGATCGAGGATGACAGGAGCCGGCTTTGGAGGCTGTACAGTTAGCTTGGTTAAAGAAGAAGCTGTGGATGAAATGATTGCAAAAGTCGGACCAGCATATCTATCAATTACCGGGCTGCAGGCAGATTTCTATGTCGCAGATATTGGTGATGGGGCGGGTAGAATAGGAAATAGGACGTAGGACAGGAAACAGGAAACAGGAAATAGGAAATGAAAAAATTAATTACGTTGATTATCTTCTCTTTTATTCTGATTTTCTCAGCTTGCAAATCAGGAACTGATCATCAGGATCAGAAAGCAACTTCAGATTATGAAACCGGAACATTTGGTTATGACCTGGAATTTCTTCAACAATATCAAAACACTATCCTTTTGAAAAATGGGAACTCGATGCTTGCTGTGGCTCCTGATTATCAGGGAAGGGTAATGACCAGTTCAGCAAATGGAATGGAGGGCATGAGCTTTGGATGGCTAAACTATGCATTGATTGGGTCTGGAGATAATGCTCCGCATTTTAATAATTATGGTGGAGAAGAGAGAATCTGGATGGGGCCTGAAGGAGGCCAATTCTCAGTATTCTTCAAGCCAGGTGTTTCATTTAGCTTTGACAACTGGCAGGTACCGGCTCCGATTGATTCTGAACCTTTTGATTTGGTTAACAGCAATGACACACTGGCTGTTTTCAAAAGGGATCTCAATCTACTAAACTACAGCAACTTTGAGTTCAATCTCAGGGTTAACAGAACCATAAGTCTATTAAATGAGAACACTGTCAGCAAGCTGATTGGAATGAGTATCAATCAGGATATTGACTGGGTTGGTTATACTACTGAAAATACTATCACAAACACAGGAGAAAAAGCCTGGTCTAAGGAAACAGGTCTATTGTCAATATGGATACTCGGACAATTTATCTCCTCGCCTGACAATACTGTAATAGTACCTTTTATCCCCGGATCAGAAGAAGAGTTGGGTCAGATTGTGAACGACACTTATTTTGGTAAGGTTGCTAATGATCGTCTGGCAATATCTGATTCACTGATATTTTTCAAAGCTGATGGAAATCAGCGAGGTAAAATCGGGCTAAGTCCTTCAAGAGCAAAAAACCTGCTTGGCAGCTATGATAGTGCCAAAAATGTTCTCACTCTGATGTTTTACAATAAACCGAAAAACCATGACGGATATGTAAATAGTATGTGGGAATTACAAGAGCAACCATTTGGAGGTGATGTAATTAACTCTTACAATGATGGTCCTCTTGATGATGGCTCTCAACTCGGGCCATTTTTCGAACTCGAAGCCTCCTCACCAGCGGCAACGCTCAAATCAGGCAGATCATTAACACATATTAATACCACCATTCACATGAGTGGGTCCGAATCATCACTCAATGAGCTGATGATTAAAGTATTTGGAACCGGAATTGAAGATATTAAACAAGCTCTGGGCAAATAGCCCCCTAATAACTAATTAATTATGCATAACGGATTTTCAACCCTTGACTACATTATTTTCGCGGCATACTGCCTTCTGATTGTTTTTATCGGACTATTTGTATCCCGTAATAAAAAAGGACAGAAGAAAACGGCACAGGACTATTTTCTGGCCAGCAAATCTCTTCCCTGGTGGGCTATCGGTGCCTCTCTGATTGCAGCAAACATCTCAGCTGAACAGACTATTGGGATGTCAGGAAGTGGATATGCAATTGGATTAGCTATAGCCTCTTACGAGTGGATGGCAGCTATTGCTCTGATCATTGTGGGTATCTTTTTTCTCCCCGTTTTCTTAAAAAAAGAGATCTATACCATGCCTCAATTCCTTCAGGAAAGGTATGACAATCGGGTAAGAACAGCCATGGCCACTTTCTGGCTATTGGTTTATGTCTTCATTAACCTAACCTCAGTCCTGTGGCTGGGCGCTCTGGCTCTGGAAACTATCATGGGCGTTCCGGTTATGTGGGGAATTGTTGGTTTAGCGGCCTTTGCTGCTCTCTACTCAATTTATGGTGGTCTAACTGCCGTTGCCTGGACTGATGTATTCCAGGTTGTTTTCCTGATTGCCGGAGGAGTTATCACCACCATTTTGGCTCTTCAGGCTATTGGAGGAGGAGACGGTGTCATCGCCGGATTCTCGGAACTACTGAATCAGGTTCCTGAAAAGTTTTCTATGATCATACAGAAAGGGGAAATAATGATTCCCGATGGTTCAGGAGGCACTAAGGATGCATGGTTTGATTTGCCTGGTCTCAGTGTAGTAATTGGAGGCCTGTGGATTGCCAACATGTCATATTGGGGTTTCAACCAGTATATTATTCAAAGAGGATTGGCAGCCAAATCTATCGCAGAAGCTCAAAAAGGAGTTCTGTTCGCTGGCTTTCTTAAGCTTTTAGTCCCCCTGATCGTAGTAATTCCCGGAATCGCAGCATTCCTCATCAACCAAAACCCGGAAGCATACGGATTGGTAGGAGTTGAAACTATCGGTCGCTCTGATGAGGCTTATCCATGGCTATTACACAATTTCGTTCCTACAGGAATTAAGGGTCTCGCTTTTGCAGCACTGGTTGCTGCAATTGTATCCTCACTGGCATCTATGTTGAACTCTACTGCAACCATTTTCACAATGGATATCTATAAGAACCATATTAATAAAAATGTAAGCAGTACCAAAATGGTTACGGTTGGACGTATTACCAGCTTTACCGCACTCATTATTGCCGTAATAATGGCAAAACCTCTGCTTTCCGGACTCGATCAGGCATTTCAATACATACAGGAATTTACTGGTTTTATAACTCCGGGTGTTGTAGCAATTTTCATGGCTGGTTTATTCTGGAAACGAGCAACTTCAAATGCTGCACTTTGGGGTGCTGGTCTGAGTATCCCATTATCATTCGGCTTCATGGTCCTTTTCCCTGAAATACCATTTATGAACAGATGGGGATATGTATTTCTGATATTAGCCGCTATTATGATTGTTATCAGCCTTATTGAAGCCAAAGAAGATCACCCAAAAGCAGTACGGTTCGAAAAGGGATTATTCCATACAGATAAAGGATTTAAAGTGGGTGCATTTGTATTAACCGCCATCGTAGCGGCATTATATATTGTATTCTGGTAGATATCATCAGCGTAATAATAAAATAGTACATTTGCAAAAACAACAGATGAACGCAGATATGGCATTGGGCCTGATTGAAGAAACATCATCCTTTTCAATACAGAAAACTCTTAAATACCTGGTCGATAAGTTTCCAGGTAAAGTTAGTTTTTCCACTTCTTTTGGGATGGAAGATCAGGTTATTACAGATATGATCTTTTCGGAGAATTTACGCATAAAACTGTTTACTCTCGACACAGGTCGACACTTTGAAGAAACATATAAAATTCATAACAGAACCCTCTCTCAATACGATAAAAAGATCCGCGTATATCATCCGGATCGGAATAAGGTGGAAGATCTCTTAACTACTAAGGGCCCATTTAGTTTTTATGAATCGCCTGAAAACAGAAAAGAATGCTGCCATATTCGTAAAGTCGAGCCTCTCAAGAGAGCACTTCAAGGAGTAGATATTTGGATAACTGGTCTGAGAAGATCACAATCAGAGCATCGTGAGAATCTAGACAAGTTTGTCTACGATCCAGACAATCAGGTCATCAAGTACAACCCCCTCCTTGATTGGAGTCTGGAGCAGCTTAAGCAATATATTAAGGATCACCATGTACAATATAACATCCTTCATGACAGAGGGTTCGCGAGTATCGGCTGCGCTCCATGCACCCGTGCTATTAAGCCAGATCAGGATTTCAGAGCCGGCAGATGGTGGTGGGAAAATAACTCTACTCAGGAATGTGGCTTACATGCCAGTTCAAACGATTAGGAATAATTATGACAATGAATAAAATCAGTCACCTTCGGGAATTAGAAAACGAATCAATATTTATCATGAGAGAGGTAGCTGCCCAGTTTGAAAACCCGGCTCTGCTATTCTCTGGTGGAAAAGACTCCATTGTAATGGTGCATCTGGCAATGAAAGCATTCTGGCCACAAAAATTTCCATTTACTCTTGTTCATATTGATACCGGACACAATTTCAAAGAAACCATTGAATTCAGAGATAAAATGGTGAAAGAACTGGGTGCCCGACTGGTAGTGGGATCAGTGCAGCAAAGCATCGACGATGGAAAGGCAATTGAAGAAACTGGTTATGATGCCAGCAGGAATGTACTACAAACGGTTACTTTGCTTGATACTATCGAAAAATACAAATTCAAAGTAGCTCTTGGTGGTGGAAGAAGGGATGAAGAAAAGGCCAGAGCAAAGGAGAGATTCTTCTCTCATCGTGATGATTTTGGCCAATGGGATCCTAAAAATCAACGTCCTGAATTGTGGAACCTTTTCAACGGTCGTATGAATATGGGTGAACACTTTCGCGTTTTTCCATTGTCAAACTGGACAGAAATGGATGTATGGCAATATATCTATCAGGAAAAAATTGAAATGCCAAGCCTCTATTATACACATAGACGTAAAGCTTTCAAGCGGGATGGAGGATGGCTTGCATGGGCTCCCTTCATGAACCTGAGACCTGATGAAGAAGTTGTTGAAATAAAAGCCAGATGCCGAACAATTGGCGATATCACCTGTACTGGTCTGGTTATGTCTGAAGCCAATAATATGGTAGATATAATCAGAGAAATCGCAGCAACAAGAATAACAGAACGTGGCAGCAGAGCTGATGATAAAAGATCTGAAGCAGCAATGGAAGACAGAAAAAAAGAAGGATACTTCTAGGGGAGATTGACTTGTAAATACACACGGCCGTGTGTCTCTAACTATAGACTGATAACTGAAAACTTTAAAAAAATGGCCCAATTTAACTCAGAAGCATATCTAAATATGGAACTCCTCCGGTTTACTACAGCTGGAAGTGTGGATGATGGTAAGTCAACGCTTATTGGAAGACTATTATATGATACTAAATCAATTTTTGAGGACCAGCTGGAAACAGTTCAGCGCGACAGTGTGCGTCGCGGGAATGAACAAATTAACCTGGCCTTGCTAACAGATGGATTGAAAGCAGAGAGAGAGCAGGGAATCACCATTGATGTGGCTTACAGGTACTTTGCCACCCCAAAAAGAAAATTCATCATTGCAGATACTCCAGGTCATATTCAATACACCAGAAATATGGTTACGGGTGCTTCCACAGCCAACCTGGCTATTGTTCTGATAGATGCCAGACATGGCGTTCTGGAGCAAACACTCAGGCATAGCTATATTGGTTCGCTCTTGCGAATCCCTCATCTGATTATCTGTGTGAATAAAATGGATCTGGTGGATTACAGTCAGGATGTATATGACAATATTCAGAAGGATTTTCAAAAAACATCAGACAAACTTAAGCTGAGAGACACCAGATTTATTCCAATTAGTGCATTACTAGGAGATAATGTGGTAAATCCATCTAAAAAAATGGACTGGTACTCTGGCCCTACACTCCTCCAAACGCTTGATAATATTGACATTACATCTGACAGAAACACCTCAGACCCTCGTCTTCCTGTACAGTTTGTTATTCGTCCGCAAAAAACTGAGTACCATGATTACCGCGGATATGCAGGAAGAATTGCTGGAGGAAGATTCCATAAAGGAGATCCGGTAACAGTACTCCCAAGCGGAATTAAATCAAAAATTGCATCCGTTGATCGTTTTGAAGACATTGGTACTGAGGCAATCGTTTCTGAAGCTATCACAATCCAATTAGAAGATGACATTGATATTTCCAGGGGTGACATGATAGCCGGATCAGATAATCTTCCAACCCAATCTCAGAATATTGATGTGATGGTGTGCTGGTTCAACGAGCGTCCTTTGATCCCTGGCGGAAAATATGCAATTAAACACACAAGCAATGAGGTGAAGGGGGTAATTAAGGAAGTAGTTTATAAGATGGATATTAATAATCTTGAGCAAAATCCAGACGATAGTACTATTAACATGAATGATATCGGTCGAATAAAAATAAAAACGGCAAAACCACTTTTCTTTGATTCATACAAAAAAAATAGAATCACCGGCAGCCTTATCATTATTGACGAAGCTACTAATGAAACAATGGCTGCAGGAATGATAATCTAAAATATAAAACTATCAACATGAGCAATAAAAAATTCCATTTCGAGTGCAGATCCTGCGGAGAGAAAATTGATGGTTTTAAACAGTGGTTTAGTCAGGGACAAAACTGTCCTGTTTGTCAGCAAAAATGGGTGGACGTAAAATATAACACTCCTATTGAGGATATCAAAAAACTTATAGCCAATAAAGGTGATAATGCAAAGTCTGTTTTCCATTATTTTGATTTCCTCCCATTGCTAGACAGGAGTAATATTATTACAGATGGTGAAGGTGTGATTCCAGTTGACAATTGGGAATTCCTTGAGAAGTTCGCTAAAGAACAATATGGACTTAATCTGACTGTTCTGGCATACAGGAATGATGCTAACCCCGGAACGGGCACATTCAAAGATGTTGCTGCTGCTGTTGCAGCTTCTGTTTTGAAAGAAAACGGAGTAACTCAATATTGTGTTGCCAGCACAGGAAATATTGCCAACGCTTTTGCTCACTATCTGGCTCTGGCTGGAATTTCACTTGCGGTATTCATTCCTGATGATGCCTTAATGGCTAATGAAGCCGGTGTAAGCTGTTATGGCCAGCGGGTATTCCGGGTTAAAGGTGATTACAATCTGGCAAAAAAGCTTGCAGCTGAATATGCACAAAAGCATAATATCCTGATGTCTGGTGGAAATATTGATCCAGCCCGGGTAGAAGCTAAAAAGACACAGGTTTTCGAATGGCTCAGACAATTGGGTTATATTCCGGATGTTTATATTCAGGCATTAGCTGGTGGTACCGGTCCGATTGCAATTGATAAATGTCTGCGTGAAATTAAAGAGTTAGGTATTGCAAACAGGGATCCCAGATACATTATGGTTCAGGCTAGTGGGTGCGATCCAATGACAGCAGCCTGGGAAAAGGCAAAAAGCAAGGATTTTCCTGAAGGATGGGAACACGACTTCCCGATTTATGATAGCCCGGTGACAAAAATCCCAACTCTGGCAAATGGTAATCCTCAGACTTTTCCAATTATTGGCTCACTATGCAAAAAAACCGGTGGAGAAATAATCACATTTGATGAAACTAAGGCTGTGGATGTAGCCCGCCTGGTTGCCTTCGAGAAAAATATTCAAATTGGTCCTGCAGCAACGATCGCTGCTGGAGGTTTTTTTGATGGATTAAAACAAAATTTGTTCACTAATGGAGAACGAATAATGATCAATATTGGTGAAGGAGTCAGACGATCACCAGAATTACTCGAAGAAATGATTTACACAACACTTGAGGTAGGTGAAGTTGTTGAATGTGAGCCAACAGACAGAGCTGTTTTCAGACAGGAAGTTTGGAAACCATTCCTTGATTAAGAATTGAAATCCCATTAATTAAAAAAGGAGACCACAAATGTGATCTCCTTTTTTCTATTTCCTTCTTTTTATTTAATTCTTCACTACTGTTTGATCAGATTACTGTGATAAACTGTTTCACCCTGGCGGTAGAATCTTACAATAAACAAGCCTGGTGTCCACGACTGAGTTGAGATTTGGATCAAATCAGTACCTGGCTTATCAATATCAGCAACAATTTGTCCGAGCAAATCAATCACAATCACTCTGTCAACAGGCTTCAGCATTTCAATACTGAATTGATCCTGAACAGGATTTGGATATACCTGAATGGCATCTACCCATTGTATATCATTAATACCAGTTCCTGAAGCAACTGTAACAGTCATTACATAGTCTAGTGTTGTACCATCCTCAGCTTCTACAGTATATGTTACCGGATTTGTGAAATTATTAGCTGTTACTCCGCTAACCTGCTCAACTAATCCGATATAAGCAGTAGCCTTCTCGCTGATAGTGAAAGAAGCAACCAAAGCTGTCAAAGAAGTTCCATAAGGCACTTCAACATCAATCAATATTCCGGCAATATGCCCTATAGAAGCAGGAGATGTTCCCTGGAAACTGAAACTTGACATTGACTTTAGTCTGCTTGCCGCAGTAATAACCACTATCTGGCTACTTGCATCAGACAAGTTTGAATTATTATCCACAGCATAAGCGTGATAATCTCCTGGATTTAAGCCAGCCACAGGCAGAGTGATATTCGTAAAGGCTGCAAAAACAAATCCCTTAACACCGTTCTTCGCTGCAACAGCTGCATCAAGCTGACCTTTTGTAGTCTGGGCTACATCATCTTTTATCAGATAAATAAATCCCTCGTTCTCTGAACTTTGGGCAACAACTGAATTGCTAGGCGCATTGCTAATAGTTTGCGCAGCAATAATCACAGTAGGAGCCAATTCATCATCAATTGTTATTGCTATAGTACTCTTGGCTGACTTATTCGATGCTGCATCAATGGCATAAGCATAATAAGTTCCTTCATCCATAGCATATGTCGAGATCGGAATATTTGTGTTTGCTAACTGAACCCAAACTGTTCTGCCCTTACCAGCTGCAACTGATGCCTCCAGATCTGCAACTGTAGTCTGCGGAGCATCCTCTTCAATTATATATACCTTACCACTCGCTTCATTTGATTGTAATAAGGCAAACTGTCCGAGTTCATTAGTCACCTGATTTGCATTTGTATTATTCCCATCAATAGTAATAACAGTTACTACGGGAGCAGTAACGTCGTTTGTTTCATAAACAGTTACCACATAATTTTTCTGGGTACCATCCTGAGCGTATACTTCATAAGTCAAAGGATTGGTATAATCATTAACCGTGAGGGCACTTTGCTGAATTCCCTGATTTAGTATCCTTACAGTTGTCAAAGGTGATGTTGTAAATGTTGCTACCAGCGCTGTTCTGTCGGTTCCATTAGGCAAAGTTAGCGAAACCGTTTGCGAAGCCTGATTGATGACACCAATAATATCCGGAGTAAAGCCTTCAAAGGCGAAATAAGTCATTTCCTTTTCAGAACTTGCCGGTGTAATCGTTACAGTTACCGTATAAGTTTGAGCATCACCATTCTCAGCAGTAACAACATATGAAACCGGGTTTGTGAAATCATTAGCTGTTGTTCCACTTGTCTGGGCTGCTCCGCCAACTGCAACTGTTGATATTAAGGACTTTGTAAAAGTAGCTACCAAAGCAGTTACATTTGTTCCAAGCGGCACAGTTAAATCAATAGTCTTATCTGCTTCAACGATTGTTGCAACAACATCAGGATCAAAGGCATTAAAAGAGAAATCAGATATCTTCTTACCGGTCTGAATCGCGGCATTCGTTACAGTAACCTGATAATCAATAGTTGAACCATCAGCTGCCACCAATGTGTAAACAACAACAATGTCAAAATCATTTGCTGTTACACCGGGGACCTGTACTATACCACCAATACGAGCTTCAACACCGGCTGATAGTGTAAATGTAGCAATCAGTCCAAGTCTGGATGAAGAATATGGAATCGAGATATTAATTATTCTATTGGTATTGTCAATATTAAGGCTAATCGTTGGTGAAGCATTTGCAAAAGCATAGGTATTAAAATGCTTTTCTTCTTCATGTTCAACACTCACTGTTATTGTATATATTTCTGAAGAACCATCTTGAGCTACGATCGTATAATTGACGGGGTTAGTGAAATCGTTTGGCGTGGTTCCACTTACTTGGGGTACTCCTCCGATATGGACTGTAGCAAAATCACTTACTGTAAAGGAAGCAACAATAGTAGTAAGATCGGTACCCCATGGCACCGTTGCTTCAATAGTAAAATTATCTGTATCAATTGTTCCTACAGCATCCGCATCAAAACCGTTATCACCCTTGTCGAACAAATAAGTAAGAAATGTGTTCTCACGGCTAGCAGGAGTAATTGTTACTGTTACAACATATTCTTTTATAGACGCATCCTCGGCAGTAATCTTGTAAGTAACAGGGTTAGTGAAATTATTAGCTGTTGTACCACTTGTCTGGTTAACTCCTCCTACTGAAACAGTTGACAAAGCTGAGTTTGTAAATGTTGC
>JAYEFL010000069.1:0-4673 GCA_034658635.1 Bacteroidota bacterium | reverse complement strand
AAATGAAATTGGTGATCTGAAATTCAGTCTTCAGGCAAATGAAGACAGCCCTGTTTCGAATCCTGCTTTTGTAATAAAAAACTGGGGCGATAATGATGTAAGCCTGAAAGTTAATGGAAAAAAGGTTTTTCCCGGTAAAGGATTTCGCACTGGTCACATCAGACGAATAAACCAATATGATCTTGTGATTTGGCTGGAAATCGAATCCAATTCAAAAATATCTTTTAGCCTGGCGCATAAATAAAAAGTTATGAAGAAAATCAGATTGCTTACGCTGCTATCGATGTGCATTATTGGGCTTGGAAATACAATGGCTCAGGATTTTCCAAATATCATAATCGTTTATGCTGATGATCTGGGATACGGTGACCTCTCCTGTTATAATGTGGACTGCGGCTACGAAACACCAAATCTGGATAAAATGGCCAGGGAAGGAATACTATTTACTGATGCCCACAGTCCCTCAACTATCTGTTCACCATCACGATACAGCTTGTATTCAGGCAATCAGATATATAGGTCAACCGGCAGAGGTGGAGGAGCATTTGAAGGCCCCAGCGGTCCAAGCTATCTTAAACCCGGAACGCTAACCATTGCTGAGATGCTTAAAACCAAAGGATACCGGACAGGAGTATTTGGCAAATGGCATGTAGGCCTGACTTGGTTTGATGAGAATAATGAGAGGCTGAGAGGTGGTTTTGAAAATTCACTTCTAATTGATTATGAAAAAAGTACTCCGCTAATCGATGGGCCGAATGAGAGAGGTTTTGATGAATCTTTCATAACCCCCAATTGCCCAACTACCGATCCTCTCTATATCTACATTGAAAATGGAATGGTTGATAAACCAGCCAGTATGAGGCATAAAAGAGATAGACTGCCAAATCACGGTGGTAAGTGGCGGTGGGACAACGACGAAGGCTGGATGTCACCAGGTTATAATTTTACAGAAGCTGATCTCTTATTCTATGATAAAACTAGAAAGTTTATTCTGGATCACCGTCAGCGAACACCACATCGACCCTTCTTTGCTGTTCTGTCAACTCAAATAGCACATGCTCCTGTATTACCCGCTCCTCAGTTTAATGGAGCAACAAAGGGAGGCCCAAGAGGTGATTTTGTCTGGGAATTGGATGTTCTGATGGGAAGATTGATGGATTTTATCAAAGATCTGGGAATAGATGACAATACCGTGATCATCTTCAATGCTGATAATGGGGCTGAAACTGTTCATGTTGATTGGATGAGACAAGACCATAATCACGATGCTTCAGGGGGTTGGAGAGGAATGAAGCGGGATGGATGGGAAGGTGGCCATAGAGTTCCATTTATAGTCCGCTGGCCTGGTGTTTTTAAAGCCGGGCATAAATCTGACCAGATGATCAATACGACCGATATTTTTGCAACATGTGCCTCAATTGTTGGATATCAACTGGATGAAAATGACGCAAGGGATAGCTATGATATGCTGCCGGCTATGCTGGGTATTCAGGATGAAAGCGAATCTATAAGGCCGTATCTTCTAACACAAAGTTTCCGTGGGGAATTCCAGATTAGACAGGGGAGTTGGAAATATCTTGATCATCAGGGTTCAGGAGGAAACAATTACGAGAATGAGACCATGAAGAAATATGCTCTTCCGGAAAAAGAACCTGATGCAAAAGGGCAATTATATAATCTGGAAACTGATCCGGGGGAAACCACAAACTTATATTTCAGCGAAGCTAAGAAGCGCAAAGAGCTTAAGAGCTTGCTGGAGAAATCTAAAAAAAGTGGTCGCAGTGCACCAAAGGACAGAGAAGCAATAGGGATAGAAAAAATAAAGGAAATCAGCACTACGGATGGGATAAGCGGCAGATGGTCGGAGAAAAATGCCAATGAGTGGTATGCTAAGCAGGAATGGCCGTGCGGAATTAATTATGTTCCGGCCAATGCAATCAGCTATACTGAAATGTGGATGCCGTATTCCTTTAATCCGGATACAATTGATACTGAACTGGCTCTGGCTGGAAATCTGGGTTTAAATTGTCTGCGCGTAGTCTTGCCTTTTGTTGTTTGGGAACACGATTCAGCAGCTTTCAAATCGCGCTTTGATCAATTTCTTCAGCTATGTGATAAACATGGAATCAGGGTGATGCCTACTTTCTTTGATGATTGTGCCTTTGGTTCCGATCCGAAACTCAAGAATCCCTGGTATGGGCAGCAGCCCCAAGTGCTGCAAGGATGGTATGCAAATGGATGGACGCCAAGCCCGGGCCATGATATGGTTCGTGATCCGGAAACATGGCCAAGACTGGAAAAGTATGTAAAAGATGTAATGTCAACATTCAAGGATGATCCAAGAGTCTGGGTATGGGACCTCTATAATGAACCAACAAATGGTGGTTTAGGAAATTCATCTCTGGATCTGGTTAAGAAAGTTTATGAATGGGCACGTGAAACAGATCCTTCTCAACCGCTTACAATAGCGCAATGGAATGGGAATCAGGAGTTAAATAAGATTATACATCAAAATAACGATATTACCACCTTCCATAGTTACGGTAATGCAGATAGTGTCGAAAAGCTTATTCAGAGCATTCAGATTTTAAACAGACCCATAATTAACACCGAATGGCTAAACAGATCCATAAACTCAGAAATTTCAACCTGTTTGCCAGTATTCAGCAAGTATGATGTTGGTTGTATGCTTTGGGGGTTGGTTAATGGTAAAACCCAGACTCATCTCCATTGGGGATGGAGGCCCGGGAAAGGTGATCCTGATATCTGGCAGCATGATCTGTTTTATGGGGATTATAGTCCCTACGATAAGAACGAACTGAATCTTCTCCGTAAAACCATCGATAAAAAAAGGAATGAACTTCCAGAACCTGAGCTGATTACACCTTCAGTTAGAAATCGACCACCTTCTGATGCCATAATCCTCTTTGGACAGGACAATCTGGATAATTTTAGAAGTGTTGCTACCGGAGGTGAGGCTGAATGGACCGTATCAGGAGAAGAGTTTACCGTGAAACCCGAGACAAAAGACATTGAAACAAAGCAAAAATTCGGGGATTGTCAGTTACATATTGAATGGAAAACTAATGAGCAGGATGTTTTAGATGGAAAAACAGGGCAGCAATGCAGTAATTCAGGTATTTACCTGATGAGCAAATATGAAATCCAGGTTCTCAATTCTTACAAAAACAGTACAGGACCTACAGGTCAGGCAGCAGCTTTTTATGGCAATGCTGCCCCACTGGTGAATGCCTCTCTTAAGCCTGGTGAGTGGCAGGTGTATGATATTATTTTCACTGCCCCAAGATTCAACAAAAAAGAAGAACTATTGCAACCCGGATATTTCACTCTGTTTCACAATGGAGTATTGGTACTAAATCATGTTGAAGTAACTGAACCAACTGCTTCACATAATGCTGAATATAGTCTTTCAGAACCTGAGTTGCCCCTAATGCTTCAGGATCATAAAAATGAGGTTAGCTACAGAAATATTTGGATACGTAAACTATAAAATAAGAAGAATATGAAACGAATAACAGAAATTCTACTGGTGATTCTCCCTTTGCTGATACTCCCTTCGTGTATCAGCCAAAATGATAAAGAACCTTCGCAGGATACAGATCTTCAATTATTGGGAAATCGCTTTTTTACTTTCAGCACAGTTGTGAGAGTCAATCAGATTGAAACATCTCGAGATGTAGTTAATGGTGAAGATGAATCCAGTATTCATTCTCCAGCTGAAGCTCGGGTATTTCGTGAAACGGTGGAAAAAGGATGGCCAGGCGCAAGAATTACCTGGTCGTTTAGCTGGCTTGCCTTACAGGATGAACGTCAGAACTATGTTGATTTGAGGGAGTTAATTGTCTCATATCACAAAAAATACGGCGATGAAATTACTTTTCTTCCCGGAGGCTATTTTGCCAATATGTATAATACACGTGAGCAGGTGAATCGCGACCTGCATGAAGGCTTACAGATGGTATCAGATATGGTGGGTGGAGGATACCGACCTAAAGCTGTACTTGCTGGTTTTCTTTCAGCAGACAATATTAAATACCTGGCAGAAGAGGAAGGTATTCATGTTTGTCAGGGAAGTATCTGGAGTCAGTATGCCATCGACAATGGTGATGGTGAGGGATCAATATCCTATCCATATTATCCCTCCACAGAGCATTTTTGCAAACCGGCTCAAGGAAAAGAGGATTTTATCGACTGTGTTAATCTGGATGGCTGGACCATGGACTTCCTAAGCGCAAGATTCCCGGGTGGCAGATCAATTGATGGCCAATGGTGTGGTAGTCGACAAGGCGTTGGACCCATTGAGACCGTAATCAGATTGGGTATCGAAGAAGGGACTAAAGAAATGCTGGCTATAACAGCCTCTCACTTCGATGAAGGCTTTGAACGGAACAATTTTGCCTGGGTTACCTGTACATGGGAAATGGGCCTTGTTGAAGCCCGCAAAATATATGGCTACAAAGGAAGAAATGGGATGGAAGGTATGGTCATATGGTTTAGTGAAATGCGCAAACGATGGCCTGAGGCTAAATGTATTACCATGGGAGAGTTTGGGATGCTATATCGCGAGCAATTTAAAAACAACGACGAACTCGATTATCAGTTTGTACAACGTGGAACGGGTGTATGTGGCTCTGAACCAGAACTGGGAATTC
>JAYEFL010000068.1:0-4697 GCA_034658635.1 Bacteroidota bacterium | reverse complement strand
TCTTTATTTTCCTTTTTGAATCTTGATAGACGAAGACATAGTTCCAGCAGATCGCACTGTGAGCGACTGTTTAGTTCCTGCTTGAGTTCTTTTATTGAGGCTGCCTTCATGAATGCAATGCCGGAAAAGTATTCCCTTATTTTTTATTAAAATTCTTAAGAAAGTTTCGGAGGTAAATAAATGAGATCATGGTAAACGGTAAGATCACCAGAGCCACAATCGTCCATTGCTTTTGATTGAAACCAACCACTTCGCCAACACCCAGAAGTGAGATGATTGTTAAAATCAACAGAATAATATTCAGTGTCATACTGTCTCTTGTCATAAGTAATTCTAATCGATTCTCGAGTTCGGAGCTTAAAACTTCCAGTTCTTTGGTGAGAAGATTTATTGTTTTACTTCTTTCAATAGATTTTTCTACTTCGTCTGAGAAACTATCAGAAATCAGCTGGTGGAACTTATTTTCAACTTTATTGGTCTGCTCCCATTGTTGTGCAATTATTTCAGTCTCCTTTTCTAATGAATTATCAAATACCTGAATCTTTGATAATACATCATTATGGCTACAGATTGACTCGTTATTGCTTTTCAGAATTTTGTAATTTCCTTGTTTACCACTTTCTTTCAAATTTTGAAGTTGCTTTCTAAAACTCCATAAAGCCGAATGCTGGTGGTGTGATACTTTATTACATGTTTTCAGGTATAATATTTGTCTCAAAACCTCATCAGTTTCTGCACAATGTTTGCCGATATACAACATTGCTGCCATCCCGATAAAAAGAATCCCATTATCCATTTTATGATAAGAAAGAACCCAATCAGTGAGAGCCTCAACATCAGCAGAATTATTTTCTAGTATCTCCTCAGGTTCTAAGGTGCCAAACGGAGAATCTTCGCAGCTGATAAAGGAGTAAACTTGCGTTTTGTACCATGATTTTGAAAGGTCGTCAGTCTGAAGTGTTGCAGATAATATAGACTGTTGTCCCTCATTCAAAACAGGAAAAACACAGTCGGTAATTTTATAAGACAACTGACCCGTTATCTGTTTTAACCTGTCAACCGAAAAATCATTCTCTAAATTGATACCTAAAACAGACAAGCCACTCTTGTAAAGACTCAATCCATATTTTTTCTCCCTGTCGTGGTATTCAGATACACTAGCTTGAAGGTATGAACAAAAGCTATATGCTTCAGGGGTGAGTAAAATTCCATGATTCTGCATGGAAAAAGAACCTTCTTCTTTTTGTGAAACTTCTCCTGCACTTCCAAATTCAGTAGGACTAGTGTAGCGCTTATGTGAACCAACGAAACGATTTAGCGACTCAATGTTATTCTTGCCAAAAGGCAGAATTGTTGCTGCATAAATCTTTGGGTCTTTGTATTTAATCATTTATCCGCTTGTGAAGTTTATATAAATGATGGGCTTACGTTTTCATCTATTGTCAAATCAATATCATCCAGAAAACCTTCTATTGTATTATTTGTGCACCCTCTTTCACAATATAGAGCGGGATTATCGTCATTCAGTCTGATCTTTAAAAGATTATCACACTTGCATCGTAATTCATTGTCTATTTTTTTGAATGAATCTGTTTCACCAATTTTATTGTCGTTCAGATATTCTTCTCCTTTTTTTGTGCATTGATGGGCATTAATATCTCTGTAGTCTGTTGTTTGAACCCGGGAACGACTGAGAAAATCATGGTCTCTTACAATGTTTATATCGTTCATGAACTTTTTGTCCTCCCATAAATATCGACGTGAATCCTTATAGTCATAAAGCAATAGCTGATGATGGTAGTTGGGGAAATAACCCTTTTGCATTAAATGAAAAAAGATTGCCAGAGCCGCTGTATATTGCAAATAACTTAGCTTTTCTTCTGAGGAATATAGCGAATACACATACAGAATTATTTTCTGGTCGTTGTCCATAAATTGATGCTTTATACTTTCAATTACTTTTTATTCCACTTATTGAAGTGTTTATCTCCCCGGGTTTGAGGTTTTTTATAGATTTTCATTTTCCTTAAGTAGGATCCCCCTTGATTGGTTTTCTTATTTTTTTCTTTCTTTTCATGAAAGGCGGCACCTCTGACTACAGTTTTAATATTCCTATTCGGATTTGGCGAATAGTCTTTTGGTTGCTCATCTGGAATCAATTCTTTAGAAACTTTAATTTCCTTAGGAAAATCGATCATTGGGATCTTGTAATCCATCAATGTCTCAATAGCTATTTTGAACTCTTCTTCTTTTTCGGTATAGAACAGAACCGATTTACCTTCCTTCTCTGCTCTTCCTGTCCTGCCAATCCGATGCATGTAGTTTTCAGGGAAATTAGGAGTATCAAAATTGATTACATGAGTTATCTCTTCCAGATCTAATCCGCGAGCCATAACATCCGTAGCGATTAGTATCCTGTTGCTCCCCTCGTCAAATTGTTGAACCGACCTTATTCTGAAATTTTGCGATTTATTAGAATGTATGATTCCGGTTTCTGATCCGTAATCTTCTTCTAAGGCTTCAAATAATCTATCTGCATTCTTCTTACTGGATACAAAGACTAATACTTTCTGATATTCATCCTTGTCGAAAAGTAAATGGGTTAACAGATTAACTTTCGTGTAGAAATTCTGCACAGGATAGCACTTTTGTGCAATATTATCTAAAGGAGTACCACTAACAGCAATGGCTATTTTGGCAGGAGCAATGAAGAAATCGTCGATAAAGGCATCAACATCATCAGTCATAGTAGCTGAGAACATAATACTTTGCCGACGTTCAGGCAGGAAATCAAAGATATTGGTCAACTGAAAGCGAAAGCCAAGATCCAACATAATATCAACCTCGTCGATCACTACTTTTTTGACAGTCTTGAGTTGCAATGCTCTGGCTACAACTAAATCATATAGCCGGCCTGGTGTTGCTACCAGAATATCGGTACCTTGAGCTACATACTGTTTTTGCGTATTGATATTGACTCCGCCATACACTCCTAAAGTGCGGATATTCAAATACTTAGTAAGGCTTTCGATTTGCTCAACCCCTTGGATAACCAATTCACGTGTGGGTACCATTATCAGTACCCTGGGAGTAATTTGCTTTGAGAATTTTAAGTCTCGTAATAATGGGAGTATATATGCAAATGTTTTTCCGGTACCAGTTTGTGCAATTCCTACTACATCTTTTCCTGACAGAATGACTGAGTAAGCTTCTGATTGTATGGGGGTTGGTTGATCAAAACCCAATTCATCAACCGCATTGCTTAATTGTTTCGACAGATTAAAATTTTCAAAAGCACTCATCTGAGAAAAATATTTTTGCAAAGGTAGAGCATAAATTTGTCCTGCTCAAATTATTTATTTATCCTGCTTACAAGGGTTTTATGCTCTATTTGAATTGAAAAACATTAAATGGTTTTGCAGTTCCGGATATTTTCAAAACCACAACACCGTGCGCCGGAACTTCAAAATTCATTTCTTCATTAATAGAAGTTTCGTAATCTTTTTTCAGCCATAAATCGCGTATAGCATAATCTTTTGTTACATCAATACCCAATGAATCCAAACTGAAAGCGATAGTATCCTTTTCTTCAGACCTGTTAAGCAACGTAACAGCAACTTGCCCGCTCATTGTTGAAATAAGTGGCTTTGCCCAAACTTCCAGATCACCATGATTGACCAATCGGCGTGCCTGATATCCAAGAGGATCCTGATTGAGGGCAATAAGCTCTTTATTAGTTAATATTTCAATGGTTTCATCTGATATATTTCTTAAATCATCACCGATGAGAAGCGGAGAGTTCATTATGCACCACATTGTAAAATGGGTTTTATCTTCTTCGTAACTCATACCTCTTCCTACCTGAAGTATATCCATATCGTTTACATGTCCGGGCGAAGAGTACTTCCAGAGGTCTGCGTTAAGATCAATTATTCTCATAATTGATTTATAGTTATCTCCAATATCTCCGGATACTCTCCAGGAGTCGGCTACTCTGGTGGCCCATTCACCTGGGAACTCCCATCTGCAGATATTATACACTACATCGGGGCGGGTCTCTCTGACAATCCTTCCAATCTCTGTATATCTGGTTTCTTCGTCCATCCCAAGCCATTGCCCACCACACCAATCGACTTTGATAAAGTCGTAGTTCCACTCTTTTAACATCAGTTTTATGTCTTGTTCATCGTGTCCCCAAAGTCCCATTCCAACTCCAATTGTATCTTTATCCCAATAGGATGCGCAGGTATTTATTCCGGCGTCGGTGTAAATGCCGGCCTTTAATCCTTTTGAGTGAATGTAATCTGAAAGGGCTTTCATTCCTTTAGGAAACCTTTCGGGATGAGCTATTAAATTTCCCTTTTCATCGCGGCCACCAAAATAACCATCATCGATATTGATGTATGAATACCCGGCGTCTTTTAAGCCTGTAGAAATCATTGCATCTGCTTGTGCCATTATGATTTCTCCATTAATATTTATGCGAAAGCTATTCCAGCTGGCCCATCCCATCAGGGGTGTTTGCTGACGTTCAACAACTTTGTCTTGAGGAGTTTGACAACCAATCAACAGAAGACAGGTTAGAAGGATAATTATTGTACTTTTCATGATATGCTTATTTTCATTTTTACCAATTAAATTTTATTCCATAATCATCAGGGTTTAAACCCCACTTCTCCAGCAGCCCTTTTGCAGCG
>JAYEFL010000067.1:0-45805 GCA_034658635.1 Bacteroidota bacterium | reverse complement strand
CACCAGTACAAAGTTTGAATTTGATGCCTCAGGATCAACGGATCCTGAAGATTCAATCGATGTGCTGGAGGTTCGCTGGGACTGGGAGAATGATAACGTTTATGATACGGATTTTTCTGCTGATAAAAAGAGCTTCAAACAATTTACTGAACCTGGTACATACATGGTCAAAGTTCAGGTCAGAGATTCTGGAGGATTGACAGATACCAAAGTTGATTTGGTTTATGTCAATTAATGAATGCTTAATTAAATATACTTCTCCAAAGCTGCTTTTAGTAATTCAACTAATTCATTTCTGATTAATTCTGGTTCAACAACCTTAACTGAAGAACCATAGCTCATCAATCGCATCATAAACTCAGGGGAGGGGATGACCCGTACTTTGACTAGTACCTGATCATCGGTTTCATCTGTTATCTCCTGAGTGGCATGGATAGGTTGAGCCTTTATATATCTTCCCTGGACAGGATCAAATGATAGTGTGATCTCAACAGGCTTTCCTGAATATATACCAATCCCAAAACTGTATTTATAATAATTCTCCGGATCAAATTCCGAATCAGGATGAAAATATGAATCTAGTAAAATCAGCTTTTCGATTCTGTCCAAACCCAAAGTCCTGAATTTCTTTGCACCCTTTTCGTAGCAAATCAGATACCACCTGTTTTTATGTTCCTGAAGAAAATAGGGATGTGCCTGATAACTTCTGGGTCGATCATCCGTAAAAGGAATATAAATTAACTCAATCTCGCGGTGATCCTTTATTGTATCCAACAGATCCGAAAGGTATTTACTACCAGCAAAGAATGGAGCGGTTTCAAAACGAATCAAACGATTATTATCCTTTTTATCCATCTGTTTGTAAACACGTAGCCTTCCCCTTATTTTCTCAACAGAAGTTTCCAGATCCTTAAATACTTGACTGTCTTTGAGTTGAGAAAGTGTACTTGTGGCAAGTCTGATAAGATCGATGTCGTCTTCAGTTAATGGAAGATCTAAACTGAATTCAGGGTCAGAATAAAAATATCCATTTTCAGCTTTGTTATACACGATTGGAGCATAGCCAAGACTGGCTTCATTCTTCATTGCCCAGAGATCTTTTTCTATTGTTGATGTCGAAATGTGTATTCCGGTACCTGAACCGTATAGCTCCTCTTCGCATGCCTGACGGAGCTTCTCCTTTGACGGGAAAGGATGAGATTTGCTCCTTAAAAACCGATCTATAACTCGGTAACGAATTGTTGCATATTTATTTAATGCCATATTTTGCGACTTTTTTTTCCATTCTGATACAAAAAAAGCATCTAATCTATAAAGACCGTAAATACATTACGGTCATCGGCTTTTCATTTGTACTATAAATCAAATAAAAATACATCATGAAAACGACAGAAGAAAGGATCAGGTTAGAAAAACGGTTTTGGCTTGACATTACAACTGCTCTTGGGAAATCACGCATTAAGACCGAATGGGAAGCTATTAGTCAGCAAACCAGTCGGCAAGGTGTCTGGAGAAGACTTACAGAAAGACATGGAAATGGGGAGAAAGGATTTTATGGAATTTCATTTTCTGTCGGCAGAATTGGAAACCATGATATTCGTTTATGCCTGGAAATGCAGGATGAACTGAAAATCGGTTTGAGATTCCGCGAAGGTATCAGGTATTGGACTGAAGAAGAGATACAGGCTTGGGGCGATCTGACTATGCGTTTGGATCGGAGCTCAAAGTGGGATTTTGAAGCTGCAGGATGGTTTGCAAGAAAGAAAATGCCTGTACAATTAAATTTTTCTGATCCTGAAAATGCTGCAGCTAAAGATCTCTCATATTACAGAGAGGATTCTTATGCTAAAGTTCTCATTATTGATGAGCTTTTTGAGCGTATAAAAGAAGTAAGGAATGCATGTTACACACCAAAAGTTAAAAAAGTATGGAGCCTCTGTTAATTAGCTTATTAACGATTTACCTGATTAATTATGTCAGGGAAAAACGCAAAACGGAAAAGGCGGATCAAAGTAATGCCGGCAAACAGGAAGACAGCAGTTGGAATTTCCTGAATACTAATTAATGCTAGTAATAAGAATACGATATTAATAAAGAAGAAAACCTTACTATACTGTCTGATACCTGATCTGAAAAATGGTATCCATATCATTATGGCCAATATGATATGTAAAGGAAATGCCCATAACAGGTTGAGATTTTGATGAACAACCTCATGCTCTGAAAAGAACCACATGAAACTCAGCAGCAATCCAATTAATCCTGAGAGTGAGAAAATTACAGAATCTAAAACTTTATTCCACCTTCGCTGATTCAGTTTCTTTTTTGTAATGACTCCAATAAGCATGAAGAGAACGAAGAAGACGATTACGGGGACTTTCGAGGAATTGCCTGGAGTGGCAGTCGGAGTGCTTGTTGACAAATAGATTGTCTGGCTATCAGGAGCCAAAGATTCATTATTTGATACAAGTGCTAATTCAAATTGTTTGTGCATAAGATCAGGGAGAAACATTCTCTCCCAATTTGTAGCTTCCCTCTCTGCCCGGTGTCCGAGAACCAGATTTATTCCCAGTTTAATCCAACTGTTTGTCAAATAGGGTTGAAGCAGATCTCTAAAGGATTGATCATAGCTTGTTTGATCCATTGAGTAAGAGCCCTCAACTGATTCAAAAACTTTGTCACGCAAAACCGACGAACAATTCAGGAAGAGAAAATCATATCGATAATATCTGTTTTCAGGTTTGTAATTCTCTTCGAGTGCATTAAAAAGAATTTGTTTTTCAGAATGGGTGAGGTGTAGTCTCTGCTCCTGTACAGTTCTGTTCTCCTGGATGTATTCGTTCAGAAAACTTTGAGAATTTGTCACAGACAGCTTATAATTAGCAATCCCCCTTAGAAACAAATAGTAGAAGTTTGGATCAGAGAAATCGAAAGTGCCATAATTATAGATCCTGTCAATCCTGTTAATAGGGTCATAAACCCAAAGAGCACTATGCCCAAACATAGAGTATAGAGATTCTCCTGCGCCGCAAGTCATCAGACTTATTGAGGCGCTCTCACTCAGATCATTATTCATTAAGCAATTTGCTGGGGTTTTGGAGAGAAACAATCCCAGAATAACCATAACATAAAAGAGTAGCCGTTTCATTTGGTCTATGTTTTATAACAAAGATGAGGAATTTTAGGTTTCTCCAAAACTATGTATCTTTAAAATTCCGAAAAGAAAAATGCTTAATCATGAAAAAATCAGTATCCCGCAGGGATTTTCTCACCAGAACAGGAATCGCAACCGCTGGTGTAATGGTGGTACCACGCCATGTAATAGGAGGCAAAGGTTATATTGCCCCAAGTGATAAACTAAATATTGCAGCTATTGGATCAGGAGGAATGGGAGCTGGCAATATTGGACGAGTGACTTCTGAAAATATTGTGGCTCTTTGTGATGTGGATTTTAATAGGGCAGCGAACACTTTTAAAAAGTTTCCGAAGGCAAAGCAATACAAAGATTTCAGGGTGATGATGAATAAGCAGAAGGATATTGATGCTGTAATCATTGCTACCCCTGACCATGTTCATGCTATTGCTGCAATGTCAGCTATTAGTCGTGGCAAACATGTTTATGTGCAAAAACCATTAACTCATAATGTCTTTGAAGCAAGGCGATTAACTGAAGCTGCGCGTGAATTTAATATTGCTTCTCAAATGGGTAACCAGGGAAGATCAGGTGAAGGTACACGCAGATTGTCAGAATGGATTTGGGCCGGAGCAATCGGAGATGTTACCGAGGTTCATAGCTGGACTAATCGTCCGGTTTGGCCACAGGGAATTGGAAGACCATCTGAAGTAGAGCAGATTCCGGATAATCTGGATTGGGATCTATGGCTAGGACCAGCGCCTGAAAGACCATACAACTCAAATTATTTGCCATTCAATTGGAGAGCATGGTATGATTTTGGTGCCGGTGCACTTGGTGATATGGGATGCCATATATTAGATCCGGTATTTAGCGCATTAAAATTGAAATACCCAATATGGGTGCAAGGTTCCAGATCATATGATGTGCAGGAAATGTGGAAGAGATTTGATAATCAGGAGACTTATCCAAGATCAACAATGATTACTTATAAGTTCCCGGCAAGAGAAGGCATGCCACCAGTTAAGCTGAAATGGTATGATGGAGGAATTTTACCTGAATGGCCAGCTGCCCTGGATAATGCCAATATTCCTAAGGATGGTGGTTCTATGTTTATCGGAACTGAAGGTATTATTATGTGCTCAACCTATGGAGGAGATGTGCAAATGTTCCCAAAAGACAGATTCATGGAATATAAAAGTCTTCCGAAAACCCTTAAACGAATTGAGACCTCTCATGAGATGAATTGGGTAGAAGCCTGCAAAGGCGGAGAAGCAGCATGCTCTAACTTCGACTATTCTGGTCCGCTAACCGAAATGGTTCTTATGGGTAACCTGGCTATTCGTGTTCCCGGACAGAGGCTCCTATGGGATGGAGAGAATATGAGGGTAACCAATAATGAAGACGCCAACCGCTTTGTCAGCAGAGAGTACAGAAACGGTTGGAACTTAGGGTAATATAATAAAATCATGAAAATACATCTGGCAAAAGCTCAATTTCTTTTTGTTCTGGTTGCGGTGGTATTAATTCAGACATCCTGTGAGATGTCTGGAAATTTCTATTCCGTAAATCTTCGTACAGAGTACTTGAAAGAGCCATTAGGAATAGATAATCCACAACCAAGATTTAGCTGGGAAATTATTTCAAATAAGCCTGGTTTCAAGCAATCCGCGTATGAGATTGTTGTTGGAACTGATGAAATTGCTGTACATAAGGGTAGGGGAAATGTGTGGGAATCAGAACTGGTAAAGAGTTCAGAGACCAATCAGATTATATTTGAGGGAGAAGAATTACTCCCAAATACAAGCTACTTCTGGAAAGTCAGATCATGGAATCAGAATAAGAAACCCGGCAATTGGAGTAAGCCCGAAGCGTTTCATACCGGACTGAATTCTGAAACGTGGAAGGCGAAATGGATTGGAATACCTGTTAATCAATCTGATAAGAGTGATTATTCAATTCCTCCTTCACCTATGATGCGTAAAGTATTCACGCTGGAAAAACCTGTTCAAAAGGCTCTCTTTTTCGCTTCTGCAAAAGGAGTGTATGAAGTCTGGATGAATGGAGAGAAGATTGGAAAACAAGTTCTGGCTCCTGGTTGGACTGATTACGCGCAACGAATACAATATCAGGTGTATAGCGTTAGTGATTTAAAGCAAAACGACAAGAATTGCATATCAGTAATTGTTTCTGATGGTTGGTATGCCGGAAGACTTGGATCTATTGACTTTGGATTTAAGGATTTTCCTTGGCGGGGATGGTATGGTAGAGATCTACGCTTTCTTGGACAGCTGGAGGTATGGTACGAAGATGGTACCACTGAAACTATTGCAAGTGATGATTCATGGACATACTACTCTGAGGGGCCAGTTCGTGAGGCAGACACTTTCATTGGAGTGACATACGACTTTAATTTTGAGCTTGAAGGATGGATGAATCCTGACTTTGATGCTCAGGGGTGGACACAAGTAGTTGCAGATGAGCCTGATTATTCTCTTATGTATGCACAAATTGATCAACCAGTCGAGGTGATTCGGGAATTGACTCCTGTGGCCATCGATGAGCCTGAGGAGGGTATATATATTCTTGACATGGGGCAAAACATGGTTGGCTGGCTTAAAATAACCCTGCAGGGCCAACCTGGCGATACCATAATTTTGAAACACGGTGAGATGCTGAGAGATGATGGTTTGATTTACAGGCAGAATCTCAGGAATGCTCCGCAAATAGAAACCTATATTTTAAATGATGATAAAGAACACGAAATAGAACCTCTTTTTACTTTTCATGGTTTTAGATTCGTTCAGATCGAAGGCCTTCGACAAGCTCCTGATCTGAATAATATCAAAGGTATTGTAATTGCATCTGCTGCACCTGAAACAGGTGCTTTCACTTGCTCAAATCCCATGTTGAACAAGCTATGGGAAAACATTCGCTGGACTCAGTGGGGAAACCAGGTTTCTGTGCCCACTGATTGTCCACAAAGGTCAGAAAGAATGGGCTGGATGGGTGATGCCCAGGTGTTTGCTCAAACGGGTATTTTTAACCATGATATGTCAGCCTTTTATACGAAATGGGGTATCGATGTAATACAGGCCCAGTTTGAAACTGGTGAGTTTTCAGATGTTTCTCCCAGAGGAATGCCCTGGGAACCAAGATTCATCAATGCTCCGGGTTGGGCTGATGCCGGACTTATTGTTCCTTTTAGATTATACGAGAACTATGGAGATATTAGGGTTATCGAGAATCATTATGCCTCTATGAAAAAATATATAGATCTGATTTATGGTTTGAATCCGGATCTGATATATTTGAAGGGTACTGGTCATGCATACAATGATTGGCTAAATGGAAATACCATAATTCACGATGATTATCCTAAACAGGGTGGCGAAATTCCTCGTCCGGTTTTCAATACAGCCTTTTTTATCCGTTCAACACGATTATTGGCAGAAGCAGCAAGAATAACAGGAAGAGATGAAGATTTGAAATACTACTCTGATCTGGCTGAGAGAACACTACTCAAATTTCAGAAAGAATTTCTTGAAGAAGATGGAACTATTCTCGGAGAAACACAGGCTGGTTATGCTATTGCATTGAGTTTTGATCTGGTGCCTGATAAGCTTCGGATGGATGTGGCTCAAAAACTGGTGAAGGCACTGGAAGTGTATGATAATCGTATGTCAACAGGATTTATCAGTACTATATGTATGATGGATGAATTAAGTGAGATGGGATATCATGAATTGGCTTGCCAATTGGCAGAGAGCACACGTATGCCATCCTGGGGATACTCCATAGAACAGGGTGCAACAACTATTTGGGAGAGATGGGATGCTTATGTGAAAGGTCGTGGATTTCAAAATGCAGGAATGAATTCTTTTAACCATTACACATTTGGTTCGATAGGGGAATGGATGTATAAACACCTTTTAGGTATTCAGCCGGATCCTGAATCACCAGGCTGGAGACATTTTATTCTGGCCCCAAAAATTGGCGGTTCCCTCACTTCAGCTAAAGGAAGCTATCATTCAATTAATGGATTGATTTCTATGGAATGGTATTTGCAAACTAATGTTTTAGACCTTGAATGCGAAATTCCTCCTAATACTTCAGCTACATTTATTATGCCCCAGGGTTTTCTAACCGAAGTTACAATTGACGGGGAAAAACTAACAAGTATTTCCCCAGACAGGAAATTTGAAATGCTATCAGGCAAGCACAAAGTCCAAATGGTAAGCAAATAGAGAATGAAGAATGGAGGATGGAGAATGGAGAATGAAGAATGACGAATAACGAATAACGAAAGACGAAAGACGAAAGACGAATGACGAAAATAATCCTAACAGCCTCCCTCTTTCTACTCAGCTGTAACAACTCAAACAAACTATATATCGCTGAGGCCCCTGCAGGTGATGAATTTACAATAATGGATACAACCGGAATTACGGTTATCCCAAATGGCAGGTTTGTTCAACCTGCAGGCAAGAGCTACCGTGTGGCACCTCATCCCTTCGGACTTGCATTAAGCAATGACGGAACAATTGCAATTACTGCAAATTCAGGAACCAGTCCCTTGTCCCTTAGTATCCTTAAAGATATTCATACAGGAGATCCTGAAATCTCGCAAATTCCGGATGGTTACTCAACTGATCGGGGCGTACTTGCTTCAGTTTTCATGGGGATCGCTATTTCTCCTGATAATCAGACTATTTATGCAGCTGGAGGTCAGACAAACCGTATTTATTTGTTTGACTTAAATACACATGAATCTAAAGGTTATATCAATTGTGCCGAAGAAGTGAATGGTGTAGATTATACTCATGGATATCTTGGGGATTTGAAGATTAACAAGTATGGAGATCGCTTATACGTAGTAGACCAGATCAATTTTATCATGATCGAGATAGACTTGGTTGAGAAAAAAGTATTGAATCGTACTCCAACTGGAAGGTATCCTTTCGGAATTTGCTTATCTCCGGATGAAACCCGGGTATACGTGGCCAATGTAGGCATGTTTGAGTATTCAAGAGTGGCAAGCATAAACCCTGACAGTATAGACCAGACAAGTCTTGATTACCCTGCCTTTGCCTACAACAGCATCGAGGCACGGGATGGTATCCATAATGATTCAACGAATATCCCAGGATTAGGGGATTCCAACGTGCCAGAATCATTTTCAGTTTGGACCATTGATCTGAAGGCTCAGGGAGGACCAAGAGTAGTAGCTAAGACAAAAACAGGTCGACTTGTTGGTGAACTGGTTGAAGATATTCCTGCTGTTGGCGGCGCCAGTCCGAATTCATTAGTGGCAACTGATAAATACGTATTTGTAAGTAATGGCAGCAATGACAACATTTCTGTCATCGATCCTAAGGTGGATACCGTTGTGGCAACAATACATCTTCCCTTGGATTCGCGATTGGACAAGTTCAGAGGAATGATTCCATTCGGACTTGCGGTTTCGCCTGATCAAAAGCGCATGTACGTGGCAGAATCAGGAATTAATGCAATAGGTGTCATTGATCTGGATAAGCTTGAGCTGATTGGACATATACCTGCCGGGTGGTTTCCTTCAAAATTAGCTGTAACTCCCGATGGACAGAATATCATAGTCGCAAATGCCAAAGGTTTTGGTAGTGGTCCGAATGGTGGAAGAACTTTTGAAAAGGGTCCTGAGGGATCATACATCGGTTCGTTAATGAAGGGCAGCGTATCAGTGATACCAGTGCCTTCAGACCGGCAGTTAAAGGAATACTCTAAAAATGTGGTGTCGAATAATTTTGACATCAAAAGGGTTGATGATCCGGAATTTGACTGGAGAAATGACAATCCCATTCCGCTTTATGCCGGTCATAAGGAATCCCCGATAAAATACATTGTATTCGTTTCAAAAGAAAACCGCACCTATGATGAGATTTTTGGTCAGGTTCCCGGTGGAAAGGGTGATCCGGAGATTGCCCGGTACGGGATGCATATCGATGTACATAATCCTTATGGAGAAGTAATTAAGGATGTAACTGTTACGCCAAACCACCTTGCACTTGCTGCCAGCTTTGGGATGGGAGATAACTTTTATGTGGATTCAGATGTTTCTGCCGATGGACACCGGTGGTTGGCCAATACTTATCCTAATGAATGGGTTGAGGCAACCACACCGGCTAATTACGGAGGCAACCGATCATACCGTTCCACATCAAAAGCACCTGGTGCATTGAGTTTTACCGGTGCTGCGGGTGCTATTTATCCAGAGGATTATAACGAGGCAGGATCTATGTGGGATCATCTTGAACGTCATGGTATTACACTGTTTAATTTTGGTTTCGGCACTATGTTCGAGCCTGGCTCATACAAGCAGGAGTATAAACACACAGGAATCCGCCACATTGCCAATTATCCAATGCCGGCACCCATCTATAACAGAACCTCCAGATTGTATCCAACCTATAACATGGCAATACCTGATCAGTTCAGGATAGATATGTTCATTCAGGAATATACAGATCGCTGGCTTGGTGGCGAAGAGGAACTGCCTCAACTGCTGACTGTTATTGTCCCCAATGACCATGGGGCAGGTAATCGTCCTGAGGCAGGATATCCTGTCAGAGAAAGCTACATGATGGATAATGATCTTGCTATTGGCAGACTGGTGGAATTCTTGTCACATACTCCGTATTGGAAGAACATGGCCATTATCATAACGGAAGATGATGCTCAGGGTGGGGTAGATCATGTGGATGCACACAGAAGCATATTGATGGTTATATCTCCTTATTCAAAAAAGAACTATGTTTCCCATACCCACTATAGTTTTGGAAGTTTATTCAAGACCTTCTGGAATATCCTGAGTATTCCTACTTTAAATCAATATGATACCGGTGCAACAGATCTTGCTGATTTCTTCCAATCTGAGCCTGATTTCACGCCGTATATGGCAGTTTCACCGGATCTGCGAATATTCGATCCGCAAAAAGCCCTGGATCCATTCGACGAGAACTTTGACTGGAAAGCACTGGATGATAGTCCTGAAATCGACAAAATCGAAGACATGCTAAGAGAAAGCAAAGAATTAGACGAATGGAGACAAGAAAATAAATGAAAATTTATTTGCATTATCGAAAAAATAACTACTTTTGCACCCACTATAACTCGGTCATGTAGTTCAGTTGGTTAGAATGCTGGCCTGTCACGCCGGAGGTCGCGAGTTCGAGTCTCGTCGTGACCGCGAGAATAGAAAAGAGAAGCCCCAATAGCGCAAGCTTGAGGGGCTTCCCCGTTAATAGGGCCCATGACCCAAGACCGATGACCCAAGACCGATGACCCAAGACCCAAATTTGACCGAAGACTTATGACTTAAGACCAAGTACCGAATATTGAGTATGAACACTTGAAAACCGGGCCTTAATTACTATCTTTGATTACCCCCGTTACTAGTTGAGATAAACCTATGCCTAGAATTTCATTGTTAGTTATGTTTTTGACTGTGTCTAATATGGTTTTTGGACAATGGTCAAGTGATCCAGGGGAGAATCTGGATGTTTTCCCGGAGTTTGATATCTCTGATAGCTATCACGGATTTACTGCTACCGGCTGCGGAGATGGTTCAGTATATATAACTGCATATTCAAAGGATACCACACTGAACATTAGCTTGCTTAATGCAGATGGCTTCAAGGTTTGGAATAATGGAACTATTAAGGTTAAGCACCCAGCTCCATACTCTATCAGATCCTTTACTGATAACCAGGACAATCTATTTCTTTACTTTCCAAGGCATTATAGTACAATATATGGATTTGATTGGGTTATACTGAAAATAAGCAAGCAGGGTGAATTTTGCTGGGGAGAAAATGGAGTGAACATTTCATTCCCTTATCTGAGGCAGAATTCGACACCGCATAAATGGGCAGTAAATGAGAACGGCGACGTTATGCTCTTTTCTATGCAATCCAGTACAGATAGCGACCGATTCTATGCAATATATAGAATCGATAAAGACGGATACATGTCCTGGGGAAAGGAGGGATTGGTTCTTGATGACCTTGAGTACCCAGTCCAATATGTTCCCCGAAATATTATTACGACTTCTGATGGAGGAATCTTAATTCTTTTTCAAAAAGACATTGGACCGTATCATGCATTAAACTACGAAGTATATGTACGGAAATATGACCAGGAAGGTAGAAAATGTTGGGACAAGGATCCAATGATTTACAGGGGCTGGACACCATACAACAGTATCAATACTTATTCTGATCAAAACGATGGATTCTTTTTTTCTTGCGGAAGTTCGATTATTCAACATGTTAACAAGAATGGATCACTGTTGTGGGAAGGTGAGGGTGTTAACCTGGGAGACTTGCTTTATTGGAGTCCCCATCCAAAATTATTAGGAAGAAATAACTCCGGCGATCTACTCCTGCAATTTCAAAACTTCTATCAGGAATCCTCAAGGAATCTCAGACCTTTTATCCAGATTGTCAGCGAGTCTGGTGATGTATTGTTGCCTGATGGTGGGGTTGTTGTCCCCATTCCGGAATACCAGGAATATGATTTTAATTACTCATGGAGGTTCCTTTCTCAATTGAAAGGTGACTCGGTATACTACTTTTATTCTTACCCGATAAAAAGTGTCGGTGTTATCGAAAACGAAATAATGTGTTATCCCACTACCTTTGATCAAACTCCATTGTGGGAAAAAAGCCTGACCATTGCTCAAGGTCTGGAGTCACGGAAATCTTTTACAGCAACCTCTTTTGTAAATCGCCAAAGTATAATCGTCTGGATTTCAACTCTGGAGAATGGCGAAGTGAAAATTAAAGCCCAAAACATGCATACGGATGGAACTTTGGGCAACAAATCTACTTCGATAAATGCATTCCATCAGAATATGAACCATCAGGTATATTTTGATTCTGCTAATCGAACTTTAGTGCTCCCTAGAGAAAGTCCAATAGGTAAATATCAACTTGTAAGCATGACTGGAAAGGTGATCCAGGAGGGGCAAGTTGAAACCGTAATTCCTCTATCAGATTTTAAATCAGGTTTGTATATTGTTTGGATCTGGGATGGAGTTAATTCAGTATCGCAAAAAATCTTATTCCAATAGCTTATTCATGCGCTTCCCAATATGTACCATACTAATCCCACTTACCCTGGTCTTTCTGCTTGCATTCTCAGCCTGTGTAAAGGATGTACCCCCGGTCGAAACTCATCTAACAGCTACGCCTGATTCCGTTTTCCCAGGCGATACGGTTAACCTTGAGTTCACTGTGACAGGAGGTGGGTTGGATATGGACATATTAACCCTCGAATGGCAATGGAGATAATTCAAGCGGATTTAATGGCAGACCAGCTGGGTTAAGAATACGAACTACATACGATTCTATTGATTATTTTGAATTTTACTTATTAGGAGAGTATACATCATATTGGACGGATAGTCTATGGGAGAATAATATTTTTAAAGATCCAGTTGCCATTGTTTTACGTCTGAATAGATGGGGGATATATGGTATTGGAGATTCGCCTTATAAAAATATAGATTTCGGTTTCTCAGTCCGCTGTGTGAAAGACGAATAAGGCCGATATACTTTATTTTAAATACTAAAAACATCAAAAAGGTAACCCTATCTTTTCGTATCTTTCCCTTGTAAAGTTTGAACTATGAATGCAACAGAGGCTATCACTAAAGCAAAGGAACATCTGGCTCTATTCCTGCCTGATGCTGAATCTATAAGAATTGAAGGAGTTCATTCTGAAAATGAGACAGGGCATTGGATTGTGAAAATTAGTTTCTTTGATGACGACTCTGCAGTTCCATCAGCCCTGCTTGCAGCGAGAAACAGAGTATACAAGAAATTAGAATTGGATAAAAAAGGCGTATTGCTCTCTATTTCAATGATTAGTAAGTAGAAGCAATACTACTTCATCGATCTGATTCTCACATCTATACCTGTGCTCATAAGCAATTTGACAAGTTCCTCAGGCTTCGTTTCACCAAAGTGATAAGGATAAACTATTTGAGGGTTAATAGCCTTGGCACAAATAGCTACCATAGGAGGTGCCATTGTAAATGGGAGGTTCATTGGCAGAAATGCAATATTAATCATTTGCATTTTGTCCATGGCCGGATAATACTCTGTATCACCAGCAATGTATACACGGGTACCACCAAAAGTAATAATGTAACCGTTTCCTTCTCCCTTTGGATGGTAAGGTTTACCATTTCCTCTTCGGGCAAAGGTGTTGTATGCGGGAACAGCTTCAACAGGAAGACCAGCAACACCAATGTATTCACCGTTGCGGATTATTTTTCCTTTTTTCAGCTTCTTGAAACACAATTGCGTCAAAATAAGCTCTGTATTTTCTGTAGTCAAGGCTTCAATAGCCTTAGGATCAAGATGATCCCCATGTTCGTGAGTCAGTAATATTGCATCAGCTTTCGGTAGCTTGGTGTAGTCAGCCAAATGGCTCCAAGGATCAATATGAATTACTTTATCCTGATACTCAAACATTAAAGTTCCATGACCAATAAAGGTAATAACCAGCTCACCACCCATAGTCTGAATAACATCCTTCTGAAAATCCTGTCCAAAAGAACCAACACTAAGTCCTGAAATAAAAAGAAATGAAAAAATAATAGCTCTAGTTCTCATATTACCACATTCAATATTCTTTACCGAGTCCCGAGTCCCCGAGTCACCGCTTCTTCATAATCTTCCGTTTCTGTCTCTTAAACTCCCGCTCAGTGATACTCCCGTCACGAAACATCCTCTCAAGTCGCTCCATTTGATCCAGTCTCTCAGTATAATCCTGTGTGCCACGTATTTTTCGCAAAATAGTTGGAACAATAATGATTAGTATTCCAACCGCAATTATTATAAGTTCAATAGAGCCGAAGATTCCAAGTAGATACATGTTTCTTTTATTTGAGACAAAAATATAAAAAAGCCGGAAGAACTAACTTCCGGCTTAATCAATTGATTTGCCAGTCAGACAATATTTTGCTATCTTTTCACAAACGGATTTAAGATGAAAGATAGAATTACCACAATTGGCCTGTTGGCCTTGCCGATACTTGGACTACTATTCATGAGTTATATGCCCCGGGTCACCGGATCGCCAGGAGGGAAAACAGGATCACCAGGAGATGAAGGATCAACATGCAACCAATGTCATAGCTCTACAGTTAAAGCTAAGGAAGGGTGGATTTCTTCGGATATTCCTGAAGAGGGATATATAGCAGGCGAAACATATACCATTACACTATCTGCTCAGCAGGCAGGAATAACCAGATTTGGATTCGAATTAACAACTGAAAAGGCTGGGGGTGATAAAATTGGCAGTTTTGATATAGAGGATAATACCCAGATGCAACTGGTCAATAATTCAGCTGCTGTTACTCATACTTCTTCAGGTATCGCTGCAACTGACGGGGCCAGGTCATGGAGCTTTAAATGGACTGCTCCTGTGGCTGGCACTGGGGAAGTTAGTTTTTATGCCGCTATTAACGCTGCAAATGCTGATGGAGGGACAAGTGGTGATGCAATTTTCACCACAGAAGTCCAAATAGATGAGCAAATAGATAATTCAATAGAGCTATTTATACTTGAAGGTTGGTTAAAAGTCTATCCAAATCCTGCTATTGATAGGGTCTTTGTACACATGAATGGCCTTACTCCTCAAAGCTTAGAATTCAATGTGTATGATTTGCAAGGGCAATTGATTAAATCTGATATGATTGAAATAAGTGCCGCCAATAGTGTTATTTCAATTCCTGTTGAGGATCTTCCAACTGGTAATTACATAGTTCATTTTGAAGGCCTTGGAGTAAACCTGAAAGGTAAGTTTCTTGTTGTTGGGAGGTAGTTTAATGAAGTTCAGCTTAATATTCTGTTTTGCATTGTTTGTGGGTAATTTGCAGTCTTATTCACAGAATCATGTAGTTGCTTTATGGCCGGACAAGGTTCCCGGACAGGTAGTATCTCAAGAAGATGTTGCAATAAGTGATAATAATTCAGGAAATGTTACCCGCTTGTCGTTGGTAACCAGGCCTATACTAGAGGTGTTTCTTCCTGATAGGAATAGTGGTATCGGAAAAGCCATCGTAGTTTGTCCCGGTGGGGGATACAATATTCTCGCAATTGATAAGGAAGGATATGAAGTTGCAGAATGGCTGACTGGTTTAGGTTATCATGTTTTTGTTTTGCAATACAGAGTACCAGGAAACCGGATAGGAGCATTTCAGGATGTACAACGGGCTATTCGAATGGTTAGAGGGAATTCTGAAAATTTTGGATTTGATACCTGGCAAGTCGGAGTGATGGGCTTTTCAGCTGGTGGACATCTTTCTGCCAGGGCGGCAACCGGATTTAAAGAAATGTCATATGAACCTGTTGATGAAATTGATAATAATAGTTGCAAAGCTGATTTCGCTGCCCTGATTTATCCAGCCTATCTTGATGATAATCCGGATCGTAGTTTGTCAGCAGATATAAATATGGATGGAGATATTCCTCCGATATTCATTTTTGGGACAGCCGACGATCCATATGGGAATGATGCTCTTGTAATGGCTCAGGCGATGAGAGATAATAAGCACCCTCTTGAGTTTCATTTTCTTGCAAGTGGAGGACACGGGTACGGCCTTCGAAAAGGCAATCCTGCAGCTGAAACCTGGCCCCGACTTCTGGCTACATGGCTAAAGCAATTTGAATGACCGTGTGGAACCACGCCTGATAATTTTCCACTATATTCGTAAAAAACAATCCAATGAAATTTATCATTACTGTACTGTGTATAGCTATCTTGATGGCATCCTGCACCGATAATAAAAAACAAGTAGATACTGAAAATGAGCAATCCCAGGCTCTTGTAAACCTTGTTGATTATGTGAATCCACTGGTAGGGACAGAATCGTCCTATAAGCTGTCAAACGGAAATACTTATCCAGCCATTGCTGTGCCATGGGGAATGAATTTCTGGACTCCACAAACAGGTGAAATGGGCAATGGTTGGGGATACACCTACCAATCAACTCATTTAGTGGGGATTAAACAAACCCATCAGCCAAGTCCATGGATTAATGATTATGGTGCCTTCTCCTTTATGGCTTTGACCGGAGATCTTAAGATTGATGAAAAAGAACGGGCATCTTCATTCTCACACATCAAAGAAATATCAAACCCGTACTATTATCACGTTTTTCTAGAGGATTATAAGACCAGTATTGAAGTCACTCCTACTGATCGGGCTGCATATTTCAGATTTACTTTTCCTGAGAGCGATGATTCCTGGATTCTGTTAGATGCTTTCAATGAAGGCTCTTATGTGAGAGTTATTCCAGAAGAGAGGAAGATTGTTGGATATGCAATGAACAATTCAGGGGGTGTGCCTGAAAATTTCGCGAATTACTTTGTGGCAATTTTTGATAAAGATTTTGAGCAACTCGGTACCTGGTCAGAAGGAGAAATCCAAATGGAGGTTGATGAAGCTGAAAGCTCTCATGTTGGTGCATGTATCCGTTTCAAGACGAAAAATGGAGAAACCATAGGTGTTAAAGTTGCCTCATCCTTTATCGGCATTGAGCAAGCCGAGATAAACCTGGCCAGGGAAATTGGAGACCAAAACTTCGAGATTATTAAGGGTACTGCCAAATTATTCTGGAACAGAATGATGAACAGGGTTGTTGTGGAAGATAATGATGTTGATCAACTCAGAACTTTTTATACAGCACTGTACAGAACTCTGCTATTCCCACGCAAGTTTTATGAGTTCAACGAGAAGAATGAGATGGTGCACTATAGTCCGTATAATGGTAAAATTTTGCCAGGATACATGTTTACGGATAATGGATTCTGGGATACCTTCCGCGCTGTATTCCCATTCTTTACTTTGGTTTATCCGGATATGAACAGCCAGATGATGGCTGGTTTGGTAAATACATATAAAGAGAGTGGCTGGTTGCCTGAATGGGCCTCACCAGGCCATCGTAACTGCATGGTTGGCAGTAATTCTGCTTCTTTGATTGCCGATTCATATATTAAAGGAATCAGGGGGTATGACATTGACGTTTTGTGGGAAGCAATAATGAAAAATACTAAGCTGGAAGGACCTTTGACATCTGTTGGCAGGGAAGGAGTCGATTACTATAATAAACTGGGCTATGTTCCTTATGATGTGCATGTTAATGAAAATGCTGCCCGTACACTCGAATATGCTTACGATGATTTTGCAATTTGGCAATTAGCCACAGCACTAAAAAAGCCTAAATCAACTCTGAAACTATTCAAAGAACGGGCAATGAATTATGTTAATCTTTTTGATCCTTCAACGAATTTCATGAGGGGCAAAAATGAAGATGGAACATGGCAAAGTCCTTTTGTACCGGAAGCATGGGGCGGAGCTTTTACAGAAGGAAGTTCATGGCATTATACATGGTCGGTATTCCAGGATCCCCAAGGATTAATAAGCCTAATGGGCGGACGAGAAGCTTTTATTGCAAAACTGGATTCAGTTTTTACAATGGAACCCATATTTGATTTCTCATATTACGGTTTTGAAATTCATGAGATTACAGAAATGGTTTTGGCGGATATGGGACAGTATGCGCATGGTAATCAGCCGATCCAGCATGCAATTTATCTTTATAATTATGCTGCTGAACCATGGAAAGCTCAACAAAGAGTCAGAGAAGTAATGACAAAACTGTATTCTCCGGAGCCAGATGGTTTGTGTGGAGATGAGGATAACGGACAAACCTCAGCCTGGTATGTGTTTTCTGCTATGGGCTTTTATCCTGTTTGTCCTGGAACTGACGAATATGTTATTGGCTCTCCGCTTTTTGACAAGGTAACCCTGAATCTTGAAAATGGGAATCGCTTTGAAATATCAGCCAATAATAATCTGTCTGAGAATTACTATATCCATACCGCTGAGTTAAATGGTCAAGCTTTAAATAGAAATTTCCTGCTGCACCAAGACATTAGAAACGGGGGCTCTCTGGTTTACGAGATGGATAGTATCCCAAACAGGAAACGCGGAACATCAAATAAAGATGCCCCCTATAGCATGAGTAAATAGTGGCTATTTTATCTTGCTAAACTGTAGCAAATCAATTCCAACCATATATCTTGCAACTGCTTTTGGATGAGTTCCAACAGTCTTAAGTGTAATTGTATTAATTCCTTCAGTCAGGGTGAATATTCCTACATTTGATGAGTCTGTTATGACATCCTTTCCACTTTGATCGTGATAACCTACTAAGGTTTTAGCGGAGAACTTAGCATTGATTGCTATCTTGAAATTCCCATAATCAATAGCTTTTGTGTAGATTATTTTAACTCGGTATTTCCCAGCCTCAGGCATAATGAAGTCAGCAGTAAGAGTGGCATTTCCTGAATCAGCAATCCACCATAATTGTGCCCCATTACTCCATTCCCATTCTGGAATGGCCTGGTACTGATAATTTCCGTCGCTTACATTAGTAATGCTCAAATCTTCACCTTCAAGAATACCTCCTTCAACCTTTTTGGGCTTTTTAGGCTTTATCAGATCGCTCTTTTTAAGACTTACTGGTTTTTGAACTGCCTCCGGATCAGGCTCAATGTTGTATGTTCCGCCTGGCTTCATATACCAGAATGACATTGGTGCATAGTTAATTATAGCTTTTGTCCAATGCCATAGCTCCAAATCAAACTGAATAGAGCTTTGAAATGGAATGCCATCAAGTATATGGAAACGAAGGTTAACTGACATACCTGGGTGGAAATTCCCCGATCCATCAGGTTGAGCAATTAGAAAATGAGAGAATTTTTCTGGCCGGCACCAGGCATAGCCAAAGTAGTCTTCTGTACCAGTTCCAATAAACGAAGGAAATGATTCTCCATCCACCCATATTTTTTCATCACCTTCGCCCCACCAGGAATCTACTGTATTAAATATTGTTAGTCCACTTCCCATATAAACACCTTCTCCATTAAGAGTTACATAGTTCACATCTATATGTCCATCATCACCGTTTACACGACTTGAACCTCCGGTTTCAACTGCATGTAACTCTTGCCAAATTGCACCAAAATGCATCGATTTATTCGTCCAACGGTAAGTGTCAGTCCACACTTTGTTTTCAACAATCTCAATATCCTGATCACCATAATTGACGAGAAATACTTCAGCTGATTTTTTGAAAGGCATGACCCAGTAGCAAGACATTGTTCCGTCTTCCTCAACTTCAGTATACCATGTTTGCGAAGCTCTTATCTGGTAGCCTGTTCCGAAAAAATCACCAATTGGAGACCATACAGTCTTTTCTCCATCAAAACTTATCTCAAGAACAGTAGACCGGAGAGCTTGTGGCAGGTTATCAGTCAGAATCTTAATCTGGATTTTATGAATGGCAGCGCTTCCGGATAAGCTCAGATTGAATTTATCGCCTGAAGACAATGTTCCTTCTTGGTTGGTTAATTTAAAAGAACCGGTATCAACCGATAGATCTTTTGATTCAGTAAATTTGCTTTGAACATCCGGGATGTCATCTGCAATACTTGCCAATTCTGTCATAGTAAAGCTTTTTACAGAAGTACCCTCAGTATAGGTGCGGTAATTAATGTTATAATAAACCGACGGACTGTGCTTTTCAGGGTTTAAAGCCTCACATTCATATGTTATCTTCAGGTGCTCTCCATAAGGTATAGGCAAGTAGAGATTATGTCCTCGTTTATAATAGTCAGTTTCAGGGGAAACAGAAGAGCTTAATGGCTCTCCAACTAAAGCTCCACCACTGATAATATCTAAAACCGGACCCTCAATCTCAGGGATGTCACTACCATCAATATAGAATCTTATTGTTCCGGTGTAAGCATCTTTATTGCCAAAAGTCATCCAAAACCTAACGATAGCACCAGGACCATCAGCATCAAGCATCACAAATTCGCGTCTGCCATTATTTTCCTCCTGTCTGATAAACCAACTGGCATCATGGTTTGCAAACCAACCATCTTTATCGGGAGCAACAGAATTTTGATCATAAGAACTATACTGTTTAAGAGTGAACTCCTGATTAGGGAATTCGCATGTCAAATCCCTGTTAGTCATGTTGTTAACCAATGAAGTCAGGCTGATTTCCTTATTGGAGTCTGTACACCCTCCAAAAAAAGTAAAAAAGGCTGATAGAAGGATCAAGGAAAGAATTCTGCTTTTCATTTTGTTCGATTAATAGGTTAAGAACTTAAGAGAACGATTTGCGTAAAGTTAAATAAAACTGGATGAAAAAGTTTCCAAATATGTTTAATACCTGACAAAAATCAATACATATGTCATTGTTAATGGTTGGGCGAATATCTAACTTCGCTCTTGTAAAACCTAAAAACAAAAAGCAGCTATGTCAGATCAATTAAAAAAACAAGCCTTAGAATATCATATTAATGGTCGCCCGGGTAAGATTGAGGTCGTTCCAACAGTACCATACAGTACTCAGTATGATCTTTCGTTAGCTTATACTCCTGGGGTGGCTGTACCATGCAAAGCGATTGAAGCAAATCCTGAGGACGCCTATTTGTATACTGCTAAGGGGAATCTGGTTGCTGTAATTAGCAATGGAACAGCCGTTCTTGGTCTTGGTAATATTGGCGCTCTGGCAGGAAAACCAGTCATGGAGGGTAAAGGGCTGTTGTTTAAGGTGTTTGCTGATGTTGATGTATTTGATATTGAAGTTAACCAGACTGATATTGATGCATTTATTGAGACTGTAAAAGCTATTTCTCCAACTTTTGGTGGCATTAACCTGGAGGATATTAAAGCCCCGGAATGTTTTGAGATTGAGCAACGCCTGATTGAAGAACTCGATATTCCTGTGTTTCACGATGATCAGCATGGTACTGCTATTATTTCAGCTGCCGGACTGATAAATGCATTGGAATTGAATGGAAAGCGTATTGAAGATGTGGTGGTTGTGGTTAATGGAGCAGGGGCTGCTGCAGTATCATGTATCAAGTTATATTTATCTATGGGTGTGAAGGCTGAGAACGTGTTGATGGTTGACAGCAAAGGGGTGCTGAATACTAAACGAAAAGATCTTAATGAAGTTAAGAAGCGTTTCGTTACAAACCGGGATGCTGATACCCTGCGTGATGCGATGAAAGGCGCTGATGTATTCCTTGGATTGTCTGTAGCTGATGTGGTGGACGAAGATATGGTTAAGTCAATGGCTAAAGACCCTATTGTTTTTGCAATGGCAAATCCCAATCCGGAAATAGCTTATGACAAGGCAATAAGTGCTCGTAAGGATATCATTTTTGCAACTGGTCGCTCAGATTATCCCAATCAGATTAATAATGTTCTGGGATTCCCATATATTTTCAGAGGAGCACTAGATGTAAGAGCCTCAAAAATAAATGAGGCTATGAAAATAGCTGCTGTTGTTGCTCTGGCTGAATTGGCCAAGGAAGATGTGCCCGAAACTGTTAACATCGCCTATAAGAAACATAATTTGATTTTTGGAAGAGAATATCTCATTCCAAAACCTGTGGATCCAAGATTGATAACCAGAGTTGCCCCTGCTGTTGCGAAAGCGGCCATTGAATCAGGAGTTGCCGCCAATACAATCTCTGATTGGGATGCCTATACACTGGCACTGAAGCGCAGAATGGGTATTGATAATAAACTTATTCGTAAAATTAATTCGCAGGCAAAGAGTGATCCCAAAAGGGTCTTATACGGTCAGGCAGAGAATTACAAAGTGTTAAAAGCAGTACAAGCAGTAAAACATCAAGGGCTGGCAAAACCAATGCTTCTTGGTAATCGTGAGGAAATCATCCACCTGATTGAAGAAAATTCCCTGGATCTGGAAGACATCCCAATTATTGACATAGGTTCGAATGAGCAAAAAGCAAGAAGAAGAACATTTGCAGCAGCTTTTTGTGCGAAGAGGGAAAGAAAAGGGATTACCTATGATGAAGCAATTCTTCTAATGCGCCAACAGTCATATTTTGGATCAATGATGGTTGAAAGCGGAGAGGCAGATGCATTTCTTTCGGGCTCTTCAAGTAAGTACGTGAATGTGATTCGACCTGCATTACAAGTTATTGGTACTCGACCTGTACTTAAGCATATCGCGGGAATGTATATTCTCTTTACAAAAAAAGGCCCGTTCTTCTTTGCTGATACAACAGTAAATCGTGATCCTGATACGCAAACAATTGTTGATACCACTTTACTGGCTGCTGAAGAAGTCAGAAAATTTAATATGGAACCAAAAATTGCTATGGTGTCATACTCGAATTATGGAAGCGTACGAGACGGCTCGCCTAAAAGGATTACTGATGCAGTAAATATTCTTCATGAGAAGTACCCGGATCTTATTGTCGACGGTGAAATGCAGGCAAATTTTGCCTTTAACAGAGAGCTGAGGAAAAGTAAGTTTCCATTTAGCAAATTGGCTGAGCATGACGTCAATACAATTATTTTTCCAAATCTGAATTCAGGAAATATTGCATATAAAATGATGCAGGAGATCGGTGGTGCAGATGTTATTGGTCCTATACTTATGGGAATGAATAAGCCTGTACATATTCTACAAATGGAATCAAGCGTTCGTGAAATAGTTTACCTGACTGCTATAGCTGTGGTAGATGCCCAATGCGCTGCAGACCCTGAATGTGGCAGGAAATATTCTATCGATAGAGTTTAACAATTTTTTCACATTACTTGCTAGTGGCCCAGGACGAATAAGTCTGGATCATTTGTTTTTCTTCAGGATGAAATCGGAAAACTACCTGAGTAATTCTTTTGTTATTTATAATGTGACTAGTTTTAGGATCTGAAACAAACCACAAGCAATCTTGCTTAAATAATAATTCAAATTATTCGAAAAAATGAAGGTAGCAAATCGAATTAGTAAGAACACTTTTATAGGTGTTCTTTTTTTTGTGGCTATTGCCCTGTCCTCCTGTCAAACTAAACAGACAGATATACTGGCCAAATTTAAATTTGATTATGAGAGACCCTGGATTGGACCAGAGTATTGGGCTAATCCTCTTCAGGACTGGCGAGTTAATAACGGACGAGTTGAATGCATTGTAAGCGGTGGTGATCGAAATCTCTTTTTATTAAGCAAAGAGCTGGATTCAAACAATGCTGGTTTCACCACACGGGTCACATTGGGATCATTGAGTGATGATTTAGCAGACGAGGATGGATGGCTGGGATTTAAAACAGGGATTCGTGGCAACTATCAGGATTATCGCGATAACGCCGTTCGTGGTCGTGGCTTTCCCGTTGGAATAACTACAAAAGGTCAGCTTTTTATTGGTCAGCTTGATGAAGATACTGAAATGCTGGCTATTGATTGGACTAAAATCAGCCTTGAATTAAATGCTTATCCTGAAGAATCAGGAACTCTTGTAACGATAATAGTATTTGATGCTTCCGGGAAGGAAATCGGACAGAAAAATGAGACTGTTGCTACTGATTGGTTAGTTGGTGGTATTTCCCTTGTCTGTAATGCAGGGTCAGTTCAGAAGACCCCTGAAGTAAGGCCAGTATTGGAATATGGTAACTGGGGCTTCAGAGTTGGTACTAAGAGGCAGGGAGATGTCAGAGCCTGGTTCTCTGATTGGTCTTTAGCCGGCGATCAGGTTAAGGAGTATCCGGAAAGGAAATTTGGCCCGATCTTATTCACTCAATATACTATGTCATCAGGAATTGTTACTTTGACTGCACAGATGACACCTGTTGGTAATGAGGATGATAAGGATGTATTTATTGATCTGGATATTGATGGAAAGTGGATTGAAAGTGGTGTCGCAAAAATCGATGTATTATCAAGAACTGCAAAATTTGAATTCGATAACTGGTCATATGATCATGATATACAGTATAGGATTCGATATTCATGCTATACATCAGGAAAGAATAAAGATGAATTTCTTTACGAAGGAACTATCAGAAAAGAGCCTTGGGGTAAAAATGAATTAGTAGTGGCTGGTTTTACCGGTAATAATGATTTGGGGTTCCCAAATAGCGATATTTATAACAGTGTCAAGCAACAAGATCCTGATTTTCTGTTTTTCTCTGGAGATCAGATTTACGAAGGAGTAGGGGGTTACGGTATTCAGGCTAAACCACTTGAAACAGCCTGTCTGGATTATTTGAGAAAGTGGTATTTGTATGGCTGGGCTTATGGCGAAATCCTTAAAGATCGTCCATCTGTTGCCATTCCTGACGACCATGATGTGTACCATGGAAATATTTGGGGTGCTGGCGGTATCGCTACTCCTGAAGGACTTGGAGGTGCTGCTGCTCAGGATAAAGGAGGATATAAGATGAACCCTGTATGGGTGAATATGGTTCAAAGAACCCAGACATCTCATTTTCCTGAGCCCTATGATGACACACCGGTTGCTCAGAATATAAGTGTTTATTATACTTCGATTAACTATGCAGGCGTAAGTTTTGCAGTGCTTGAAGATCGTAAGTTTAAGTCTGCCCCGGCAACCCTTTCACCTGAAGCCAATATTAAGAATGGTTGGGCAAAGACTCCTGGTTGGGATGCTTCAACTCAAGGAGATGTCTCTGGTGCTGTTCTTTTAGGAGACAGACAATTAGACTTTTTAGAAGATTGGGCTTCTGATTGGAGAGATTCTATTTGGATGAAAGTAGTATTGTCTCAAACCATCTTTGCCAATGTAGCTACCTTGCCTGAAGAGGATTCGCATACCGACGCTAATGTTCCCAGGTTACGGATATTAGAGGCTGGTGAATATCCTCCTAATGATGTACCTGTTCAGGATTATGATTCAAATGGATGGCCTCAAACTCCAAGAGATAATGCTCTGGAGGAAATGCGTAAAGGATATGCCTTCCATATTGCAGGAGATCAGCATCTTGGAAGTGTAATTGAATATGGGATAAATGATTTTCACGATGCAGGTTATGCATTTTGTGTACCAGCTATTTCAAATGTATGGCCGCGACGATGGTTTCCGCAAGCAGAAGGTTTAAATCGTAATCCAATGGAGCCAAAATATACAGGTGACTTCTTTGATGGATTTGGAAATCGCATGACAGTGCATGCCGTATCTAACCCTGTGTTTACGGGAAGAAAACCCAGTCATTTGTATGACCGTGCTACAGGCTTTGGCATTATCAGATTTCAGCACGATACAAGAGATATTGTAATGGAATGCTGGCCAAGAACTTCGGAGGCAGATATAGATAATCAACAGCAATATCCTGGTTGGCCGAAGCGAGTGAACCAATTCGATAATTATGTAGCCGTGGAAAAGTATGCTCTGCCCAGAGTAAAGGTTCCGGATCTTAAAGATCCTGTAATTCAGGTGATTGATGAAGAAGATGGAGAGATAGTTTTCACTGTCAGAATAATTGGTCATGTGTTTAAACCACCTGTTGCTAAGAAGGGGCTTTATACATTCTGGATAGGAGAACCTGGCACCCCAAGATGGAAGTCATTCACCGGAATTAAATCAGAACCATGGAGTGTGACCAGAGAATTTATTGTTGGATTTAACTAAACTTTTGAAACGATGAGAAATCTGAAGTTCTGTATTCCATTAATTGTTGTTACCTATTTGCTATCGGGATGTAAAGAAACGAAGCTTGTTGAAAAGCCAAATATCCTATTCATTTTTACTGATGATCAGCGATATAATACCGTAAGCGCTATCGGCGACAAGCATCTGATTACACCAAACTTGGATAAACTGGCATATTCAGGTGTTACTTTTACGCATTCTTATAATATGGGAGCATGGCATGGAGCTGTTTGCGTTGCCAGCAGAGCTATGCTCAATACAGGCATGTCTGTATGGCATGCTAAAAGAGCCGAGCCTGATTTCTCAGATCTGGTAGCTAACCGGCAATTTTGGTCGCAGCGCATGAAGGATTTGGGGTATGATACTTATTTTTCTGGCAAGTGGCATGTGAAAGCTAATGCTGAGGAATTATTTGATTATGTCCGTCATGTCAGACCAGGTATGCCTAATCAAACTCCTGCAGGCTATCACCGTCCAAAGGATCCTTCAGATCAGTCCTGGATGCCGTGGGATACAATTCATGGCGGATTCTGGAAGGGTGGAAAGCACTGGAGTGAAGTACTGGCCGACGATGCTGAGATATTCTTAAAACAGGCAGCCGAAAGTGAGGATCCATTTTTTATGTACCTGGCCTTTAACGCTCCGCATGATCCCCGACAGTCACCCAAAGAGTATATCGATATGTATCCAATAGAAGATCAGGTTCTTCCAGTTTCATTTCTGCCAGAATATCCTTATAAAGACTCCATGGGTTGTCCTGCGAAACTCAGAGACGAAGCATTAGCTCCATTTCCCAGAACTGAATATGCCATAAAAGTTAATCAGCTTGAATACTATGCGCTTATCAGTCATACCGATACTCAGATTGGTCGAATTCTAAAGGCCCTTGAGGAAACCGGACAAAAAGATGATACCTATGTTATCTATACCGCTGATCATGGTTTATCTGTTGGACACCACGGATTAGTGGGGAAACAAAATTTGTATGATCATAGCGTCAGAGTACCACTGGTTATGTCTGGACCAGGCATACCAGAGAATACTTTAATCTCTGATCAGGTTTACCTTCAGGATGTTCTTCCTACTGCCCTACAGCTGGCTGGAGGAGAATCAATACCTGCTATAGAGTTTAATAGCCTTCTCCCATTAGTGCTAAACCATGCGAAATCAGAATCATATGATGCCATTTATGGTTGTTATATGAATCTCCAAAGGAGTGTCAGAACAGAAGAGTTCAAATTGATTGTTTATCCCAAAGTACCTGTCCTGCGGTTATTTAATATTATCAAGGATCCTGATGAGATGAATGATTTAGTTGATGATCCTGACTATCAGACCGTCTTGCTTGACATGAAGAAGCTTCTTGTTAAAAAACAAAATGATATGGACGATGATTTGGATCTGAAGGAAATACTCAAGCTTTGATCAAACGATCTTATTGACAACCTTAATTCCTATTCCAGGCCGATTATTCAGAGTGACTTTACCATCCTTGATTAGTACACCGGTGTAAGGGTCATTACTGATTAACAGATTGCCATCCAGATCGGCAAATTCACTGAGTGGAGATAGCTGCGCAGCTGCTGACACTGCACAGCTGGTTTCTGTCATACACCCAAGCATTACTTTCATTCCAAGTGCAGTAGCCAGATTAGCCATTTTGTGAGCCTCACGCATTCCGGTGCACTTCATCAACTTAATATTAATCCCATCATAGATTCCTTGCATTTTTGGAACATCTACAAGACGCTGAAGGGCTTCGTCTGCAAAAATTGGAAGGGGAGATTGCTCTCGCAACCAAACAAGATCATCAATGGATGTTTTTGGCATGGGTTGTTCAATAAACACTATTCCCCGTTCTTTAAGCCAGTAAATCATTTCAAGGGCATGATGTTTTTCAGTCCACCCCTGGTTAATATCGACACACAAAGGCACTTTACTGACACTCCTTATAGCCTTAATCATTTCTTTGTCATTTTCACGCCCCATTTTGACTTTCAGTATCTTGTATGGTGAGGCTTCTCTTACTTTCTGCTTTACAACTTCATCAGTGTCAATGCCAATAGTGAATGAGGTAACCGGGGTTTTATCAGGAGATAACCCCCATATTTTGTGCCAGGGTTGATCCATGATTTTACCCACAAGGTCATGTAAAGCAATATCTATTGATGCTTTTGCAGCAGCATTACCGGGGGCTATATGGTCAACATAAGTAAGGATATCATCTAATAAAAAGGGTGAAGAGAATTGGTCCAAATCCACCTGTTTCAGGAATTTAGCCGCTGTTTGCTGACTTTCACCCAGATAAGGTGGCATGCTGGCTTCTCCATACCCTGTAAATCCTTCATAATGAATCGCAGTCAGCATCACAGGGGTAGTGCTTCGTGAGCTTGTTGCCAGAGTAAATACGTGTTTGAGTTGCAAATTAAAAGGAGCAAACTCCAATTTCATTTTCCCCATGGGTAATTTTGGAGAATTGAGAGTATTGCTTAGTTGTGATGCAGTGGCTGTTACTGGTAAACTTGCAATTCCTGAAAGAATAGCAGAGTTTCGGATAAAGGTTCTTCTTTTCATAATCTAATTGTACCAGGGATGTGTTGAAACCGGAGTAGGCAAATCATCGGATTCTATATTTATGACTCGTTTTGCCTTCACAAAGATATTTACTAAATACTGAGAATAATTATCATTTTCAGGAAGAAAGTTGTTAATCTTCACTTTCCCTGACGCATGAATATAGCTGCCATTGCCAATGTACATACCAACATGTGTGATTCTCTCTCTGGATTCTTCCGAAGCCTTACGTCCGAAAAACAACAAATCTCCCTTCAGTAACTTGGAAAAGTTTTCTTTGGTATCAACCAATTCACCTTGGAGAACTTGCTGTGAAGCATCTCTTGGAAGTATTAATCCTCCGGAAAAATATAGTGTTTTCACAAAACCACTACAGTCCATTCCTTTCGATGAAGTTCCTCCCCACAGATAGGGACGGCCAAGCATTTCAAACCCGAGTTCAATAAACTTATCCGGCTCAGGAATGATTGTCTCATTCCAAATCTTAAAATCACGACAATCACTATTGGGTAGAAAACCTCTTCTTCCGTCAGGCATAATAAGCTCTGTAAATCCTCTTTTTTTGCCGACTTTTCTCACAATTCCACCTATTACAATATCTGAAACTGCATGTGAAGATGATCGGGGACCTTCTCTGATAATTGTATAATCCTGAGTGATTATTACTTTATCATTGTTGTTCCACACACTTAATTCATCTTTACTGATTTTGAATAAGGCAGATTCTTCAGTCCAGGCCAGGTATTGATCAGGAGTTTGTATTAGATACCAACTTCCCTCCTTTTTTAAAAGTTTAACAGGGGTTCCCATCAAAGCCTGAGTCACCATTTCCTTACTATGACCTGGTTCTCCTCTGAGATTTGCAACAGAAAGATTAATTAATGCCCAATTTTGCTTTTCTAAAGAAGGATGTGGTAAAGCTGTCAGACTGTCAACCGTCAAATATCCTAGATTATTCAGAATTGAAAAGAGAGCCTCTCCAAATTCCGGGATACTGGATTCTCCCTTAACTGTCAAAGTATTGTTGTTTAGAATTGGTTCAACTTCAACCAGTGCAATCCGGGAGTCTGGCGCGTATACATTTTTCAGACTATCCAATACCTCAACGATTTCCCGGTTTTTGTCAGCAGCTTTTTCTCCTGAGCATCCGGTAAATGGAATAATCATGCAGATAAGCAGGCTGATAGTCAGTGCTTTTAATATATTATTGTTCATGGTTATTAATGATTTTTAGTGAATAATCCCATTGGTTAAAATATAGATTGCCTCCGCTCCATTCTAACTCACCTCTTTGAAAATCAAAAGGTTCACTTCTGTAGAACTGTTTAGGAGGATTGAGCTCTGCAGCAACTGCATCATTTACAATCAATCTGAAGGCATCAATGCCAGTTATGTAGTAATCACGAATCTTTGAATCCGTAGAGGATATTAATCCAAAAGACACATCCAAAGGGATCCAGCCGATCCCCTCATAATATACCTCAACCCAATCATGTAGATTCTCATAACCGGGATGAAGCATCCATCCGCTTTGCCATTTTACAGGTATCCCCTTATATCGTGCCATCGACATAAATAAGAAGCTTACCATTCCGCAGTCTCCATGTCTGTATTTCAATACATAATCAGGAATACATTCAAAAATTGAGTATTCCAAAGCTGATGCCCATGGGATATTCTCCTCTATCCAGTAATAGAGTGCCTTTACAATCTTTACAGGGTCAGTAATTCCCAGAGTAAGGCTGTCTGCCAATTGCCTCACTTCTTCAGTAAAAACAATGTGGGGAAATTGTTCCTGCGTATTATTCATAAAGGTTTCAGAAGAATGATCGTATGGTAATGATGTCAAGTCAAGAGGATCAACCCATTCTGCCTGCGTTGAGAAACTAAGCTCATATCTGAATTGAGTTTGGTGCTCATCAGATGCCTGCTTTTCCATATATAGACTTCTGTGCAAAGAGTTTGAGTCTGAAATAAGGATATTCTCATTGTTTACACTAATTAACCGGATATTTGTCAGCCTGCTCTGGTGAGGCTTGGGGTAGGGCATCCAGCATTTAACGATTTCACCATTTGGTACCACCCCTGGCTGCACCGTGATTGTGAATTGAATATGCCAGTTCCTCTCTTGTGGTTGGTTTTTATTGTCAATTTCACTTAGCACATGTTCTGCTTGATGTACGCGAAACTCATTAAGACCACTGGATGGCAGGCCGTAAATATTGTCGCGTTTTTGTCGGGCTTCTGAATTTAAACGATAAAGATTACTTACAGCATTTCTGAAATATTTCTTTTCTCCATTGATAATCCGCATCTCCAATTCACCGGTTTCTTCCCAGACAGATATTTGTTTTGGTGTGAGGTTTGGATAGGTTTTACTAAGTTGATCAATAATCTGTGCCTCCGTTACGTTGAAATCAAGCTCAATCCTTTCCTGCCTGATTTGGCTAACAGGCATTTCGGTAATACCAGATCCATCTGGAGTAGTATTACATCCAACAAATATTAAGCAAATTGATACAATGAAAGCAATCTTCATCAGATTCATATTTGGACTATAATATAGCCATTGTTTTTGTATATTCGTCACTCAATAATAACACTTGAAAACCAAAAAATATGTCTGTTCTAGTTAATAAAGATTCTAAGATCCTTGTACAGGGTTTTACTGGTAAAGAAGGTACCTTTCATGCTACTCAAATGATTGAATATGGTACTAATGTTGTTGGAGGAATTACTCCGGGAAAAGGTGGCTCAACTCACCTTGATAAGCCTGTGTTTAATACTGTTTCAGAGGCAGTTGAAGCTACTGGTGCTGATGTTAGTTTAATCTTTGTCCCACCTCCGTTTGCTGCCGATGCGATTATGGAAGCTGTTGATGCTGAAGTTCCACTGGTTGTTACCATTACAGAAGGAATTCCTGTTGATGATATGGTGAAGGTTCAAAGCTATATGGAAGGTAAGAAATCGCGACTTTTAGGTCCTAATTGCCCGGGAGTTATTACCCCCGACGGAGCTAAGGTTGGTATTATGCCAGGATTTATTCATTTAGCAGGAAATGTTGGAGTAGTGAGTCGTTCCGGAACTTTGACTTATGAGGCAGTAGATCAGCTAACTCGCCTTGGAATTGGTCAATCCACCTGTATAGGTATAGGAGGTGATCCAATTATCGGAACAAAAACATTAGATGCCATTAAGTTGTTTATGGAAGATGAAAATACACACGGCATTGTTATGATTGGAGAAATCGGAGGTACCATGGAAACTGATGCCGCATTATGGATAAAGGATAATGCAACAAAACCGGTTGTCGGTTTTATTGCTGGACAAACTGCTCCTAAAGGACGTAGAATGGGACATGCAGGAGCAATTATTGGAGGAGCAGAAGATACTGCAGCAGCTAAAATGAAAGTAATGACTGAATGTGGTATTCACGTAGTTGAATCTCCAGCTGATATTGGAATTACAATGAAGAAGGCGCTGGGCCTGTAGATTTATATTGATCAATTCGAAATAGTACTTAATTTTAATAATATGGGACTTTTGGAAGGAAAAACTGCTTTGATTACTGGTGCCAGCAGAGGTATTGGTAAAGCTATTGCAGAAAGATTTGCGGAGGAAGGAGCAAACCTTATCCTGACGGATCTGTTTTATGATGATAATGCCAAAGCTTTAGAAAAAGAACTGAATGCTAAAGGAGTCAAGGTGAAAATGTATGCTTCTGATGCCAGTAATTTTGAGGATGCCAAAAAAGTTGTAGAAGAGGCAATGAAGGAATTTGACGGAATTCATATCCTGGTCAATAATGCCGGTATTACCCGTGATACCTTACTCATGAGAATGACTGAAGAGCAGTGGGATCAAGTAATACACGTAAATCTGAAGTCCGTTTTCAATCTCACTAAGGCAGTTCAGGGAATTATGCTCAAACAAAGAATGGGTTCCATCATTAATATGTCTTCTGTTGTTGGTGTGGGAGGAAATGCCGGACAGGCAAATTACTCTGCTTCAAAAGCCGGAATAATTGGTTTTACAAAATCAGTAGCCAGGGAATTAGGATCCAGAAATATCCGGAGCAATGCTATTGCACCTGGCTTTATTCTAACTGAAATGACTGATAAACTGGGTGAGGACGTAAAAAAAGCCTGGGCTCAACAAATCCCTTTAAAGAGGGGTGGAACTGCTGATGAAGTTGCAAAAGTAGCTGTCTTCCTTGGATCTGACCTTTCTTCATACGTCAGTGGACAGGTTGTACAGGTTTGTGGAGCCATGATGACCTGATAAATCGATAATAAGTTGTAGTGACACAACAAATACAAACTGAATTACCGATCTGGCTGGCATCAATTGGTTTGATGCTGGCCATTTTTCTTTCCTGGTGGTCATATACAGGAAAGAGAAACAGTGAATTATTTAGTATAACTCTGAGATTCTTTCTTGGTACCTTGAGGGGCTTAGGATTTTTTCTGGTTTTTATTCTTTTCATTGGTTTCCTCTGGAAAAAGCAGTCAACTGTAAATCCGAAGCCTGTGTATGTGGTGGCTGTTGATAATAGCAGAAGTATACTGACAGGGAAGGATTCTCTTGAGCAAATATCAGAATTAAATGCACTGCTTGAGTCTGTTAATGTGGCATTAGAAGACAGATTTCTTGTTCAGGGTCTTGTGTTCGGTACAGATGTACAGATAGCCTCCAGGATATCCTTTTCTGATCAATCAACAAATTTTGGCAATCTCTTTTCGTACCTGAGAGATAACTACTATACTAAAGCTGTAAGAGAGTTATTGCTTATTACTGATGGGATCTCAACCTCAGGGGCAGATCTTATGAGCTCTCAGTCTGAATGGCCATTCCCCATTAGTGTAATGGCTATTGGAGATACTACAGAATCAGTTGACCTGAGAATTGAAGAAGTTCTTGTGAATGATATGGTATATCAGAATAGTAAATTCCCTGTTGATGTTCTGTTTCAGGCTGATAAATCAAATCAGGAACAGGTGAGATTGTACTTTTCAAAAGCAGAACAAGTACTTATTGATACCCTTGTTAATCTTGATCCGATAGATGGTAAGGGGAGGGTTTCCCTAATGGTTGAAGCAAGTGAATTGGGAAATCAGGTGTATGAACTACGCCTTTCTCCTATGGCAAATGAATTGAACCTGTTCAATAACAAACGAACTATCGCCATTGAGGTGGTTAAACAAAAACATCAGGCTATACTGCTTTATTATTCACCTAATCCTGATATTCGGGTGATCGAAGAAATTTTGACAGAATCAGGAAGATTTGAACTTACAATATGGCCAATCGATCGGGGAGAACCTGAGTTTGATGAATATCAGCTTGCTATCGTTTATCAATTACCAACCATTAGCGCCAATGATGATGCCATTTTTAGTAGACTCATCCAAAGTGAGATAAATACTCTTATCATGGTAGGGCCAGGAACTTCCTTGCAGGAGCTTGAAAATCATTATGATATTATAAGTTTTCCTAATGAAAGGAATTCCGGAGAGAATTTTGGCGGAAGATTAAATGAGCAGTTTAATCTGTTTTTACTCCCTGAAGATTTATCGGGTTTTTTACCTGAAATGCCTCCATTGAGAGCTCCATTATCCGGGATTTCTTTAAAATCCCAATCATCTGTTCTCCTATTCCAACAAATCAAAGGTATTGACTTGCCTGACCCCCTGGTCTGGTTTGTAAGAAATGGTAATTCAAAAATCGGTTTTTGGTGGGGTGAGGGACTGTGGAGATGGAATATGTTTGAATACCTGTTGTTTGGAGATAATTTTTATACCAGGAGCTTGATATCATCTGTAATCAGTTATCTGACAATAAATGAAATTGATGATCCATTGAAGATTGAGGTTCAAGGATCTGTATCCAGTTTCGAAAGTCTGGTTTGGAAAGCAAAGCTGTATAATGAAAGCTTTGAATTGATTAACTATCCTGATCTTTATTTGGATTTAGTTTTACCTGATGGGAGTATTCGAAAAATGGAATTCAGAAAGCTGGATGATAAATACTGGCTGGAATTGAATCAATTGATACCCGGGCAATATGTTTACCACTGCTATACACATATTTCCAATACCGAAATTCGAAAATCAGGTGTTGTTCAAGTGCTTGAAATACCTCTGGAGAATATGGATACTCAGGCTCGCTATGATGATCTAGAGCACCTGGCTATTCTTAAAGGAGGTAAGTTTTTTACCGAGTCTCAAAGCTCAGATTTGCTTAATTATTTGAGTGAAATTGATGGAGACAGTGTTCCTGCTTATAATGAAAGTCGTTGGGTTAATTTATTGAATTGGCGATATCTTTTATTTATTATTATTTTCTTGTTTAGTCTGGAATGGATTTTGCGACGTTGGTCAGGTACCAGATAAAATTATTTGTAACTATGATTCGAAAACTTAAAGTTTTATCACTTGTATTATTTACCGTATTGGGTGTTGGATGCTCAACTCAATCAATAATGGTAAATGTTCACACTCCACTGAGAATGGAACTTCCTCCTGGGATCAGATCATTTGTAGTTTTTTCAAGATTTGTTCCGGCTGAAGGAGATTATGACAGGATTATCTGGGGAGCCTATGAGTCAGTAGATTCAGTTATGCTTGCAGCATCGGATACTTGCTATAGGTCTTTTGATCATCTTCTTGGTTCTTATGATCGTTATGTAACCAGAATTCCTAAGGCAGAACCTATGCTCAGGCATAATGGTGATAGTTTGCCAGATCCTCTGCCATGGGAGGGATTATTAAAAATCTCCAAAAGGAACTTTTCTCATGCCATAATTATTCTTGAATCTTTCAGTATCGATGAATCTGAAATTATTGTCAGTCAGGAAGGTGATAAGTTCCTGGCAAAGGTTGAGCTTGATGTTTCAACAGGCTGGAGGTTTTATCAGCCAAAACTTAGAAGAACACTCGATGAAAATGTGTATGTAGTGAGGTATAGTATACAACGTGAAGGTGATACAAAGTTGTTGGCGATTGAAGCTTTGCCAGCAAAACAACAGCGTTTTATTATGGCAGGAGTATTTGCTGGTGAGGAGTATGCAAAATTTATGAAGCCCGGGGTAATTGAGCTTAAACGAAAGTATTATATCAAGGGAGATCCAGTGATCGAAGATGCTGCTGAAATGATTGCAAATGATGAATGGAGCAAAGCTGAGAGGAAGTGGGATTATAATGCTTATAATGGGGAGAGTGACAAATTAAAGGCAATGTGCAGCTACAATATGGCTCTTAAGGCAGAAAAGGAAGGTTATCTTTATAAAGCACTGGGTTTTGCCCGACGAGCACAGAAATTAATGCCAGCAAAATTACATTTAGAGCTTATTAACGAACTAACAATGAGATCACTTGATCTGGAAGAGCAAATCAAGTCTGGCAAGATCATAAAAAACTGGTAGTCACTGCCGTATATAAATAATGATGATAAGAACAGTATTCCATTATGGCGTAATCTTACCTGGATTAGCTATGATCTTATCGTCTTGTATCCTTGCCTATAACTATCAGGCTGAAATACTGTTTCCGGCGCAGATAGATGTTTCACCAGATGTTGAAAATGTTGGAGTATTTTGCAGAATGGATTTGGGTCCGAATCCATCGGGCTATTTCTCAGGAAATGAATGGGAGAAGAGTTTTAAAAGTGACTCTGCATTACTAAAGCAAGCCATTCTTGGCCTGGAAGATGGTCTCATCGAAAGTCCCAGGTATAGCGTAATTGAGACTATAACTAAACGAAACCTTCCTGGTTTTCTGCCACAACCTTCAAAAAATCTGAATTGGAAATTTCTGAGAAATATTTATCCGGATTCAACAGGTTTGTTAATTGAATTGGCTACTGCCAGCTTTAGTGATACCGTAATTGACCTGAATACGAATGATAATATCGTGGAGAATTACTACTGTATTCTATCAACATTCTTTTGGCGGCTGTATAATTTCAATGCGAAGGAAATAAGTTTGTACAGAATTCAGGACACTACAATAATTGAGTTTCGCAATAGAGGTAATAACTTTAGATTACAGGATACTCGTCATTTATTGAGACTTATGAATTCTGCTAGCTACAATGCGGGTATCAGCTTTGCTTCTGGTATTGCACCCACATGGAAAGAGATAAATCGCATTTATTATAAGTCGTCAATCCCAATTTTTCACCCTGCTGAGAAGCTGGTTGTTGAAGGAGACTGGAAAGGAGCTGCTGAAGAATGGCTGCCATTTACCAAGTCTAATAATAAAATTATTGCCTCCAGAGCCAGTTTTAATATGGCTGTGGCTGCTGAAATGACTGATCATTTTGCATTGGCTATTGAATGGTTGGAAAAGTCAAAAGAACTCGGACAAAAACGATATGTCGATGAGTATACTGCTGATCTTTTGGATCGGATTAGCCAAAAAGCTAAACTGGACTTGCAGTTTGGCGAGTTAGAACAATAACGAATTAAAATGGGAATATCTATTCAAGCAGAAATAATAACAATTGGTGATGAGATTCTGATCGGACAAACAGTTGATACTAACTCTGCATGGTTAGGACAAAACCTGGATGCTCAGGGCTTTCAGGTGGTTCAGATCAGCTCTGTGTCTGACCAGCCTGAGCACATAGTAAGAGCCCTGAAGCAAGCTATGGATCGTGCCGATCTGGTTGTAATCACTGGTGGGCTGGGTCCGACTTTAGACGATAGAACCAAGCAGACTCTTGCTGATTTCTTTGACATGAAACTGGTAGTAAGTGACCAGGTAGCAAAAAACATTAAAAAGATATTAAGCTCCCGGAATGTCCCTTTCATTAAAACGAATGAAGATCAGGCGCTTATTCCTGATGACTGTCTGGTACTGAATAATATGACAGGAACTGCTCCTGGTATGTTGTTTCAACGTGGTGCCAAAGTTGTTGTTTCTCTTCCGGGAGTGCCATTTGAAATGAAAAGCATTGCTGAGAATGAGTTATTTCCATGGCTCAGAGAAAATCTTGTTTCAGAACGAAGATTATTCAAGATGATTATGACAACCGGGTTTGCAGAATCTGTGTTGGCTTCCAAACTGGCTTCTTGGGAATCTGGCTTAAAAGACAATTATTCACTTGCATATCTGCCATCTCCCGGTATCGTAAAACTGAGGTTAACTGCCTGGGGAAAGCCCCCTGCGAAACTATTGGATGGATTGAATGCCGAAATTGAAAAGCTGGGGACTGTGATACCCGAAGCCATATATAGTTATGTGCATGAAAACCTGGAGGAGCACGTTGGGAAAATGTTGAAGAGTATTAAAATGTCCGTTGGAACTGCTGAAAGTTGTACAGGTGGCAATATTGCAAGTCTTTTTGTATCGATTCCCGGGTCATCAGACTACTATAAAGGCTCCATAATCGCTTATGCCTATGATACTAAGCGAGATATTTTGGATGTTGATCAAAAGCAGCTGAATGAGTTCGGAGCAGTTAGTCAAGTAGTTTGTAAGGAAATGGCAGATCATGCCAGAAGAACTCTGAATGTTGATTATTCTATTGCTACTTCAGGGGTTGCAGGACCGGAAGGTGGGACAAAAGATAAGCCTGTAGGATTTGTTTGGATCGCTGTGGCTTCTTCAAAAAGAATAGTTTCTAAACGTTTTTATTTCGGAAACCACCGGGGAAGAAATATTACAAGAGCCAGTCTTGCCGGATTGAACTTGCTGCGTCAGCTGATTATTGAAGAACATCAGGATGCTGGATTTGGAGAATTCCATAAATCAAATGATTTATAAACTTCAAGTTGTTGGTAAGTCAAAGCGGGCTTTTTTTGCTGGATAATTTGAATAATCCAATAAAAATCACGTATTTTGCATTCCGTTTTTAGAGAATAGATAATAGTAGTACAGAAAAACGCATTGAAATGTCCAGAGTTTGTCAGATAACGGGTAAGAAAATGATGGTGGGTAACCACGTTTCTCACTCAAAGCGAAGAGTTAAAAGAAGATTTTATCCAAATCTTTTTAAAAAGAAATTTTACCTGGTCGAAGAAGATCGCTGGGTTACAATTAAGGTTTCAGCCTCCGGTATCAGGAATATTGATAAGAAAGGACTGGCCGTATGTTTAAAAGAAGCGAAGGAGAAGGGCTTCATAGTAAAATATTAATAAGCTGAGCGATTATGGCAAAGAAAGGAAACCGGGTACAGGTAATTCTTGAATGTACAGAGCATAAAACTTCTGGTATGCCAGGAACTTCCAGGTATATCACTACTAAGAATAGAAAAAACACTCCGGATCGTATGGAGCAGAAGAAGTATAATCCAATTCTTCGCAAAGTTACTGTTCATAGGGAAATTAAATAATTCTGAGTTATGGCTAAGAAAGTAGTAGCATCATTGCAAAAAGGCGAAGGGAAACACTTTTCAAAGGTTATCAAAATGGTGAAATCACCAACAACCGGAGCATATTCCTTCAAGGAAATGATCGTACACAACGATCACGTAAAAGATTATTTCGATAAGAAATAAGCGCTTTACGCACTTTATAACGAAAATGGCTTTCTTCTGCATAGAAGAGAGCTTTTTTTGTTTAATTTTCATGATTATATCAGAAACACAATATGGCCCTGTTTAAGCGTACCCCAAAGGAAAAAAAAGATAGTCTGGACAAAGGATTAGAAAAAACAAAAGAGAGTGTTTTTAAAAAGCTAAGCCGTGCTATTGCTGGTAAATCAAAGGTTGATGACGATGTTCTTGATAATCTTGAGGAAGTTCTGATAAGCTCAGACGTTGGCGTAGATACAACCTTGCGCATTATAGAACGCATTGAAGCAAGAGTTGCCAAAGATAAATTCATAGGTGCCGAAGAGTTGAATCAAATTCTGAAAGAGGAAATTGCTGCTTTATTGGAAGAAAATAATAGCACTGACCATAGTGGATGGGAGTTGCCAATTGCTCGCAAACCTTATGTGATTATGGTGGTTGGAGTTAATGGGGTTGGTAAAACAACCACTATTGGAAAGCTGGCATACCATTATAAAAAAGCCGGAAAATCTGTTGTTCTGGGGGCGGCCGATACATTTCGAGCAGCAGCTATAGAGCAGTTGGATATCTGGTCTGAGCGGGTTGGGGTGCCTATTATAAAGCAAAAAATGGGATCGGATCCAGCTTCTGTAGCTTATGATGCAATTAAGTCGGCAGTAGCCCTGCAGGCTGATGTGGTAATAATTGATACAGCCGGCAGACTGCATAATAAAGTGAATCTTATGAACGAACTGACTAAGATTAAGAATGTTATGTCAAAGATCGTTCCCGGGTCTCCTGATGAAGTATTGCTGATTCTGGATGGCTCAACCGGGCAGAATGCTTTTGAACAAGCTAAACAATTCACTGCTGCTACTGAAGTGACATCTCTGGCTTTGACAAAACTGGATGGTACAGCAAAGGGAGGTGTGGTTATTGGTATTTCTGATCAATTCAAGATACCAGTTAAGTACATTGGATTAGGAGAAAAAATGGATGATCTCCAGATCTTTAATCGCCAGCAATTTGTGCAATCTTTGTTCGGCGATTAGATAAACCACCGTAATATGAAGAAAATCGATATTATTAACCTGGGCTGTTCAAAGAACCTGGTAGATGCCGAGTTCCTTTATACTCAGCTTAAAGCAAATGGAATTGAAGTTAGACTTAATCCTGAAACAACGGATGCTAATACTCTGATTATTAATACTTGTGGCTTTATTGGCGATGCAAAAGAAGAATCAATCAATGCAATCCTGGAAGCAGTTGACCTGAAGAAGCAAAGTCATAACTCCCATCTTGTCGTAATGGGATGTTTATCACAACGATACAAAACTGAATTAAAGAATGAAATTCCTGAAGTTGATGCCCTGTATGGAGTTAATGAAATCCCTGCAATAGTCAGAGATCTTGGATATCAGTATTTTCATGATAAACTGCTCCATAGATTACATTCTACATCTGATCACTATGCTTATTTGAAAATTGCGGAAGGATGTGATCGTAATTGCGCTTTTTGTGCAATTCCAATGATCAGAGGGAAACAAATCTCAAAATCTGTAGATAAACTTGTAGAAGAGGCAAAATACCTTTCAGACCACGGAGTTAAAGAGCTGATATTGATATCACAGGAACTTACCAGATATGGAATTGATATTTATAAACGCCCGGAACTGGTTAAACTTTTGGACGAATTACAAAAGATTAATGGAATTGAATGGATCAGACTTCATTATACCTATCCTAACCTGTTCGGAGATGATCTGATTGATATAATGGCAGGGTCTTCAATAATCTGCCACTACCTTGATATCCCATTCCAGCATTTCAATGATAAGGTGCTGACTATGATGAAACGGGGACATTCAAAGGCAGACGGACTGGAGCTAATCCAAAAGATTCGCTCAAAGATTCCTGATATTGCCCTTAGAACAACTATGTTGGTGGGGCACCCGGGTGAAGATGAGAAAGCATTCAATGAACTCTATGATGCCGTGCAGGAAATCCGCTTCGATCGATTGGGTGTGTTTACTTACAGCCATGAAGAAGGCACACATTCCTTCAAGAATTATGAGGATAGTATTCCACCTGTGACAAAAAGAGAACGGGCAGATAAATTAATGAAATTGCAGCAGAGTTTATCCCTGGACTATAATGAAAATCGAGTCGGAACAGTCCTGAAAGTTCTAATTGACAAGCATGAAGGAGAATATTTTGTAGGCAGAACGCAATATGATTCCCCGGAAATTGACAATGAAGTTCTGATAAAAGACAAGGATAATAATATTAAAGTTGGCTCATTTTTTGATGTAAAAATCACAGATGCTACTGAATTCGATCTATACGGCACAAACTCTTATTAATCTGATAACTGAGCTCTGATAACTGAAAACTATATAAAAATGTACAAATCAGAAACAAAAATTAGAGTACGATATGCAGATACTGATCAAATGGGTTATGTTTATTACGGTAAGTATGCTGAGTATTATGAAGTTGCCAGAACTGAATTGATCCGGGGGCTAGGGTTCACATACAGGGAGTTTGAAGAGCGAGGAATTATGCTTCCGGTTTCCGGAATGAAAATCAAATATTTTCGCGCTGCTCTTTATGACGAACTGATAACGATGGTGACACGTTTGGATGAGATGCCGACAGCAAGAATTCGGTTTGTCTGTGAGATGTTCAATGAAGAAGGCCAAAAGCTTAACGAAGGTGAGGTCTCTTTAGTTTTTTCTGATGCCACTACTCGTCGGCCTTCACGACCACCAAAAGATCTGATTGACAAATTGAAACCATACTTCTCATGAAAAAAACTCTGATTCTTTTATTGCTTCTGCTAGCTTCAACTTTCTCTTTTTCTCAGAAACACACTATTAGCGGTTATGTGGAAGACAAATCAACCGGTGAAAGACTAATCAGTGCTAACATATATAATCCTGAAAATTTCCAGGGAGTAATCTCAAATACCTATGGCTTTTATAGCCTTACCTTCCCTGACGGACGCTTCAGGCTAACCTTTAGTTACGTTGGCTATAAGCCTGTAATTCTCGATATTAATCTGACCAGAGATACATTGATTACTGTGGTTTTAGACCCTGTAATCAGTCTTGATGAAGTAATTATTTCAGCTGCAAAAGCTAAATCTGCTGTGCAAAGTTCTCAAATGAGTATGACGGAACTGAACTCCAAGACCATAAAAGCAATTCCAATGTTTCTGGGGGAAGTGGATGTATTGAAGGCCTTGCAACTTTTACCAGGTGTGCAAAGTGGCAATGAAGGAACAAGCGGACTCTATGTCAGAGGGGGAGGGCCTGATCAAAATCTGATACTACTGGATGGAGTTCCTGTTTATAATGCAAATCATTTGTTCGGATTCTTTTCTGTTTTTAATCCTGATGCTATTCAATCAGTTAAGCTTATTAAAGGAGGCTTCCCTGCCAGATATGGAGGACGACTTTCAGCCGTTCTGGATATCCGGATGAAGGATGGGAACAATAAAAAGTTCGCAGCGGAAGGAAGCGTTGGCATAATATCGTCTAAGTTGACTCTTGAGGGACCGATAGTGAAGGATAAAACTTCATTTATTGTTTCAGCCAGAAGAACATATATAGATATTCTTGCGCAACCCTTTATTCAGATGAGTAATGCCAGAAATGACAGGGGCAATAATACTGGAGGGTATTATTTCTATGATGCAACAGCCAAAATTAATCACCGTTTCTCTGATAAAAGCAGATTGTTTTTGAGTACATACTTTGGGCGTGATAAGGCGTATATGCATAACAAGGATGAAGGACAAGATTATCTATGGGAAGATGATTTCGGACTTGGATGGGGCAATATGACTATGGCTCTCAGATGGAATTATCTTATCACTCCAAAACTATTCAGCAATACCACCCTGACATACAGTAAGTATAATTTTAATACCAGCATGGAGATGAAAGAAACAGAGCAGGATACTCTATATGAGAATTTTGCATTTTCTTATGATTCAGGGATTCAGGATTGGGCCGGGAAGATAGATTTTGACTATCTGCCAAATCCTAATCATTCTGTTAAGTTCGGATACAATCATATATATCATACATTTAGTCCTGGTGTCACTGTCTTTCAGGCAGGTAGTAATGGTAGCAGTGTTATTGATACGACTTTTGGTAACAAGGAGATCTTTGCTCATGAAATGGAATTGTATGCTGAAGATGATTGGAAAATTGGAACCAGGTTCAAAGCTAACTTCGGCATCCATGCATCAGGGTTTTTAGTTCAAGACTCAAGTTACTATTCTGTACAGCCCCGATTGTCAGCTCGTTTTCTTATAAATGAAAAGATGAGTGTTAAGGCTGCATATTCTCACATGACTCAGTATATTCATCTGCTGACAAATTCCGGGATTGGTCTGCCAACTGATTTGTGGGTACCTTCTACAGCTATGATCAGACCACAGAAATCTGTTCAATATGCTCTTGGTTTTGTTTATGAAATTCTTGAAGGGCTTGAGCTTAGTATGGAGGGATATTATAAAGAGATGGACAACCTGATTGAGTATAAAGAAGGATCAAGCTTCTTCTCCATGCAGGGAGGCTGGGAGGATAAACTTGAATTTGGAGAAGGCAATGCATACGGAATCGAATTTCTTGCCCGCAAAACTGTTGGCAAAACCAGTGGTTGGATCGGATACACCTTATCATGGGCTAATCGACGTTTTGATAATATCAGCTTCGGAGAATGGTTTCCTTACCGCTATGACAGACGACATGATGTATCAATTGTACTCAGTCAGAAGATAAGTGATAACATCGTTCTGGGTGTGACCTGGGTGTATGGTACTGGAAATGCTGTAACCCTGCCTCTTGAGAAGTATGGAAGGTTAGGTAGTAACAATGACTATTTCAGAGAGATTGGAGATCCTCTTGATGAGGATATCTATTTTAACCCTGTTGATTATTTTGAAACCAGGAACAATTATCGTATGCCTGCGTACCATAGATTGGATATTGGGATTAATTTTAACAAAGATGTAAAGTGGGGAACCCGAACCTGGTCTGTGGGTGTATATAATGCCTATAATCGTAAGAACCCATTCTTCATTGAGTTCGGTACTGTATACGTGCCGGATGGTCCTAACACATCTGTACTGAAGCAATACAGCCTTTTCCCAATCATTCCTTCTGTAAGCTACAGCTTTAAAATCAAATAATCTGAGATTATGAAAACAAGAAGAATCATATATGTATTAGTGGCAATTATTCCTTTAGCCATGGCTTGTGAAACGATTATTGATATCGATATTCCGGATAGCGATAGAAAAATTGTACTGAATGGACTGATTAATCCCGATAGCCTCGTTGAAGTAAATATTTCCAGATCTATGTCTGTCCTTGAAGACAATAAATTCATATTTCTTGAGAACGCTATTGTTGGCCTATATGAAAATGATATCAAAAAAGGCGATCTGAAATATATGGGTTCTGGCAATTATAAACTGCTGGACTTCTACCCCAGTTCTGGTTTTAGTTATCGCCTGGAGGTAGAATCATCAGGACTTAAATCCGTTTCTGCCATGACAGAGTTGCTGCCTCCTGTTCCCATCAGCGAAATAGATACTTCTTCTATTGAGGATTCCTGGGGCAATAGCTCTCTGAAATTAAGCTTTTCATTACAAGATCCACAAGAAGAAAATTTTTACGCAATTTCTCTTTTTGTTACTCATCGTGTTTTTGATTATGATGAATTTGAATTAACAGACAGTATGACTACCTATCGTCTCTACTTTGAATTTTTAACAACAGGACAGGGTGAAGTGCAAGACTTGCTGGTTGAGGATAATGCAATTGTCTATTTTAATGAAAAGGTTTTTATGGCTGATCATTTGTTCAATGGAAAAGAGTTTAGCATGGATTTGTCTGTTGGAAAATATTTTTTCATGGAAGTTGATACAGTTTGGATAGATGTTAATGTTGAGCATGTGTCAAAACCATATTATTTATATGCGGCATCAATCAATAAGTATAGCAGAACTCATGGAAATCCATTTTCTGAACCTGTTTCAGTTTATACAAATGTTGAGAATGGTTTAGGAATATTTACCGGATACTCAACAGTAAGTCGTAAAATCGAAGTGGTCACTACCGGTGGTCGCTGATTTTACTATCTTGTCTGTAACAACTTAAGGCGCAAATCGTCTACGGTATGATGACGGCAAATGATTTTAATATTAAGATTGTTCCACTTAGCGAGAAGCTATATAGATATGCCTATCGTTTTCTGGAAGATGCCGAGCAATCGCAAGATGCTGTACAGGAGGTTTTTATCAAGCTTTGGAGCCAAAGAGAGCGACTTCGTGAAATTGAAAATGTTGAAGCATTTGCAGTTAGAGTTACCAGAAATCATTGTCTGGATGTAATAAAGAGCAGAAGAACAGTCTCTTTGGATGTCAATGATTACTTCAAAAACCAGATTTCTGATGAGAGTGACCCTGAAAAAGAGTTGTATAAATCAGACTCCATGAAGTCTCTCACAAGGATTGTGATGGAGCTGACAGAACCTCACAGAACTGTTATCAGAATGCGTGATATTGAAGGTTATAGCAATGAAGAAGTGGGAGATGTTCTGGGTCTTTCAGTAGGAAATGTTAGGGTTGTGCTTTCCCGGTCCAGAAAAAAAGTACGAGAGGAATTAGAAAAAATTTATGTTCATGGAAAAGAAGAGAACCTTAATATTGTTGCAGAAATATTATGATGGGATCTCCAGTCTGGAAGAGGAACTGGATCTGATTGAATATTTTAGCGAAAATGAAACTCCAAAAGAGTGGAAGTGGGCAAAAGAACAATTGCTTGGTATAAGAGCCATTAGTAATGAAGAGATTCCTATGCCTGATGATCTTCAGCAAAGTATACTGCAGCATCTTGAACCTGTGCAAAAGGAAAGTAAAGTCAGGCGATTGAATACAAAACCTATTTATTCAGTTATAAGCGTGGCTGCCAGCCTGGTACTGATAGTTTCAGCATTAGTCTTCCTGAATCGTCAACCAGATCCTGGAACCATT
>JAYEFL010000066.1:0-17708 GCA_034658635.1 Bacteroidota bacterium | reverse complement strand
ACTGAATTCTTCAGTCCAAAAAACAAAGACTCATTTTGAGTTGCATATTCGTACCTGGTAGCATCAAGGGCCCAGGTTATTTCATTATTAAGAATATCATAAGAACGTTCAGAATAGGCTCCAACAGTTGTGGGTTTGACCAAATCCAGATGTTCCTCTTTTAAATAAAACAAACCGGTTCTTTTCGGTCCTAAAAGCCATTTCTGACCACCTGAAGTGTAAAAATCAACATCCCAGTCTGTCATCCTTAAGGCTCTGCCGCCAGTAGCCTGAGCACCATCCAAAGCTACTAATATTCCCCTTTTATGGGCTTCATTCACAATTTCCTCAATCGGAAGCCACTGCCCTGTTGTACATGTCACGAGACTCACAAATATTAATCTTGTTCTACTTGTAGCAAGATTGAAAATCCTGTGAATATTATTCATGCCATCGACAAGGTCTGGCTCAAAGATTCTGAGTTTAACTCCTTTTCGCTGAGAAATATTGATTAACGGAGCATGCAATGCAGGATGCTCATGGGTAGAACTTATAATTTCATCCCCAGCTCTCCATGGAAAACCGTTTAACAAGATGTTAATTCCTTCAGTAGTAGAATTGCTTAAGGCTATGTTGGAAGGCTTGCTAACACCGATTGAATGAGACACTGCAACTTTCACAGATGTCCAGTCGCTAAGATCATGCCCGGGTTTCGGATAGGTCTCCGTTTTATTCCAATGCTTTGCAACCTGTTCCCTTACACGAACCGGCACTGCCCCTATCCCGGCAGTATTAAAGTAATGGTAGCCCTGTGGAAGACTGAAGTGCTTCCTTAAGTAAGTCCAATCATCATACCCGGCATCTGAAGTCAGGAGCTTAACATCAGATTCAGGATGGACTGCTCTTTTAACAAGACCAGGAACTCCGAGGCCTGCAACACTCAATGCTGCGATACTCTTCAAGAAAAAGGATCGTTCCATGCTATCGTATTTTATACTCTGCTTTGTCTAACTGCCATTTGTTATCAAAAAAGCCGGCACTTACAACACCATTCACCCCAAGCCTCAGCATTTCAGTTCTAAAAATAAGGAAATCAGGAAAACCTGATCCTGAAACAAAATATCTGTTCTGAGATGCTGTTTTCATTCCTGACAAACCAGTTCCAGCAACAACACCCACACTACTGGTTTCGCTTCCGGACAAAGGATAGATGAAATATGCAGCCAAGTCTTCTCCCGTAATTACCATATCGCCGATAGTAATCTGATTGCGATGAATCTTTATTGGGCAATTTTCAAGAACTATATCCCAGGCAGAATTCATTTCTGAATGGCCAAACAAGATAACATTTCTCTCAGGATACTTTTTCAGGGAGTATTCAGTATCCTTAATAATATCAACTGCTCCATTCCCTCTGTACCAAAAAGTTTCAGCATCAAAACGAGCTTTGTTGAATGCCCACTCATTTTCTTCTTTATTACCTTTTGTACCATAAACAAAAACCATTTTGTTTTTGAAAGCATACTTAAATAAGCCATTTCTATGAGGACCTTTTTCATCATAAGGTGTCTGATTCTCAGGAATCCAGTGATTATTCTCAAGACGGAAATATTTTTCGACTTCTTCTCCGGGTATAATCTTCATCTCTGTGGAATCAAGGCTCAAATCATATATTTGATTCTTCTCAAAGTCGGTCAGGTCAAGCATAAACCTTGCAGTATTTTCAAACTCAACCTTTATCTTTTTCTGTTTAGCATCATGACTATAACGAGCAGAAGAAAGTTTCAATTGAGTAGATTGCTGCAATATATTTAACATTCTTGAAGAGGAAGAAACGCCAGGTGAAGAGCTTACAAACTCAAAGTGTGTTATTTCATTAGCTGGTAGCTGTCTGTGAGATTTAAAGAAATCAAACATGGGTTTCCAGTCAACACATTCATTCCCCCACCAATGACCGGCACCAGGTCTTTCATAATAGGAAAAATCCGAGTGAAATCCCCCCAGATGTTCACGCATGAATCTGGCCTGACTTACAGGAACATTATCATCCTGGTCTCCATGCAAAACGTAGATTCCATATTGAAGGTAGTTTCGTGACAGTCTGAGAGTATTACTTGGCAATGTGGCCCGATTTATAATATCAGAGATATCATCATCCGTACTGCTCATATTCTTACCTGCATAAGACCAAAAACTATACCATCCGGCACTAGGACCTATTGCGGCCCAATATCCCGGAAACGTCACTCCAAACTGCCAGGTTCCATGTCCACCCATTGAATGTCCTGTTAAATACATTCGGGAAGGGTCAGGATGGTACCTGTCGATCGCAAGCTTAAGAACTTCATCAGCATCCAATCTTCCCCAATCTTCCCAATCAAATCCATATGGTCGTCTGTTTGTAGGAGCTACAATGGTTCCCCAATCCTTAGCTTGATATGCATTTGCCTGATTTACAGCCTCTACAGAAGCACCATGCAATGAAAAAAACAAAGCCAAAGAATCCTGACAACCATTAAGCGGTGGAACAACACTATAATACTGGATACTTCCATCGATTTGAGAAATAAAAGTCTCTTTATGCTTTGACCTGGAATCTTTTATTTGGATTTTCAACTCGGGATTTTCAAGAGAGAACACCAATTTCATATTTTGGTCAAGTAATGTCAGACTTACGACTGCAGGTTCCTTCCCAAGTTGTGCTGTCCACTTTATTTCAAATGGGACTTTTCTGGAGCTGAATGGAGGAATTGTTGGTAAATCCAGCATTGTCTCACTGAATCCTCCCGCTACTGCTTTAATCCTGTATCCTCTTATTACTTTATTTGTTGCATTAATAATCCTAACTGCCCCAAGTCTGCCATTGATATCATCTTGAATTAAATCAGGCATCAGCAAATCACGGTGAGTTATAAAAACAGAATTCAATGGTTTAACTAGCTTTGCCTGAAGCTTACCGCGGCCAACCCTGAAAACCAGTTTGTTTTTTCCCTTTCTGATTTTTACAGGATGTTGCACCCATCCATATCCATATATATCACCACCACGAGGGGCTCCATTAATTATAACTTCACTATGTCCATTTGCTTCAAGAATCAGAGTTTGACTCTTTTTTGAAACGAAATCAAAAACGATATAACCTCCTCTAAGGTTCCTGTGACGAAACCAACCTTTATCATCTGCAGATAATTTCGTCCAGCAAATATCAAGGCCTTCTTTATCCTGACAAAACACATCTCCTTCAGCAGGTTCTCTGAGAGAATCAACTGAATACCTATACCAGAATTCATCAGTAAAAACAGCCTCACGACCATAAGACCCCGATAAGGGTACTGAAAGACCTTCTTTAAAGGATGTTACAATTTCCTGGCCGTAAGCAAAGCTTCCCCCAAGCAGGAAAGCAGTCAGGCTAATAATAGATAAACGTAATAGTTTCATATTTTGCTGTGAACCAAGTTTGCATCATTCAATGACTAATTCATCTGCAAATAACCATGCATTGTTTCCGGCACCAGGATGCCATGCAGGACAAGTACCAACAGATTCTGCACTCACTCTGATATAGCGGGCCGTTCTCCAAACATCAGTACGGAATTCCTTAATAAATGCTCCTTGAAGACCTTTATCCACATCATTTGCAACCCTTGCAATTTCCTCCCAGTCAGAGCCATTCATAGATATCTCATAAATGACTTCAACTGGCATAAAAATCCAGCTTGACTGATCCTGAAAGCAATTGAGCCCAAGACGGTGAATTGTTTGGTTAAATCCCAGATCAACCTCTACGAGCAAGTCGATCCCTTCAAATCCCTGCCAGGCACCTGTTCTAAAATCTCTTGCCCCTCTGACCTGATCAATAAGTGCATTTTGTCCTCCTGCTGAATACTGATTTGTATAGGGAGACAATGATAGTACTTTGCGACTACTAGAGAGTTTATAAAACAATGCTTCAGACACCGGACTAATAAGACTGTCTTTACTAGCATAAAACCTGATCTTGCGGCCACGGGTCAAGCGGATTGGTCTGGAATACTTCCTGAAATTACCATAACCAGGGAGTGCGTGGCTAACTGATTCATAAAAAATATCAGCAGTTGTATCAATGCAGGCCAAGCTAACATCCATCCTGTCTGAAAATGTCTTCTGACCATTTATTACATAAGGCACAGGGATAATTGATTCATCTTTAATTTCTGATCTGGGTCTGCTTGCAGGATTTGAAACCATAGATTTGTTGGGCGTGGAGCCCATGTCAAATTCCAGGATACCTCCGGACATAATCTCGCTGTGAGTAATATATCCACGCTGGAGTGGTACTCCATTTAATTTAATGCTCTGAACATAAATATTCTCAAGATTCCTGTTAGGTGCAATAATTCTGAACTCTTTGCCATCATCAAGCACTAAACTGACATCTTTAAATAATGGAGCTCCTATTGTATACTCAGGTAAACCCGGAGTAACAGGATAGAAACCAAGAGCACTGAAAATATACCAGGCAGACATTTGTCCGCAATCCTCATTCCCGCATAAGCCATCCGGAGCATCAGAATAAAACTCATTAAGAATCTGATCCACGTAATACTGAGTTTTCCAGGCTTCTCCAGCATATGAATATAAATAGGCCATATGATGGCTTGGCTCGTTACCATGGGCATATTGTCCGATTAATCCGGTAATGTCAGCCTGTACTCTTCCTGTAGTTTCGGAAGATTCTGTAAACAGTGAATCCAGTTTCTCCACAAAACGCTTATCACCTCCCATTAATCCAATAAGTCCGGAAATATCCTGGGGCACGAAAAAACTATATTGCCATGCATTAGCTTCAGTATAATTAAAATTCACCTCCTTGGGATCGAAAGGATAAAACCACAATGAGTTAGTTCTCGCACGCATAAACCCTGATTGTGGATCATACAAGTTCATATAGCTTAATCCTCTTTTCAGATAATTCTGATAGTCATCATACCTGCCTAATCCACTCGCTACCTGAGCAATACACCAGTCATCATATGCATATTCAAGCGTTTTTGACACTGATTCACTCTCCTCCGAAGCAGAAACATAACCCAGTAACTTATATGGCCTTAATCCCAGCACGTCGCGCTCAGCACTATTTTTCATTGCCTTATAAGCTTTTTCTAAATCATAATCACGTATGCCTTTTATGAAAGCATCAGCTATAACTGAAACAGCATGATAGCCAATCATTGTTCCGGTCTCGTTTGCAGACAATTCCCACACCGGAAGTACTCCTCCCTGCTCATACTGGGTAATAAAAGTGCTAATAAAATCATTGGTACGGTCTTCTTCCATAATGGTGAAAAGCGGATGAGTTGCCCGAAATGTATCCCACAATGAAAACAAGGTGTAATTTGAAAAATTATCTGCTTTGTGAATCAAAAGATCCCTTCCTCTGTACAGACTATCAACATCCATATAAAGATTTGGATTGAGGTACTGATGATAGACAGCTGTGTAAAATATCCTTTTTTGGCTTTCTGAAGCTACGTCAACTCTATAACGATCTAGAACATTCTGCCAGGCTCGCTGCGCTTTGCCCTTTGTGTTTTCAAATCTCCACTGAGGAATTTCAGCCTCCAGATTTTTTCGAGCTCCAGCAGTGCTCACTGCAGAGATTCCCACCTTAACTAAAATCTCTTCATTCCGCTTTGTTGTAAAGGAAAAGTGAGCTTTTATTGAGCGGCCATTAACTTCGACACCAGTTTGTTCTTTGTCATGAAGGTACAAACCATAATCCTTAAAAGGTTTTGAAAACCTGACAACAAAATATACATACTGATCTTTGGCCCAAGCTTTTGATCTGCGTAATCCTTCTATCTCATATTCGTTAACAACACGGATGAAAGAGGACAATACTTCATCTCTGTGCTGCAAATCAAGAATAATATTTGCCTCTGTAGTCTTTGGAAATGTATACTTATGAAGACCAGCCCTTTGTGTTGATGTCAGCTCAACATCAATTTTATAATCTTCTAAATAGACCTTATAATATCCGGCAGAAACCTCTTCTGTATCATGTGAAAACCGACTACTATATCCCTGAGCCGAGGAAGAAGGGTCACCCGGGTTTATAACTACGTGCCCTACAGTTGGCATCAGTAAGATATCTCCATAATCACTGACTCCTGTACCACTAAGATGGGTGTGTGAAAAGCCATAAATTACACTATCAGAGTAATGATAGCCACTACATCCATCCCATCCAGACAATCGTGTATCCGGACTAAGCTGCACCATTCCAAAAGGTAATGACGGACCGGGATAAGTATGTCCATGACCTCCTGTACCAATTAATGGATCTATATATTTATGGGTTGGGGCTTGTTTATTACATCCAAAAGAAAAAACAAGTAGCAAGCAGAAACCGATCAATCTATTCATTTAAATCCGATAGTTTTTTGATATGACCTTTCTCGTTAATCATCCAATAGCCATTCCCTTCCAAGGAAGGTAAAACAGCATTAAAACCATTCCGGCAGACCTGCAAGTTTGGAACGGGAATCTTTGTCTCATTAATTGTTGCTGGCCAACCCAGTTCAGAAACCACTTCTGCATATCGTTGATTTTCTGCCAAGTAAGCACTCTGGAGATAATAGACATTACGTAAATACCATTTTGTTTTCTCATCAACTGGTAATGACCATGAAGAATTATGGTTTCCTACAGGAGCATCTGAAAATACAATATATCCCCAATACTCAGGCATGTGCATATTAATATGGTATTGTGGCGACCAGACCCAGTTATCTTCAGGCAGAGACTTTCCTGTGTCAGGGTCAACCTGCTTCACATACTTGCCATCTACTACCTCAGTCTTCCATTCTACCCGTGAGAAGTTAATCCTCCAAAAATCATCTGGGGATGGTACATCGTCGTATGGAGCACATTCTTCAATAATATTAAAAGGAATCGCTATTTCAATTGTCCAACCCTGATCAACATCAGAGGGATCATTAATAGTTCCCTGTACCGAAACTCCAACTTTCAGCCCTGCGATATCCCATGCATCAACAGCATAACCAAAATCACGGTAAGGCATGGTTAACATGAGATCCCAGACTGTTTCAAAAGCATTAATTTCCAGCTCTGAATAATGATGTGTGTCGCCGTCAGGGTCAATAAAAACCTCAAAATCATTATCATAGAAAATTACTGCATCCCTTTCAGTAATAGTAGCCCAAACATGAGGTTCTTCAATTTCTACAGCAATGAAAAGATAATCATTGCTCCATGCCATCTTCGCTCTCGTATTATACCTGGGAGCAGGCAATTCATCCCCCTGAATATCTTTAAAGAGTTCTGTCCATTGAGCCTGATCCCATTCATTATCATCCAAAACACCATCAACCACCATATCAGATGTTTTACAACATATATAGTGGTTTGGCTCATGATAGGGAAGAAATGTACCGGAAAAAGAAATGTCAGATTCACCATCTCCAATACAGGAAAACAGACTTAAAATCATAATAATCAGTAGCAAGCTATTTTTCATTATCACATATTTGAAAAGAAAGTAAATGTACAAATAATATCAGCCATGCATACGCCTTGCATCACTCAAATAATTTTTACCTGATCAGAAAAAGGCTGACCAAAACCAGCCTTTTTTTCTTTTTCCTTTTTATCTTTGTCGCCATTCAAATCATATTATTATGAAACCAACTCTTTTGGTATTGGCGGCAGGCATGGGAAGCCGGTATGGTGGACTTAAGCAAATGGATCCTCTCGGGCCTAACGGGGAATCGATTATTGATTATTCTGTATATGATGCAGTTCGCGGAGGATTCGGAAAGGTGATTTTTGTTTTACGTGAGGATATTGTATCCGATTTCTACGAATTATTTGCAAATAAGTACAAGTCTGTCATAGAAGTTGATCACGTTGTTCAGCGCCTGAGCGATATCCCTGAGGGCATCCAAACCAATCCTGAAAGAAACAAGCCCTGGGGCACCGGGCACGCAGTGCTAGCGGCCAGAGAAAAGCTCACAGAACCATTTGCTGTGATTAACGGAGATGATTTTTATGGCGCTGATGCGTTTAAGGTTATGGCCGAATTCCTTTCTCAAACTAATCCTGATGACATCAAGCTTCAATCTATGGTTGGTTATATCCTAAACAATACCTTGTCTGAACATGGTTTTGTTTCACGGGGGATATGCTCCAGTAACCATGAAGGTCACCTGACCACTGTTACTGAAAGAACCCATATTGAACGCATTGATGAGAATATTGTTTTTGTTGATGATCATCAAAAGACCCATTATCTATCCGGAAAGGAAATTGTTTCCATGAATTTTTGGGGATTTACACCAGCATTACTCCAGCCCTTTTATGAGCAGTTTGTCGCCTTCATGGAAGAAAACGGAACAGCTCTTAAATCTGAGTTTTTCATTCCACTTGCGATTAATCAATTAATTCAGGATGGAGTTCTGGATGTGAAGGTTCTTGAGAGTACTGCCAGGTGGTTTGGTGTCACCTATCAGGACGACAAGCCTCTGGTTATTTCAAAACTTAGGGAGCTTTCGGCTACAGGAGTTTATCCAGATAAAATCTGGTAAGAATTTTCACCTATCCAGCAAAATCTCTGCCGGCCCTTAATGCAGCAATATTTAGATTGACTAAATCTTCTCCTTTCCTTGAGAACATTTGACGTATTCCATGTTCAAGGCTGGCAAAATCAAGACAAATCTTACTACTGGCAGCTCCAAGCACCACCATATTTGATGCTTTTACAGTTCCTAGCTCTCTGGCAATTTTATCAGCCTCTATTATTAGATGACCAGGCCATTTTGCAATTTCGGCATGAACTTTTTCAATGACCGGATAATCCGGAACATTGATGAAAGGCGTTGCATTACAAATCAGCCAACCATCTGACTTTAAGAAAGGAAGGTAGCGCAAACTCTCTAGTGGCTCCACTGAGAGGATTAAATCTGCCTGTCCTTTCGGAATAAGATCTGAATGCACAGGCTGATCAGAAATACGGAAGTGAGATTGAACAGCCCCACCACGCTGGCTCATTCCGTGCACTTCAGATTGCTTGAAAAACAAGTCCTCTTTTAATGAAGCCATACCGATAGTGGTGGCAATGGTTAAGATACCCTGACCTCCAACACCGGCCAGAATTATATTTGAATACTTCATTTTCTTTTCTTTTTTAAAGCAGTTTGGATACACTCTCTTCTTGAAACAATTACAGATACACCATCATATTTTAGCTCTTCCTGCATAATTATAACATTATCCTCATGAAATTTCTTCAAAGGAGTAATAAGACGAAGGTGGTCTTCTTCAACACCTATTCCAAGGCAGATCGACTCAATCCGGCCAAGTGCAGCAGATGTTTGTCCTCCGGTCATCCCGGTAGTCTCATTATCCGAGATAATCACTGTAACCGGGGTCTTTTCATTTACAATATCAAGCAGGCCAGTCATTCCAGAGTGCGTAAATGTTGAATCACCTATCATAGCAACTGCTGGAATCAGGCCGGCGTCTGCAGCTCCTTTTGCCATTGTAATACTTGCACCCATATCCACACATGAATTAATAGCGTTATATGGTGGCAAGGCTCCCAGGGTATAGCAACCTATATCCGAGAATGTTCTGCCATCACCAAATTCTTCCAGTGCTTCCAATAATGCTCTGTAGGTATCAATATGTCCACAGCCTTTACATAAAGCAGGTGGACGATTAACCATAACATCAGGAATATCAGGACCCTCATCAGGGAGCATTCCCATTGCCTTTCGCACTATATCAGGGTTTAGCTCGCCATCTCTTGGCACACTACCATCCAAGCGTCCTGATATTTGAATCGGTCCGTTATTCAGAATACCCTTTAATTTCTCCTCAAGTAGCGGATAACTCTCTTCCAGCACTAAAACCCTCTCACAGCTCTCAGTCATCCTGCGGATCAACTCAACAGGTAGTGGGTATTGCCCGATTTTCAATACAGGGAACTGACATCCATCCGGGTAATTCTCCATGAGATAGTTATGTGCAATTCCACAGCATATCACGCCCATAGACTTGTCTTTACCATCAAAAAACTGATTGAACTCAGATTCTTCTGATGCCTTGATTAAGTCTGGCTGTAGCTCTAGTAATCCCTTATACCGTTTTCTTGCAATTCCTGGTAATAAAATAAACTGCGTTTTATCCTCAGGTAGTTTAAGCTCATTTTCAGGTACTTGTTCGTTTCTCAGAACCTTTGCCCTCGAATGAGCCAGTCGCGTAGTAATACGCATCAATATCGGAAGCTTAAATCTCTCAGACAATTCAAAACCCTTATAAGCCATGTCATAAGCCTCCTGCTGATTTACCGGCTCTAAAACCGGGAGCAAAGCAAACTCAGCATAAAATCTCGAATCCTGCTCATTCTGAGAGGAATGCATTGAAGGATCATCAGCAACAACAACAAGTAAGCCACCACCACTGCCTGTAATAGCAGAATTGATGAATGCATCAGCAGCCACATTAAGACCAACATGTTTCATACACACCATGGCTCTTTTGCCTGCATATGACATCCCAATACCAGATTCCATAGCAGTTTTCTCATTTGCTGACCATTCAGAATGAATCCCAGCTTCCCGGGCAAAGGCATTGCGCTGAACATATTCGGTAATTTCGGTCGAAGGAGTACCAGGATAGGCATAAACACCAGACATTCCAGCATCAATGGCACCCTGGGCAATTGCTTCCGCACCTAATAAAACAGCTTCTTTCATTTGTAAAACAATTTTTTTATGATATAATGGGCTTAAAATAATGAAGACCACAAAATAATCGTGGACTCGTATGTAAAAATACCTTATTTTTCCGTTTGGCAAAGTGTACAATCCCCATTATTTTTACGCTCTTGAATATAATGAGATCAATAATACTAGCATTACTCTTTTTATCAGGTGGAAATCTGATGATGGCTCAGGAAAAAGAGAAGGAAAAGGATGTGAAAAAAGCAAAATTTTTTCATTTATCCGGTAGCACTCTAACGGATAGTCTGGATATAATACCTTATGTTCATATTATCCTGAAGGATAAAAATCTGGCCACTGCGAGTGACATCCACGGTTATTTTAATTTTCCGGCTGAAGTTGGTGACACTCTGCTTTTCACGGCAATTGGGTACGACATGAAAACGATGGTGGTCAAAGACACTTTTAATGTGGAGTACCCTTACCTTGAGATCTTCTTACAGCAAGACACCATACAACTGGAAGAACTTGTAATCAGACCATGGCAGGGCAATTATGAAAGATTCAAGATGGCCATTTTAGCATATGAACCGCCTGAGACTGATCTTGACAGAGCCTACAAAAATTTGGCAATTATGGACTTACACTCTCTTCTTTACAATTCACCCGCCACTCCTTCAATTGCTTTCCGGAATACCATGAAAATGTATAATGATAATCTTTACTGGGCAGGTCAGCTTCCTCCTGTAAATATCACTAATCCATTAGCCTGGGCACAGTTTTTTAAAGCTTTGAAAAACGGAGACCTCAAACGAAAATAAATGACTGTTATCCGAACAATAATCTCCATTGTAACTATCTTCTTCGTTACACTAACTGTTTCTGCTCAGGAAAAGATCCGAATATCAGGAGTAATCAGAGGAGAGCAAGGAAGCAGGCTTGAACTGGTAACCGTTTCTGTGAAAGGAAAAGCTTCAGGAGCGACAACTGATCTCAATGGAAGATTTACGCTTACAACTGATTACCAGGCCCAACTAACAATTCTCTTCCGGCACCTGGCATATAAACCCAAAGAATTTCTTTTGATTCCTTCTGACTATTCTGATCCCTCAGAAATCCTTCTGAAAATCCAGATGCTTGAGAATGTTGAGAAACTACCAGAGGCTGTTGTCAAAGCAGGTCGTGAAAACAGCACCAATCTGGTTCGTATTGACCCCAGAATTGCACAGGTACTCCCTGACGCCTCAGGTAGCTTTGAGGGACTGATCAAAAAACAAATGGGAGTATCATCATCTAATGAGTTGAGTTCTCAATACTCAGTTCGGGGAGGTAATTATGATGAGAATCTGGTTTATGTAAACGATATTCAGATTTATCGCCCCTTCTTAATTCGCGCCGGACAACAGGAAGGATTGAGTTTTATTAATCCTGACATGGTTTCCTCAGTACTGTTTTCTGCAGGTGGATTTGATGCACGTTATGGAGATAAAATGTCTTCGGTTCTGGATATCCGATACAAAAAGCCCAGCACATTTGCCGGATCAGCAGCTATGAGCTTTATGGGTGGTTCACTGCATTTAGAGGGTTCATCAAAAGACAGACGACTGAGTTATATTTCAGGCCTCCGCTACAAGACCAATAAATTCCTCCTGAATTCCCTGGATATTACAGGCGATTACAATCCTCAATTTACTGATTTTCAGACTTATATCAGCTATGACCTGACAACGGATTGGGAATTTGATTTTCTGGGCAATATTGCTCACAACAATTACCGCTTCGTGCCAAAAAGTGGAGAAACTTCTTTTGGAACTGTTAATGAAGCATTGAAGCTGGAGGTATACTTTGAGGGTATGGAGCAAGACATTTTCACAACCTATTTGGGAGCCTTATCATCCCGTTATCATCCATCGGAAAATTTTGAACTTAAGTTTATCCTGTCCTCCTTCCAAACAAAGGAATCTGAAACCTATGATATTCATGGATGGTACAGGCTAAATGAGCTCGACAACCAACTTGGAAGTGATAATTTTGCCGATAGTCTGGCTAATATCGGACTCGGATCTTTTCTTGAGCACGCCCGCAACAAGCTCACTGCCAATGTAATCAGTGCTTCACATAAAGGACTTTATATCAAAAACAATAATCAGCTAAACTGGGGCATTGAATACCAAAATAGTTTTATTACTGATAATATTGAGGAGTGGATAATGATGGACTCATCAGGATACTCCCTACCCTATTCTGACACTTCTGTCAATTTGTTTCACACGTATTTTGCCAACTCTGACCTTAAGCATCAGCAAATAACCGGATACATTCAGAACAGCTATAAAGCTAAGCTTTCAAAAGGCAGCAATCTAACATTAACTACAGGAATCCGAGCATCATATCTCGATATTAATCAGGATTTCATTTTCAGTCCGAGAGCATCAGTAGCCTATAAGCCGGCATGGAATAAAGACTGGACATTTCGTTTTTCGGCAGGCACATACCATCAGCCTCCTTTCTTCAAGGAATTCAGGGATCTTAAAGGTAATCTTAACCCTTTGGTTAGTGCTCAGAAATCAGCTCACATGGTTGGAGGAGCAGATTATTACTTCAATGCCTGGGAACGCCCCTTTAAATTCGTGACTGAGGTTTACTATAAGTATTTCTGGGATCTTGTGCCATATGAGATTGACAATGTAAGAATACGATACTATGGTGATAATATGAGCGATGGATATGCGGCCGGGCTGGATATGAAAGTTGCCGGTGAGTTTGTTCCAGGAGTTGATAGTTGGGCTAGTATTTCTGTGATGAAAACTCAGGAAGACATTCAGGGTGATACTCTGGGATATATCGACCGTCCAACAGATCAGAGAGTAAACCTGGCTATCTTCTTTCAGGACTACCTCCCGGATAATAAATCGTATAAGGTTCATCTGAATCTCTTATTTGGAACGGGGCTCCCCCATGGACCTCCTGGTAATCAAGCCCTTAAATCAGTTTTTCGAATCCCTCCCTACCGCAGAGTAGATATTGGCTTCTCAAAAGTGCTCATTGGAGAAAAAGGTAACAGCTCGCTACCGGGCGTTCTACAGCATTTTAAGAATACCTGGATAAGTCTGGAAGTGTTTAATTTACTGGGTGTAAACAATACGATTTCTTACATCTGGATCAGAGCAGTTACAGGCCAACAATATTCTGTCCCAAATTATTTAACCGGAAGACGGATTAATCTTAAATTGCAGGTCAGATTTTAAGGATTGAATATGCAATTTCTTCATCCGGCATTTTTATATGGACTCTTTCTGGTTACTATACCGGTAATAATTCATCTGTTCAAACTCAGGCGGTATCAGACTGTGTACTTCAGCAACCTGAAGTTTCTCAGTGAGGCCCAAACCAGTCATAAGAATAAAGCAAGATTGAGGGATATTCTTTTGCTTATAATCAGATCACTTCTGATCGTTATGCTGGTGTTGGCCTTTGCTCAGCCATTCAGGCCCGGGGATTCTATTGGGATAAACAGAAAATCAGAAGTGGTAGGAATTCATATTGATCACTCCCTGAGCATGAAAAACCAGGGAATAAATGGCAGCCTGCTCGATCAGGCAAAAAGAATGGCCTTAGAGATAGTAAGATCATTTCCTCTCGAAACCTCTTTCATGTTAATACAGGCAGAAGAGTCTAATACACTTGATATTAAAATGGATCGATTTGAGATAGAAGAAAAGATTAGAGTTTTAGAGTTTACCAGCATCTCAACCAGTCTGAATAATTTGCTGGAGCAGTTACATAATAAATCATCAGATTCCCCAAAACAATCACTTGCTTCAATGCCTGTTTATGTTTTCTCAGATTTCCAAAAATCATTTTTAGATCCTTTAGCTTTGCCTGATTCGTCACATTTCAATATTATTATCCAAAATCTAACTCCTCAAAATGCAAACAATATTTTCATTGATACATGTTGGTTAACAATGCCGGTGCATCATTTGGGATCACGGATTCATTTATCAGCAAAAATAACCAATACCGGCGAACAGGCATATCAGCAATTTCCTGTCAGCCTCACGGTCAATGACAGTCTGGTGGCTCAAACTACCATAATTATTCCTGAGTCTTCATCAACACGATTTAACATAAGTTATTTGCCTGTCTCCAAGGGCTGGCAAGAATGTGAACTGCATTTTAACGATTATCCGGTAGATTTTGACAACTCCTTTTATTTCTCTTTTTCACTAAATGAACAGATCAACATTTGTCATCTTTATGACAAGAAAGTCAATGCATATATAGAAGCCGCCTTTGATGATGATTCATTATTCGTTTTATCATCCTATCCCAGTGATGCATACCCTGAGTCTGACTTCAGTAAGTACCAAACACTTATTATTAGCAACCTGAGTTCTTTCGAAGGCAATATTATTGCAAAACTTGAAGATTTTGTATCAATGGGCGGCAACCTGATTCTTTTCCCGCCTGAAAATGGTTCTCAGCTGGAGATGAATCGCCTGAGTAACAAACTTGGTGCTCCAGGTTTATTGGAAATTCTGAATCGCAAGGAAATGGTTAGGTTCTCAAAGGATATGGAAGACTTCTTTCAGGAAATAAGTCTGAATCAGGAAACTCAACTTGCCTGGCCACTATTTTCTAAGTATTTCAGAGTATCAAATCCGGGAAATAATACCCGAACACTGCTTGAAACTCAAACCGGGCGACCGGTATTACTACAGACTAAATATGGTAACGGGAGTTTTAATCTGGCCGCATTTGCCTTATCTGACAGCTACTCTTCTTTACCTGAGCATCCATTGTTTATCCCGGTTATCTACTACATGTCAACAGCTGAGACCAGGAGTCCACATCTTTATAGTCGCATAAACAGCTCAAGTCCATATCCTTTCAGAAATCAGAAAAATATAATAAATCCCGTTGAATTTTTTGATCAAAATTCGCAATTCTCGGTAATTCCTCAGCAAGAATCCAAACAGGACGAACAGGTAACCAACATTTACCTCAATGACTGGCATGGAGAAGCAGGATTTCTGATGGCAGGTTGGCACAACGAGTATTATGAACCTGTAGCCTTGAATTATGACAAGGATGAATCATTAATGAATTATTATTCAAAACCTGATCTGGAGGATATAGTTTCAGGAAACAACCTGGATTATTTACATCTTCAGAGTCCGGTTGAAAACATCTCAGGAGTATCAACAAATCATTCACCATCAAGTGGTTTACCATTAGCCAAGACACTACTACTAATATCTCTGTTCCTAATAATCTTTGAATCCCTGATTTTCAGGTTGAAATCATGAGAATTATCCTTTGAAATCAGTATGGTTCTTATTAAGCTTGTAGCTGAATATCTAAATTTTTTGAAAGATGAAAACACAAGACTACATTAACAGAGAAGATCGGTATGGAGCTCACAATTATCATCCCTTACCAGTTGTTTTAGAACGAGGCGAAGGTGTGTTTGTCTGGGATGTTGAAGGGAAACGATACTTTGACTTTCTGTCTGCATATTCTGCTGTTAACCAAGGACATTGCCATCCTGATATAATACAAGCTCTGACAGATCAATCTCAAAAACTCACATTGACATCAAGGGCCTTTCATGCTGCAGCTCTGGGTGAATATGAGGAATATATCACAAAATACTTTGGCTATGACAAGGTGCTGCCAATGAATTCCGGAGCTGAAGGAGATGAAACGGCCATCAAGCTTTGTCGTAAATGGGGCTATGAAAAGAAGGGGATTGCAGATAATGAAGCTAAGATAGTAGTATGTGAAGGTAATTTCCACGGGCGTACTATTACTATTATTTCTATGTCAACTGATCCCGATTCCTACAAAGGATTTGGGCCTTATACGCCCGGTTTCATCACCATTCCATACAATGATCTGGAAGCTCTTGAGAAAGTTCTTCAGGATCCGACTGTAGCAGGATTTCTGGTTGAGCCCATCCAGGGTGAAGCTGGTGTGTATGTTCCTGAAGACGGATATCTCAAAAAGGCATTTGATCTTTGCAAAAAGAACAATGTACTTTTTATTGCTGATGAGGTTCAAACCGGTATTGCACGAACAGGAAAACTACTTGCCTGTGATCACGAAGAAGTAAGACCTGATATTTTGATTCTTGGAAAAGCTCTCTCAGGTGGTGTTTATCCAATATCTGCTGTGCTTGCTGATGATGATATCATGCTCTGTATCAAACCCGGCGAACACGGTTCCACCTTTGGGGGTAATCCTGTTGCTGCTAAAGTAGCTATAGCTGCATTAGAGGTTGTCAAAAACGAGAAACTGGCAGAAAACTCAGATCGTCTGGGACAATTATTCAGAGATGAACTCAAAAAAATTAAGTCTGACAGAATTGAGTTGATTCGTGGGAAAGGTTTGCTGAATGCTATCATTATCAAACCTAAAAACGGACAAACAGCCTGGGATGTGTGTGTTGCTATGAAAGATAATGGATTAATAGCAAAGCCTACACATGAGCATATTATTCGTTTTGCCCCTCCTCTTGTAATTAATGAAGAACAAGTCATGGAGGCTGTGGGAATAATCAGGAAGACAATAGAGTCAATGTGATACATTAACAAGGCTGCTTAACCGCAGCCTTTTTTTGTATATATTTACACTAGATCGACTCATTATAAATTATGAATCCGAATATAGAACCAGCATCTGACAGGGCTATTCTGATCGCCGAGGATGAACCGATAAATTTCATGCTCTTGCAAAAAATGCTTGAACAAACTACTTATAAGGTTCTTTGGGCTAAGAATGGGAAAGAAGCGGTTGACATGGCCCTTGTCGACAATTCCATTTATCTCATCCTGATGGATATCCGCATGCCTTTAATAGACGGTATAGAAGCCACAAAAATAATTCACTCCAAAATACCTGGCTTACCAATTGTTGCTGTAACGGCCTATACTCTGAGCAACGAGAAACAAAGATGTATGGAGGCAGGAGCCATAGGATTTCTATCCAAACCTGTCAGAC
>JAYEFL010000065.1:1763-4780 GCA_034658635.1 Bacteroidota bacterium | reverse complement strand
GACATGATCAACGATAAAATATTATGTCAAGATTGCTTTCATCAATATTTTGATAGTAAGAACAACCATTAAAAAGATTGCATAAAAGTATAGTAACCAGTAACAATTTAACAAAGGATTTACAATGCAACAATCAACAAAGAAAAAACTTAGGTTAGTTGAAGACATCGTCTTTGCAGCTGGAGTTACGGGTTTTGCGCTATTTCACATGTACATCATTATCTTTTGTTGGTAATGAATAAGCAACACACAACATTTAACAAAGGATTTACAATGGACACACAGATTTTCACAACAGGGCACCACCGAGTAACCAAAGGGGTAGTTATTCTACAAAATGACGCGACTGCCGACGTTTACGATGGGTTGGTGATTTTATGCGACCGCTCACATGCCAATTTATATAACGAATCCTCTGCATCTTTATTCGATTATTCCTACGCAAACCTATATAACGAATCCAACGCCGTTTTATACGATTGTTCTAATGCCAATCTATACAATGAAGCGAGGGCTGAGTTAGCGGACCACTCCGGCGCAAACCTATACAACAAATCAACAATAACAACAACTAATGAGTCACATGCCAATTTATACAATAAATCTTCTGCAACAACCTTCGATTATTCCATCGTCAATTTACACGACAAATCACACGCCGCTTTATACGATACATCCAGCTCTAATCTATACGATAATTCTACAACCAGCCCATATGATTTGTCTATAATTGTAGACCAAAGGGAAAAAACCGCATAAAATAGTAGCAACCCGAAACAATGGAGTATTTACCATGAAACTTACAGAAGAACAAGCAACGGAGCTTACAGATATAGTAATATCCAATTCCAAAACAGCAGGGCCATTCAAAAGATCGAGAGAATATCAATGCGCAACGCTCGGCAAGATCGGTGGCAATGTTTGGAGTATCTATTTGCAAGGCAAGATAGATTATAATATGACTGAGTCATTGGCAAGACAAAGGACAATAGATTATTTGCTAAAAATGGATGGTATCATTTCGATTAGAATAACAGATGATAAGAAAACTTTCACAACAGGACATCATGTGATACGAGGTGATGATTCTGTGATATTGAAGGGGACTGCCAGAGCCGAGCTACGAAATACTTCAACAGCAACATTATATAATCAGGCACAAGCTAATCTACGAGACCAGTCCTTTGCCAGCTTGCATGGACAGTCACGAGCCAATTTATACGATCAAAGTATGGGAGTGTTGAATGATCAAGCGCAAGCCGATTTACACGGCCAATCACAAGCCTATCTATTTGATGACGCAACGGCTTCCTTGTCCGATCAATCGAGAACTCATAGAGACGGGAAGATCAAAAAAGCATAGAAATAAAGTAACCAACGACCTGTCCTGGATTTAACCGTCCAGGACACACAAACAATTTAACAGGCGCATTTACAATGTCAACACTAAACCAGCATAAACAATGGATTCGATACTGTGAAAATTGTGAACAATATCTCGATGAAGAACACTTTCACGAAGAGGCCGGTGTTGTAGACACACTTTGTAAACAATGTCGGCGACAAGAGGATTATTTCAACAATTTCAAGGCTAAACTACGGAGTAAACCATGTCACAACTAACAGAAGAACAATTAGAAGAGCGGTTTGATAATTGGTTAAATAAGTATCAAGAGCCACATCCAATATGGGGGCCGCCTTGGGGCAACATAGAAAACTCTGACATATTAAAACTTCATCCTAATATGTATTTAATGGAATATAACGATTGGCTGTACACCCAAACTTCAGAAGATCGCCTATTCTGTTGTAGGGAATGCTGCGAACATTTTAACGACAAAACCGATATGTCAGATAATGGCGAAATCTGTAAAGATTGTTTGAAGACAAGTAACGTTTAACTAAAGCGTTTATGTTGCATTATCGCTTGTAGCAGAGAAATATAGGCTCACCAGAGACACGTTGCATCGGTGGACAGAGGACAATATAGACAACTTATCAAAGGAGTAAACCATGTCGAAAGTCACAAATGACCAACTGGCCGATCAGTTTGAAGATTGGCTGGATACGCACACCAAGCCCCATCCAGAATGGGGTTATATCAAGAACTCTTGCATATTATTGGAGTGCGACCCAACTACGTATGAAAATAGGTTTAACGACTGGACATTGAACCAATTAGATAAAGGCGAACTGTTTTACTGTACTGAATGCAAACAGTACTTTGACGATAAAGACGACATGGAGGACACAGACATAACGACTTGTCGGGATTGCTTGGCGTGGAGAATACAACACTTAAGGGGGAAAATATGAACTTCCTAAACGACAACCGAATCGATAATTTCCTGCTCAAAACGGTTCTAACAATACTATCAATCGTAGTTATAGCGCAACTTCTCATGTGGTATTGGAGGTAGTATGTCAAAGAAAATGTCCGATGCAGAACGAGATAACCTGTTACAATGGCTCGAAGAATGGCAACTGAAAAACCGTATCACGCAAGCAGAATTAGGGGCACTATTGGGTGTTACTCAAGTTACGATCAACCTGTGGACGTGTGGTAACCGACGGCCAGGCCGACAGTCAATCTATCAAATACAAAAGCTTCTACGGGGCGATCTGTTAGAAGAAGGGTGATACTAAAAAGAGACGGGGGCTTTGATGCTCCCGCCTCAATCAGAGGACACACATGAAATGTATTATATCAGCGACACCACTAATCTAACCTATCCAACCCGCTTTGTCAAGCACTATTTTACTTTTAACTATCTAAGTAAAATAAGAAAAAACCTATTTTACTTTTAACTATTATTCTGGAGTAGAAGTCAAGACCCTGGACCAGGATTTCCCTTGCTTACTTTTTTCCTGTGCAACACTGCTACGCAGCTATAACAGTTTTTTATTGTTTTGTCAACTACTTTTTTGATTTATTTGAACAACGAGATACGAGACAGCGAGTTAGCTTATTCCCGATACTGGCCGATTTTGTTGTTTTTTCTAACTACTATTAATTC
>JAYEFL010000065.1:0-1663 GCA_034658635.1 Bacteroidota bacterium | reverse complement strand
TCTATGAGTTTAGCTACTTATGCTTAAAGTAATACTTTACCTAATAGGACGTAAGTAAGTTTGCGAATGGTATCAGTTACGGCGATTTGCTGTATGTAAATGAAAGAAATATCGCTTATTATGAAAAAAGTCCTTGACAAAAGATAAAGTATTGCCGATACTAAGAATGACAGGAATAAACCAATACTCTCAACAAAGGAGAATCACATGAATCCACACAACAATCCACGCAGATTTATTGAGTGCCCGACTTGTAAGGGCAGCCGTTTCGATGAGGATAATTGTCTCTGCCCTGAATGCGGCGGTGATGGTTGTATTCTGATTCGTAGTGTTACAACCACCGCTACCGACAAAGGTTTAGAGAACATGATTGATGATTTGGATATTGAAAAAGGTCTGGAGAACATGGTTGATGACGTGAATAAGGAGATATTCGTTCAAGAAATGGGGAAATGGACTAAATCTTATATGCAAGAAATGACAAAGAGATATGAACAAATAAAAAGAGATGACGAATTGAAAAAGCGAGGGGAAGAATGAAACCGGAAGAAATGTATCCCGATGATGATTTTGACGAGTTTGTCAAAGAAATGGAAAAATGGGCAGAAGTGCAAGATTTAATAGATAGAATGGAGAGTAAAGATGAGTGAAGAAGCAAGATCTTATGTAGACGAAGCAACTGGCGAAATGCTGGAGGCTAAAGACGAATTGTTAGTGGCGGATATCCCGTCAATCGCACAGTGGATTCAGACGTTACGACGACAGGTAGAACAAGAACGAGAATACTTGGCGAATCGGATTAACGTGATGACTGAGTCTTGTGAGTTCAAGATTGCGAAAAAGAACGAGAAGATAGCTACCTATATGCAGACACTTGAACGGCTATTCGAGACGACAGGGGAACGCAGTGTGAACTATACCCAGATCGGAACTGTCCGGTATCGGCAACATCCGGTTAGGCTAAACGATAAGGCTTACGATGATATGTCGCAAGCTGAACAAGACGTGATGTACTCCAAACACGGCGAGTATTTCAGGGTCAAGCAGACCATTAAGCCTGACAAAAGGAAGATAATTGACGAATTGAAGCAAGGGGGAACGTTGAATGGGTTTAGCTTAAATCCTTCCTATGACACCTTTGAGTTTAAGGAGGAAAAGTGATGTTTCAAAAAGCAGAAAAGAAGGGTTTATATGCTCGGATAGCAGTTATTGGGCCGTCGGGATCGGGAAAGACGATGTGGTCGCTTAAAATAGCGGCTGCATTGTCCAATAAGAGAGTGGGGGTTATTGATACGGAACACAGATCGGCCTCCAAGTATGCTGACAAGTTCGACTTTGATGTAGCTGAGTTTATTGATAGTTATTCTCCCCAGTTATATCTTAAGGCTATTTCTGATGCGAGAGATCATTACGATGTATTGGTTATTGATAGCCTGACTCATGCTTGGTCGGGACAGGATGGATTACTTGAACAGGTTGACAACATTGCCAGAAGGTCTAAGTCTCGTAGTAGTTTTCACGCATGGAGAGAAGTAACGCCGATACATAATAAGTTAGTCGAATCGATGTTGTCATTCCCTGGACATTTGATTGTGACTATGAGAAGTAAGACAGAATACGTACAAGAAAAGGATGATAAGGGGAAAACACAAATCCGAAAAGT
>JAYEFL010000064.1:0-17770 GCA_034658635.1 Bacteroidota bacterium | reverse complement strand
CGGAGGTAATGGATTGAGAGTTGGTGGAAAATGTGAAGAATAATCAACTCCGCCAATCCTTGTGAATTTTTCCCGATGGGCAACAATAGCATTATAAAGATCTTTATCTGCCATGGCTGTCTCAGCAAATTTGGTATTTGAAATCCTTTCAATATCGTACAGATGGCGGGTCAGCCTGTCAACTCTGATTTTCTCTTTAGGCCTCTGAAACTCCTCATGAAGCAGAAATAGTTTCTCCAAAAAAGTCCGCTCCGGGTTTACACATGGAATTTCGACGGGTGTATCTGCAAAAGCCTTACCTATAAGGGATAAAATTCATTTGAGATGTAGGCATAAGACGCATCCCTGAGTTTCCCCACCTGGGTTCTGGAAATATCCCCGGAGAAGTCAAGAAATTCTCTATCCAGGGCTAAATCAATGTCTTCAGAAAATCGTTCAATCAGACCCCAACCTTTACTTAAAGAAGATCCACCTTTGAAAACCAAGTGCTCAGCTACATCCATTTGCCAGATTAACCGCAGTGTTTGCACCATCCACCAGTCCTTCTCAACAGCAAACGGTTCAAGTCCACTCTCCAAAGAAGCTTTGTTCAGAATATCAAACTTCTCTTCTTTATCAATTTCTAACCAATGCATTATTCCTGGATTGATTTATTGGGTAAGGCTTGTCTCATAATTTTCCGAATCCACTCTGGTGCAATGCGAATATCATATTCCAGGCGATCAGATTTTTCCCTTTTCAGCAACTCAATAATCTTAGTTCTTTCTTCATCTTTAACATTGCCTTGTCCAATTTCCTTCAAGGCTTGAATAACTAATCGGCTGATTTCTCCAATGGCTTCGAGATTCTTTGGCGAGGTTTTCTTGAACAAAATGCTACGCTTACCTATGTTGATTCTTCTTGCGGAACCATTTGTCAAATAGACTACATTCATTGGAACCTGAGTAGACAGACCAATTGCATTAAGGGCATAAGAGCCTGTGGGCAAAATCCTGGCTCTGTCTCTTTTGGCAATTGCTTGTGCAATATCATCTACGGTTGGCATTATTGGTTCGTTTAACAGCTTGCTTATTCTTGTACGACAATATATGCCTCTCGAAATTCTCACTATTTCTTCCTTATCAACCAATCTCCACAGTGCTTTAAGTATAGCTGTAGACGATCCAAATGCGACAAAATCACCAGGAAAAAACAGCGCACCCCCCCTGGCTTTTTTTATTTTCCTTAGTATCTTATTTTCAATTGATTCAGGCATGATTAATGTCAATTCTTGTCACAAATATAGTAAATACTTGTGACAAATAGATGCCTAATACTTACCAGATTCACTATTCAATATCTAAAAGATCACTGTACCTACTAAATACATTATCATGAAAGTCATTCAAAACCGGAGAAAAGGTTTCAAAGCAAATTCTTCATAAACTTGAATTGTATAAATCGGAACAAGGGAAAGAGTTTCCAACAAAAACCTTAATTCTGTTATCGAACGATGAACTTCGAAAACAACAATTCCCTTATGGTAAGGTTGAATGTGCCAGAGTTAAAGGAACTGTTCTGGGAAATTTAATCGACCAGAAAACCATTGATACAAATGTTAGTCTTCAGGCAGAACAAGCTTACCAGTTTGTTTTACGCCATTATTCACCGCGATTATTCACTTACTGGCAAAGACATTAAAATTGCGATTTTTGATGACAAGGTAGAAATAACCAGTTCTGGTAAACTTATGCCAACAGTTGACTATAGCGACATGGATTCTGGGCAGTCTGATATTCGAAATAAGACATTGGCTCCGGTTTTTAAACGTCTTGGTATAATTGAACAATGGGGCAATGGGACAATGGGGCAATGGGGCAATGGATTACAACTAATTGCAGAAGAATTACAAGCCTATCCCGAAATAGAACTATCATGGAAAGAACCGGGTATAGCTTTCAGGGTAACATTTTTAATGATAGATTCTTTGTACCTTTACGGGAACCAAACCTTGAGATATTCTTCAGATATGAAAATAGCCGTATTAGGAAACTACTCACCAAGGATGTGTGGCATTGCAACTTTTACACATGATCTTGTTCAATCAATCTTACTACATACTACTCAGGAAGACAATCTGAAGGTATTTGCAATGTCAGACAATGAGCATTATCAATACCCCGAAATCGTAACTTTGGAGATCCAGGAGGCTAATCTTGAGGATTATCATAAAGCGGCCAAAGAAGCCAATGAATCAGGGGCGGATTGCTGCCTGATACAACATGAATTCGGAATTTTTGGAGGTGATGCAGGTACTTTTGTGTTGGCTTTTTTACAAAATCTGAGAATGCCTTGCATTGTAACTTTGCACACGGTCTTAGAGCGCCCACAACCAATTCAGCGCCTTATAACCAGGCAAATAGCTGACCGATGCTCCTATGTAGTTGTTATGTGCTCGAAGGCAGTTAGTCTGCTCGAGTCTGCATATCAAATCCCCATAAATAAACTTAAGATCATTCCACATCCTCATCCTCCGGTTAATTATGAATCCAGAGAGGCAGTCAGACGCTCTTTTGGCTGGAGTCAGGAGTGGGTCATAACTACCTTCGGGTTCCTGGGAAGAAGCAAAAGCATTGAGACTGCGATTCGGGCTCTGCCCCGTGTCATAGCTGAATATCCGAATACACACTACTATATTCTCGGCAGAACCCATCCTAATGTGATTTTAAGTGAGGGTGAAAGTTACCGTCAGGAATTAGCAGAACTGGCTGATGTATTGGGGATTTCTGATCATATTCATTTTGAGAATCGCTTTCTTGACGAAGATGAACTGATGAACAATCTGCTGGCTTCAGATTTATATCTGACACCATATAAGAATAAGGCCCAAATTACAAGTGGAACCCTGGCATTTGCTATTGGTGCAGGAACACCAGTAGTTTCGACCCCCTATTGGCATGCAGAGGAACTGATTGGGAATTCGAAAGGAGCCTTGTTCGAATTCAACCAAGACGGTCAGTTAAGTGAAACTATTTTGGATATCCGCAAACATCCGGAGAAACTCATACGATTCAGACAGAAAGCAAAAGCTTATGGCGAACTTACGGATTGGCCGGCAACAGGAAAAGAATATCTTGAGCTATTATCTGATTCTGTTCATCACAAATCTGTTATGATGCCAAAGAGTCCTGAGTTTACCTTCAAGCACCTGCATACCTTATCTGATGAAACCGGTATAATGCAACATGCAATCGATTACATTCCAAATCCAATGTATGGCTATTCTCTTGATGACAATTCACGTGCATTAATACTTTGCGTATGGGTTCATGAAAAAAATAATGACCCGGATTCTCTTAAAATGATCAATGTTTTCTTTGGGTATATAAGAAAAATGGCTCTTTCTGATGGAAGCTTTATTAATTTCATACCCAAAGATCTCGGACCAGATAGTTTTCATGAAAATGAAGATGCATTTGGACGAACATTCTGGGCATTGTCTGTTCTTTATACATCAGGCCCCTCCCAATATAAGGAGGAAGCTTTTGCACTTTTAAACAATTCTGCTAAGCATATAAACCGTCTTAAATCAAGCAGGGGAATGGCAAATATTATTGTTGGTTTAACAAACCTGATAATTGCCGGATCTGCGTTTAAAGACTCTCTCATTATCCTGGAGTACCTTACGCAAAAGATACAATCATTCTTCGATGATCAAAACGGACCGAAATGGAAATGGTATGATGAAGACATGTCATATGACAATGGATTTCTCCCATATTCACTTCTATTTGCAAACCGCATTCTGAAATCAGATATGCTGAATACCACTGTTTGTCAATCTGTTGACTTTCTTGAATCAATTTGTTTCAGAAAACCCTTTTTCTACCCTATTGGAAATAGTGAATGGTATAACAAAGATGGCAGATTAACAGAATTCGCTCAGCAACCCATTGAGGCTTTCTCTATGATGCTATTATACCGCGAGTTTTACTACCAGACAAAGGATTCGGCATTCCTCAACAAAATGAACAAAGTATTTACCTGGTTTTTAGGAAACAACCGTTTAGGAGCCTCTCTTTATGATCCTGAATCAGGGGGATGTATGGATGGGCTGGGACAAAATGCCATTAATTTGAACCAGGGAGCAGAGAGCTTACTCGCTTTCTGGTTGTCACATCACATATATAATTCAATCACAGAATAGAATCAGGTCAGAAACCTTTTAACTATTTCGAGCAAATGACTCTTTTCAAATGGCTTTGAAATAAAATCATTTACCCCAAGCTCCATCTCCCGTATCTGTGCCTCCATCTCACTATGACCAGACATAAAAATAACAGGAACCGAAATCTCCTTTTCCTTAATAAATTTAATAAGATCTAACCCGCTTATTGTTGGCATTTCAATATCTGATATAATCAAATCAAATTTCTCCTGCCCAATCTTCATCAATGCACTCATACCCTCAGAGCTCTCCTCAACATGATAACCTTCTTGCGTTAGGATATTATTTACCATCTTCCGATAAACGGGATCATCTTCAACTATCAGTATTCTCGGAATATCTTTTTCAACAAGGTCCAAATCCACACTGTCAGAATCAGGAAACAAGCTCTCCATGAGTCCCTTAATTGGAATCGAAGCAAAAGAAGAAGCAGTATCAGACATCGCATATGGAATTACCAACTCACCATTATGGATAATTGAACCACAGGAGTATACCACGTTGGGAACATAACCTTCACGCTCCTCTTCATTTGGCGCAATAAGTGGCTTTGATAATTGTGCAATAACTTTTGTGGGATCGTCAATATCCAGCATTGTTGCTCCCAAAGAGTACTTACGCATTGGTCCTACACCGTGTGTAATAACCAACCACCCTCGCTCAGTCTCAATAGGTGATCCGCAATTTCCAATCTGAATATATTCCCAAGGAAAAACAGGCTCCTGTATTTTAACAATGTTATCCCAATTATTAATCGTGTCAGAAAACATCAGGTAATTATTGATGCCATCGATACGAGCCAGCATAGCATATTTGCCTCCAACTTTTCTAGGGAATAATGCCATTCCTTTGTTATGCGCATGCTCTCCATGTATCGGCCGGGTTCTGAATGAATAAAAATCTTCAGTCTCTATGAGTTTTGGAAGGATGTTGGTTCCATTATAGGCAGTATAAGTGCCATAATATTTTGTCTTTCCATCATCATCCGTAAATTTCACAAAACGCGCATCTTCAATCCCATTACTTTCATGATCGGCAATCGGGAAGATTACCCTCTCGGAGATCCCTGTATCAAAAGAAAATGAAATCTCATAATGTGAATCAGCCAGCCAAAGCAAAGAGGCAAGAATTTGTATTTTTTTTGGACTCAGTTGGGTTTCTTGCTTATAGCGATTTATAGCATCATTCAATTCCCGATAATTAAAGTCATCACCCAGAAAATCAAATGTTTCATCCACACATTTGGCCATTTGCCCCATCTCTCTGAGTTTTTTCTGGAAGTCTTGCTTCGAATATACGCTATCTCGCACAATCTCTGCCTCGTCAACCAGTCTTCCTCCTGAGGGAAAATGAAGGTTATTGTTCTGGTCAAGCAAACCACCCCTGAAAACCAGTGTAGAGATATGCCCTTCTCCGGTAGCCCTGAAAGTCACAATAATCCTTTTCTCACCCTCATTGACCTGACTTTGATCAGGATCTTCAATAATTGAAGGATTAAAAAATGCAGCTGATTCAATTGAGTACTCAAGTGTAAAATATGAGCCAATTAATAGTTTCTTATTACGGTTGAAATCATCTGCAGTAAGTGATAGCGAACTAAGATAATGTTCAATTCGTCTAAAATTATTATCAAATATCCGAGATATATTTCGGTGTCGATTAGCAAACTCCCGCAATATTTGATTTAGGATAGTTTGCACTTCTTCATCAGCCAAACTATAGATTCTTTGAATAATAGATTTTATTCTTGAATCAGGCCCCGGTAGAAAGGGTCGTGCAATAACTCGCTTTGGATCAGGATAAAACCTTACTGGTTTTCTGTTTACAATTAGTGCCATGATGATTACAACTTATTCTTTGGTATAGGATAACTAAATATATGCATAATTCATTTATATCCAATTTTCGAAATTTCATTGAGCCTAAACATGCAAGGTGTCTTCGATTTCTTAACTTTCACAACCCGAATACACAATTTATCCCCAATGTTTTCGGCAACAATCATGCTTACAAAGGCAGCCAATTGCAAAATTTGCTCATCAGCAAGTGCTTGTTAAAAAATCATTTAAATTTCTTCAATGTTGAATTCGCTTTGAAATTTGAAGTATTGAAATGCACTTTGGACTTATTCGATCAGTGCGCCCTGGGTTGATTCTGCATTTCTAACTAAAATGGTGGATTTGAATCCAATAACAAGTTTATCCAACCTTTCTGCAAATTCTATGCTATCCCTGCTTTCTGGCAGGGCCAATCCTAAGAAAACAATATCTGCATCTTTACTCCACTCATGCATAAGGTCAATAACATCCTCTTTATTATCATTCAAAAGGACATCACATTCAGCAGACATTCTTGACTCGGCAATCAGAGCTTTCAACTTTTCAGCCATCGGCTTTACTTCTTCCTCGGTGGATACAATAGTCCGCAGACGCAGTTTCGCTTGTCTCCATTCGGTATTAAGATTCAACAAGTGAGCTAGAACGAGCATCAAATCACCATTCTTCTCCATCCCTCTCCACCAAACGTCAATACGACTGTGAGTAGTTGATTTCTCTAATCCGGGAATATGAGCTAAGATGCTGTTTCTTTTCATTTGTGAGATAATCCTCACGATCCGTAATAGCCTCTGAATTCGATCTTTTCCGTGTGTCCATCCGAACATTACAGTATTTGAATGCATTCCCGCAAAACCGTTTGCTTGAATTATACCCATAATTCCTGCTTCAAAATCCGGAACAATATGAACTTCCGGGAATGCTACAATTTTCTGATTCGATAATTCTTGTTCAATCTCTTTTTGCACCTCTATGGTATCAATCTCTCCATCTCCAATATCTCCTACAAAAGTTCTGCAAACAGTTACTATACCTTTATTTTGATTAAACCAATTTGCCAGCCTGGTAAGTCGCATTAACCTTGTGGGATTTGATGAGAATAAAAGGATGTTCGGACGCCAATTTCTTGCGTGAGTTTGCTTTTCTTTGAGTTTAATCAAAGAAAATCTGGCTATCGAACTCCATAAACCAGCCCTTACATCACCCCAACTGCCTTTCAATGCTTTTCTTTTGAGATACCAATAAATCATCAGCTCAAGAGATACTGCAATTACACATGCTACTGGGTTAATAAGAAACATTACAATCCCAGCTCCTATACAGCCAAACAGAGAAATGATCCAGTGGACTTTTATGGTAGGTCTGTATGATACATCACCAACCAGTCTTTCAATCACCGCAGATAAGTTGATTGCCACATACAGCGTCAGAAAGAAAATCGTAACCCATCTACCAACAGCATTAAGATCTCCTAAAGCAACCGCTAACAATGCAATCCCTCCGGTTACCCAGGTAGCAATAGTTGGCTGACCAGTCGTACTTGTTCGTCCTAAAAATTTTGGCGCAATTTTATCGAGAGATAATGCCTGTAAAACCCTTGGTCCCCCAAGAATACTACCAAAAGCCGATGATAATATGGCTCCCCACAGGCCGGGATAGACTAACACCATACCAAAAAGAGCAATCTTCGACCAGATTGGAGGTGCTGAGGGATCTATTTGTGCCAGTGCAGCGCCATCAGCTTTTGATGTAACAGAGAGTGACGTTAAAACCAAAATATAAACCACAAATCCGGTTAAGATGGCCAGTATAGTTCCTCTGGGTATTGATTTCTTTGAATCTTTCAGATCTCCGCTCATTCCAATTCCAGCACTAAAGCCTGTCACTGCAGGAAAAAACACAGCAAAAACAAACCAAAATCCCTCAGGAGCAGAACGTTCATAATTAGGAACCATTTCCGGAGCATGAAAACCTCCTGTTAAAACTCCACCGAATAATACTACCAAACTTATTCCAACAGCAACCATTATTGGTATCTGCATCTTCAAGCTGAGGTTTGCACTCTTTCCTGCAATAGCAGTAGTAAAAAGAATTATCATTGCTGCCATTAACTGAACCGGCGGAACTCCCCACTCTGCCGGCCAAAAAGGAGCAATGGATTCAGCTAAGCCAAAGGCATATAATGTCAGGCTAAAGGTTCTGCAGAGAAATAGTGGTATCCCGATTGCTCCACCAAGTTGAATACCCAAACTCCTGGATATCATATAGTATTCACCACCAATACCAACCTTCATATTGGTAGATATTGCTGAAGCACTAAGTCCGGTAATAAAAGTGATGCTGCTGGCGAGAACCAAAACCAGTAAAGTCAGAGGTAATCCAAGATTCCCCAACACCCATCCGAATCTCAGATACATCATGACACCGAGTATCGTTAAAACACTTGGGGTAAATACTCCTAAAAAGGTTCCGAATTTTACAGCTTGTGGTGCAGTTTTTTCTGACATAAATGTAGAGGGCCTCCTTATTTCGATTCCAATGTAAGAATTCTTACTGTTTTATAGAAGCTATCAATCCATTCCTATTTTCTTAACTTTGGCATCCCACATGGAAATTAAAATAAAAAGACATATAACTCTGCTCTTTCTGGTATTGATAGGCCTCTTAAAAGTCCACGGACAAATCATTATCAATGAATTTCTGTGCTCAAACGCATCCGGATTTCTCAATAATGAAACAGGACAGTTTTCTGACTGGATAGAACTATATAACACTAATGATCAGGATATAAACCTGGAAGGCTTTTTTCTGTCAGACGAAAAAGACTCTCTTGCAAAATGGAGCTTCCCGGCAAATACAATCGTTCCGGGCAATGGATACATTCTGGTGTATCCTGACAAACTGAATGAGGGGCTCCACCTGAGCTTCGGATTATCAAAGGATGGGGAATGCATTTACCTGAGTGATCCAAATGGAGTTTTACACGATTTTGTCGAATTTGGAAAACAAAAACCGGATGTTTCCTACGGCAGACAACCCAATAATATACTCGAATGGGCCTGGTTTGGCGAACCTACCCCCGGAGAGGAAAATTACACCCGCTTCTACCTGAGGCCAACCGAGAATACTACCCCGGGTATTAGTCCGGATGCAGGATTCTATGAAGCAGCAATAGAAGTAGCTCTTGAAGATAACAGCGAAGAAACTGCAACTATCAGATATACAACAGACGGAAGCACTCCAACTAGCAATTCTACAATATTTCCTAAGCTTCTGGTAATAGAAGAAACCAGCGTTATTAAAATCAGGGCCTTCTCAACAGATAAAATGCCCGGTAAAGTAGTGGCCAATACATATTTTGTTGGAGAAGAAACAAGTTTGCCGGTATTCTCACTGTCAGTTAACCCTGAATATCTATGGGACGAAGAAACAGGAATTTATGTTGATGGAAGTAGCTTTAATGGAGAACGATCATCAAGAAATTGCTGTCAAACCGACTGGGAAAGACCTATTAATATTGAATTCTTTGAAGCAAACGGACAATTAATGTTCAGTGAGCAGGCAGGTGTTCAGGTGAAAGGTCGCATGAATTGCGAGTTCCCTAAAAAACCTTTGGGCATTTACTTCAGATCAAAATACGGAAACAAGGATATTGACTACCCGTTTTTTAAAGAAAAGCCTATTGCTGAGTTTTCAAGCTTTATTCTTCGTCCGGGAGGAGCTGATGGCATGGGAAATTGCTATAACGGAACAATGATTCGAGACGGTTTATTAAGCACTTTGCTAATTGACCAAATGGATATAGATTACGAAGGATATCGGCCGGCTGTACTTTTCATCAATGGTGAATATTGGGGCATCCACAATATCCGGGAACGTAATAAATCTGACTACCTGGCAACAAATCATGGAGTGGATCCTGATAATCTGGATATTCTGGAAAACCCTGCAAACGGAGGTATAATCAAAGGTGATGACCTGCACTATATGGGATTACTGAACCTTGCCAGATCAGGTGAAGTAGGCGATGAAACAGGCTTAGAAATGATTAACCAACTCATTGATCTTCAAGAGTTATTGAATTATCAAATTGCAGAAATTTTTGTTAATAATGAAGACTGGGCCCATAACAATGTCTTGTGCTGGCGACCAAGAACCCCTGATGGTAAATGGCGTTGGGTTTTCTACGATGTAGAAGGTGGTTTTGGTCTGTATCATGAAAATGATTATTCAAATAACTTATTCGGTTTTGATGAAGACAACTTCCTTAAACATGCCTTCCTCTTCAGACGCTTATTGACGAATCCCTGGATTAAGGATAATTTCATACAGGGCTTTGCAGCACATTTGAATACAACATTCAATACTGACCGGGTAATTCTTATGATCGACTCCCTTAGTGCAGATATTGTTGAGGAAATGCCAAAAGATGTACACAGATGGAAAGGACACATTACAGACGGAGGTTCTGGTTGTGCCCCAATCAGTTCAATGGAACAATGGGAGTCGCACCTGGCAATCATGAAAAACTTTGCGCGTCAGCGTCCTGATATTATCCGACAACAGATTCTTGACAGATATGACTTACCAGGCATGGCTGAGATCACTATGGAGGGTGAAGGAGGAAGCATAACTCTTAATGGAGTTGAGAATGCTGCAAATGGAAGCTACTTTTTGGATGTTCCGGTAAAACTTACGGCAGTGCCGGATATCGGATACTATTTTGTTGGCTGGGAAGGCATATCTTCAGATCCTCAAATTACAATTGACCTGAGCAGTGACACCTTGGTACGAGCAGTTTTTGTCGCTGGTGATAAGTCTGTTCTTCCCTCCATAATTACAGATAAGCTGATATTAAGTGCTGATGACTCCCCCTATCTGGCAAGCTCAGATATTATCGTTGAAGAAGATGCAGTTTTCAGAATAAGCCCGGGCGTGGAGATACTGATGCCAGAAAATGCCAGCATATATGTACATGGTGTCATGCAAGTGCATGGAGAAGCTGAGAATCCTGTAAGAATAGCTTCCAATCCACGTACAAAAGGCAGATGGGGCGCCCTGGTTTTTGACAATGCTCAGGAAGGATCTGTAATTTCAAATTTTGAAATCAATCAGGCATCTGTTGCACATAAAAACCCTGCTCTGTACAAAGCGAATCTGAATCTCATTAATACTTTTGTCCCAATTAACGGATTGAGAATTCCAGATGCCAAGAAGAATCCGATATATGTACTTAAAGCAGAGGCTATTATCACCAATTCCGTACTTTATAGCTCTGGTACTGGTGACTATATCAATGTAGCAGATGCCCCTCTTGTCACCATCGAATCGTGTATCTTTTCAGGAAATCAGGCACCTGACACCGATGCCATAGACCTTGATGCCGTTGGTCCATCTTCAATTCTGAATAATAAATTCAGGAATTTCACTGGTGCCAATTCAGATGGACTGGATATTGGTTACTCCAACAATGTTCTTGTTCAGGGAAATGTTTTCTCGGCTATCTCTGATAAGGGAATCTCAGTGGGAATGGGATCAGACATACAGGCCTTTGGGAATCTATTTCTCAATTGCAATGATGGAATCGGAGTTAAAGATACTGGCTCCAAAGTTGAAGGTGACCGTAATACTTTTTTCGCAAACCAGACAGGAGTGCATTGTTTCGAAAAAGAACCTGGTAGGGGTGGAGGTAATGCCAGCATAATAAACTCAATATTTGCCGGAGGATATCAGAACCCGGGATTTGCAGATCAGTTTTCTGCAATCGATTATTCTTATTCATGGAGTGAAAACACTGAACTTCCCGGAAATTTTAACAAAAATGGAAACCCTGGATTTATCTCACCTCAAAATGGTATTTTCAGACTGTCAGATTCATCTGAATGCAGAGAAGCCGGAGATCCTGATAGTCAGTCTGACCCGGATGGCACCAGGGCCGATATTGGTGCTTACTACTTCCATATACAGCAAATGTCAGACGTTGTCCTGAATGAAGTTATTATTGTTGCTGATAAACTACAGATTGAAATTTTCAATAATAGTGATAACACCATCGACTGCAATGAACTGGCTATTTCATCCGGAGGGATTGGATGGAATGAAGTTAAGCTGGAGCTTTGGGGTGGTACTGATCCGTATATTGCTCCCAATGGATTCAAGCTTTTTACTATTCCTTCAAAACTATTTGGGTTCAAGGAAAGAGGTGATATTCTTATATTATCACAGACCATACAGGATGAAAAGATACTACTAAGCTCTCTTCCTTTCAGCAGCTATTTAGGAAACTATAGCTTTGGATATTTCCCTGATGGAAGTTACCAGCTACGGCATTTTAGTCAGGCAAGTCCGGGATGGGCAAACCAGGCAGAGCCATCCGGACAAGGGCAGATATTCATCAATGAGATTTTAGCTAACAATCAAAATTCGATTACTGATGAAGCAGATCAGAATGAAGACTGGGTAGAATTATACAATGCTGGAACAGAAGATTACTTTCTTGGAGGACTGTACTTTACTGATAATTTGAATAATCCTACAAAACACCAGATTCCTGCCAGCATGAAAAATAGTCCTCTGCTTCTTTCCAGAGGCTTCTCTTTCTTCTGGGCAGATGCAGATGCAGGTGCAGGACCTGATCATCTGAATTTCAAACTGGATGCTGACAAAGAAGAAATTGGATTGTTCAGAATCATCCATCCTGATACATTGCTAATTGATTCACTGCTTTTTGTAAACCAGATACCTGATAAAAGTTACGGGAGATATCCTGACGGAAGTGACACATTAAGAGAATTCAATATCCTCACTCCGGGCGAATCCAATGTTTTTCTGCACGTTGTTGATTCTCAGAACATTTTTGATTTAACGCTTTACCCAAATCCTTGTACTGATCGGCTTAACATCAATATTGATGGAATTCTCGCCCCTGACACCAAATTAGAACTCATTAGCCTGAATGGTCAGATAATGTCAGTTATGAAACTTTATAATATGAATTTGGGATCTGCAAGCATTGACGTCAGCCATCTCCCATCAGGAATGTATATCGTACGCGTTATCAGTTCCAAAACAGTCAGAACTGCCAGAATCATTAAAGAGTAAAAAAAGAACCGACATCCATCAGGAAGTCGGTTCTTCAGCATAATATCATTAGAATAATTATTTCTTCTTGGGAGGATCCGTTTTGCCTTTAGGAGGTGTTGAAATGGATTTCCTCATAGAAGTATCAGCTTCAATATTCTTGAACTTCATGTAATCCATAATACCCATATTTCCCTGTCTGAAAGAATCAGCCATAGCCAAAGGCACTTCAGCCTCTGCCTGAATCACATTGGCCCTTGCTTCCTGAGCTTTTGCTACCATTTCCTGCTCAAGGGCAACAGCCATGGCCCTTCTTTCCTCGGCTTTCGCCTGGGCAATATTTTTATCGGCATTGGCCTGATCCATTTGAAGAACCGCTCCAATATTTTTTCCAATATCAATATCTGCAATATCAATGGAAAGTATCTCAAATGCTGTTCCGGCATCCAAACCTTTCTCCAGAACTACTTTAGAGATGAAATCAGGGTTCTCTAAAACCTCCTTGTGAGAAAGTGCAGAACCAATTGATGAAACAATTCCTTCACCCACACGGGCAAGAACAGTCTCTTCACCAGCACCCCCAACCAATTGTTTGATACTGGCCCTTACGGTCACTCTGGCTTTTGCAATCAGTTCAATACCATCCCTCGCTACAGCTTTAACCGGAGGAGTATTAATTACCTTCGGATTAACTGACATCTGAACTGCCTCTAATACATCACGTCCTGCAAGGTCAATGGCAGTAGCCATTTTAAAATCCAGATCCAGATTCGCCTTATCTGCAGAAACAAGTGCATTAACAACCAGTTGAACGTGTCCACCTGCCAGATAATGGGCTTCTAAATAATCTCGCTTTAATTCTAACCCAGCCTTGGTGCTGGTAATTAAGGCATTAACAATTGCTTTGGGTGGAACTTTTCTCCAACGCATAAAGATTAGCTGAATCAGAGAAACTCTTACACCTGAAATTAGTGCCTGAAACCATAAGCCGATTGGTATCACATAAAGTATTAATGCAAGACCAACGATTGAAATGGCAATAATTGCAATAAAATAAGTCAAATTGGTATCCATATTATTTTTTTATAAAGATTTAACAATCACATAAGTATGAGCCACTTTTATCACCTCAACAGCTGTATTTTCTCTTATCAGCTGGCCTTGTGAATGACCCTCAAGTTTTTGTTCATTAATAAGTACTGATCCGATTGGATTAAGCCTGGTGAGAGCTGTACCCTGATCTCCGATTGCCAGACCAGAGTCATGCACTTCAGTTACTTTTGAATCCACTTCAGTTTTAAGCGAAATCTTCTTCCATGTCTTAGCACGAAGAGCAAAAAACAAACTAATAATAATAATCACCAGAACCGCCGCAAGCACCAAAAGGCCTGTAGTGGTATCAAAATTTTCAAAGGCCATGTAAACGGCTCCTCCCATGAAAAGCAGCCCTCCGATTCCGGCCACAGTAACACCAGGCACAACCAGAAATTCAAGAAGGAACAATACTATTCCGGCGAGTATAAGTAAAAAGATCCCTAATAAGCTCATAATAATAAATATCAGTCAATGGTAACTTGCAAACCTCGGTCCAGAAGGGCAAGACGGATAGGAGATAATTCGGAGTACGACCCAGATTTCACATCACATTTTCCTTTATGGTGGGTTATATATGCACACTGCTCTGCTTGTATAGAATCATGTCTGCAGACCTGAATCAAAGAATCGATTACATGATCAAAAGTATTCACATCATCATTATGCAGAATAATTATTCTAAGTTCATCAGCATTGCAATCTTCTGAACTGCTGACTCCTGATTTCTTCTTAACAACCTTTTGTTCCATCCCTTGTACTACTTATAATTCAAGTATTTCCCGATAAAGGGGATGCAAAATACTGATTTTTATTGACAACTTGCATTGGACTTGTTAATAAAGTTCCATAATTCGGATTTTCATCAAGCCCAATAAGTTGATATATTTGTAGATTAACCCAATCGCTTCTGAAAATGGCACGTATTAACATTTGGAGACAAAGGTGAAAAACAAAGAGCATACTGAACAGATTCTTGCAGATTTCAAATAAAACTGTAAGATTTTTCCATAATTGGCAACAGGATGCATCTATATTATCAGGTACTAAAATATTAGAATTATATGACCAAAGAACAAAATCAAAATCAAGAAAGGCTGAAAGCCCTGCAATTAACTCTCGACAAAATCGAGAAAAGTTACGGCAAAGGTACAATCATGCGAATGGGAGATGATGCGGTAGAAGAAATCCCGATTATACCAACAGGTTCATTATCGCTCGATATTGCACTTGGAGTTGGAGGTTTGCCAAAGGGACGGGTTGTTGAGATTTTTGGTCCGGAATCTTCCGGAAAAACTACATTGGCCATTCATGCTATCGCAGAAACACAGAAAGAAGGAGGAATTGCTGCCTTTATCGATGCTGAACATGCCTTTGACCGTTTCTATGCTGAAAAGCTTGGCGTAGATGTTGAGAACCTTCTTATTTCACAACCTGATAACGGTGAACAGGCTCTGGAAATTACTGATCACCTGATCAGGTCAGGAGCTATTGATATTATTGTAATTGATTCTGTTGCTGCCCTGACTCCCAAGGCTGAGATTGATGGGGAGATGGGAGAATCTAAAATGGGACTCCAGGCCCGTTTAATGTCGCAGGCACTGCGTAAGCTAACAAGCAGTATTAGTAAAACTAAAACTTGTGTGGTTTTCATCAATCAGCTGAGAGAGAAAATTGGTGTTATGTTCGGTAATCCTGAAACCACCACAGGAGGCAACGCTCTGAAGTTCTATTCATCTGTTCGGATTGACATAAGAAGAATCGGACAACTAAAAGACGGTGAGGAAGTTACAGGAAACAGAACCCGTGTGAAAATCGTGAAAAACAAGGTAGCTCCTCCTTTCAGGAAAGCTGAATTTGATATCGTCTTCGGAAAAGGAATATCCAAAACCGGTGAAATTATTGACCTTGGTGTTGATATGAACATCGTTAAAAAATCAGGGTCATGGTACTCATATGGAGACAGCAAACTTGGACAAGGAAGAGATGCTGTTAGAAATCTCCTGCTTGATAATCCTGAATTATCTGACGAAATTGAAAATAAAATCAGAGAAGCTTTAAATCATGCAGAATAAAATTTTGAAAGCCGTCGGGAAGGCGGCTTTCTTACTATTGATTGGAGGAGTCTTTTTTGTTAATGGTTGCAAAACGGGCAATACCGAAAAAGAAGAACCAGAAAATGCAATAAAGGACAGCACAGAAATTGTTGAAACTGTATACACAATTGAGGATTTGACAACCATGCTCCGGCATGATCCCCTGAATGCAGATCTATTCGCAAAAAGAGCCGGCCTCAGAGCCTTTCAAAATCAATTTGATGAGGCAATTAACGACATTTCGCTGGCCATTCGTCTGGACTCCCTTAATCCCTTATATTATACAATGCAGGCTGAATACTTTATTTATGGAGGACAGCCAAATTCTGCAAAAAAAGGATTAACACAATGCCTGAATCTCTTCCCCGGTAATACGGATATAATGCTCAAGTTGGCAGAAATCCACTTTTATCTGAAGGAATACTCTCAGTCTAAGACCATTCTCAGAGAAGTGGTCACATTAAATGATAATCTTGGACAAATTTATTTCCTGCAGGGACTTATTCTTCTTGAAAACAAAGACTCCACTAATGCTATACGGAATTTGCGGTTTGCTGTTGAAAAGGATCCCGATTTTTATTCTGCCTACATGATGCTGGGCAGGGTGCATTCAGAAATGAATAATGATCTTGCCATAGACTATTACAGAGCTGCTGTTGACGTCATTCCCGATAGTTATGAAGCTCGTTATAATCTGGCACTTTATCTGCAGGATCATAACTACCAGGTTGAAGCTGAAAATGAATACCTATATATTATCCAGAAGATTGACAGTACAATTGCAAATCCGTATTACAACCTTGGATATCTTCATTTGATCTATAAGCAGGAATTTGAAAAGGCTGTGGAGTATTTCACTACTGCCATCGAAAAAGAGCATGACTATATTGAAGCCTGGTACAACCGGGGGTTTACATATGAGGTAATGGGAAAACTTAAACTGGCACGAGCCGACTATAAGAAATCTCTTGATCTCCAGGCAAATTATCCACTTAGCATAAAAGGACTGAACCGTCTTGATGATGGTAAACCTTTCAAATACTAAACTGTTATGAGAAGAGTTATGAAGAGAGTTATGAAAACATCAGTTTATCCTTCCCCTTATGTTGTACTTTTTGCATTTCTTTTGGTTCTGGGAAGTTGCAATACTGCTGATAAAGCAGAAAACTATCAGCCACTAACACCCAAGCTGACAAGTGACATCATGACTCCTGAAGTCTTATGGTCTTTCGGACGATTGGGCGGGGTAGATTTATCACCTGATCAAACTCAATTATTGTTTGGAATCAGTTATTATAGCAAAGAGAATAACCGCTCTTACAGAGACCTCTACATGATGCCGGTTGAAGGAGGTGAACGCACGGTCTTAACAAACACTCCGGGTAATGAATATAATGCTGTTTGGCGACCTGACGGGAAGAAAATAGGTTTCCTTCGTGCTGGCAAAATGTTCGAAATGA
>JAYEFL010000063.1:0-17789 GCA_034658635.1 Bacteroidota bacterium | reverse complement strand
CAACTGTGCATCAGCTCCTGTATACATGGACCTGAATTTAAAAAATGGAAATATTTTATACCCGGCTCCCACTCTTTTAGCGGCATAAAAAACCTTTCCCTTTGATTCAATTCTTATTGCCAGTGCGATTACAAGCAATAACGGTGATATGCATATCAAAACTCCCAGAGAAAAAACAATATCAAACAGGCGCTTAATAAATGGAATCTGTATTATCTTTTGCTTTGACTCTACAACACTTATTACAGATTGAGATTTCTTAAATGGGATCAGGAATTTTAAGCGAACTATAATCTTTTCGAGATCCAGAGGTCTTTGATATATATCATCAAGTCCAAGATTGTAAGACTTTAGTCGTTCATTATCATCAATTCCTCGTCCATGAATAATAAACGGTACCGTTTGGTATCTAACCTTATCCAAAATCTCAGTATGCAAGGCATAGCCATTCATTCCAGGCATAAAAATTTCTGAAAAGATCGTGTCCGGAAGATCATTTTCTTCCAGCCAACGAATGGCATGAAATCCATTATCCACTACATTTATTTTGAATCCGGGATCCTCGCTAAAGTGTTGAATACTGTCCTTGTCAGTACCAACATACAGAATATTTATAAGGTCCGTTTTTGCAGACTCACTATTGTTTGTGACACTCATACACTCTTACATTTAAGAATGATCTCAATTTTCAGCGATAGTTCTTCAGGATTAAATGGTTTAATCATGAAGTCGTTCGCACCCAGCTTGTAACATTTTACCCTCTCTGAACTACTATCTGCACCAGAAAGCATCATGATGGGTATATTTTGAAAATACCCACTGGATCTTACATTCTTAATAAATTCATAACCATCTACATTTGGCATCTCCAAATCCACTATCATCAAATCAGGTATTTGTCCTGTCTGCAGCCAGCCCAAACCCTCCTGTCCATCAGCCAAGGCAGTAACTTCATAATTCTGATTTAGAAATTTCTCAAGCAAGGTTCTGATCGTAATTTCATCATCTACTACCAATATTTTCTTTCTCATGCTTTAGGTTTTCTTATTAGCTCAAATCGAAAGGCGTTTAAATTAATATAAATATAAACAGTAAGAATGGGATTTCGACAATTTATACATAATTTCTCATTCATCAAATAGTTTTTCATTAACGAACGATTGTTAATGGATATCTCTTTTTGATTAGTATATTCGTTGCAATTACTGCTATTATAACAAAATTAACACTAACCAAATTATAAATCTGCTATGAACATCTCTATTATTGGTACAGGATATGTTGGTTTAGTAACAGGAACCTGTTTTGCCGAATCAGGCATTAATGTAACCTGTGTTGACATCGACCAGCGTAAAATTGATATGTTAAACAATGGTAAAGTACCAATCTGGGAACCCGGATTGGAAGATATGATTTCAAGGAATGTTTCCAAAAAGCGTATTTCTTTTTCAACCAGCCTGAAAGATAGTCTGGAAGAAGCGGAAGCAATATTCATTGCAGTTGGAACTCCACCAGATGAAGATGGATCTGCCGACCTTAAATATGTTTTGGGCGTAGCCCGGGAAATCGGAGAGCATATGACAGAGTACCTGGTGGTTGTAACCAAGAGTACGGTACCCATAGGAACTTCTCTGAAAGTCAGAACTGCAGTACAGGAATCTCTTGACAAAAGAGGCAGTGATCTGAAATTCGATGTGGCCTCAAATCCCGAATTCCTAAAGGAAGGCAGCGCAATTCAGGATTTCTTGAAACCAGACAGAATAGTTGTTGGAGTTAATAGTTCTCAGGCTGAAAAGGTCATGAAGAGATTGTATAAACCCTTCTTACTCAATGGACATCCCATTTTGATCATGGATATTCCATCTGCTGAGCTAACCAAATACGCAGCAAACTCCATGCTGGCAACAAAAATTAGCTTCATGAACGACATAGCCAATCTTTGTGAAATTGTTGGTGCAGATGTAGATATGGTCAGAAAAGGAATCGGAAGTGATACACGTATAGGACATAAATTCATTTATCCAGGTGTTGGCTATGGAGGCAGCTGCTTCCCCAAAGACGTTCAGGCTCTTATTAGAACAGCTTCAGCAAATAATTATGACCTTCGGGTTCTTGCAGCAGTAGAAGAAGTAAATTACAGCCAGAAGCTAAGAATGTTTCAAAAAATTAATGCTCATTTTAAAGGTGATTTGAAAGGGAAATTATTCGGATTATGGGGATTGGCATTTAAACCAAATACTGATGACATGCGGGAAGCTCCCTCTCTTGTCCTCATCGACCAGCTAGTTGAAGCCGGTGCAAAAGTAATTGCCTATGATCCTGTTGCTCAAGAAGAAACCCAAAGAAGAATTGGTGATAAGATTGAATATGCAGATGATCCATATGAAACCATTATTGACGCTGATGGATTGGTTGTTATGACTGAATGGTCGGAATTCAGGGTTCTGAAATACCGTATCATGGAAAAATTGCTTAAAGAGAAAGTCGTTTTTGATGGAAGAAATATCTATGACCCTGAAGAAATGAAAGAATTCGGATATGCGTATTATGGAATTGGTCGATAAAACAATAAGGATATGAAGAAAATTCTAGTAACCGGGGGAGCTGGTTTTATTGGCTCTCACCTCTGTGAAAGATTGTTAAATGAAGGTAATGAGGTGATTTGCCTGGATAATTATTTCACGGGCTCCAAAAGCAATGTGGTACATCTTCTTGATAATCCATTCTTTGAGTTAGTCAGGCATGATGTTACAATGCCCTATTTTGTAGAAGTCGATCAAATCTACAACCTCGCCTGCCCTGCTTCACCAATCCATTATCAGTATAATCCTATCAAAACAGTTAAAACTTCAGTGATGGGAGCCATTAACATGCTGGGTTTGGCTAAAAGAATTCGTGCCAGAATTCTTCAGGCCTCAACCAGCGAAGTCTATGGAGATCCTGAAATTCATCCTCAAACTGAATCGTACTGGGGAAATGTAAATCCTATCGGTCCCAGATCATGCTACGACGAAGGAAAAAGATGTGCCGAAACACTTTTCCTCAACTACCATATGCAAAATGAGGTCGAAATAAAGATTATCAGGATATTCAATACTTATGGCACAAGGATGCATCCACAGGATGGAAGAGTAGTTTCAAATTTTATTATGCAAGCCCTCAAAGGTGAAGACATCACTATTTATGGAGATGGAAACCAAACCAGAAGCTTTCAATATGTGGATGATTTACTTGAAGGGATGACACGAATGATGAACTCACGAAAGGAGTTTATTGGCCCTGTAAATATTGGTAACCCTAATGAATTCACAATAAAGGAACTGGCTGAAAAAGTCATTGAGCAAGTTGGATCAAAATGCAAATTAGTATTTGAACCCTTACCTCAGGATGACCCAACTCAGCGTCAACCAAACATTGCTCTTGCAAAAAAAGAGCTAAACGGCTGGGAACCCAAAATTGACTTGAACGAAGGTCTGGCGAAAACAATTTCATATTTTGACCAGTTATTAAAAGACGGTAAAGCAAGAACATTATGAAAGGTATAATTTTAGCCGGAGGGGCAGGCACAAGGCTTTACCCTATCACAAAAAGCATTTCAAAGCAGATCATTCCGATATACGATAAACCAATGATCTATTATCCCTTGTCGGTACTTATGCTTGCCGGGCTCAGAGAAATATTAATCATTTCCACTCCAAAGGATCTTCCTTTATATAAAGACCTTTTCGGTGATGGATCTTTCATTGGACTATCAATCAGCTATGCTGAGCAACCCTCGCCTGACGGACTGGCACAGGCCTTTGTGATAGGTGAGAAGTTTCTGGATGGTGATGAAGCCTGCCTGGTTTTAGGAGACAATATCTTCTATGGATATAATTTTGGTAACATTCTGACTGCGGCTGCCTCACTAAAGCATGGGTCTATGGTTTTTGGTTATTATGTAAATGATCCTGAACGTTACGGAGTTGCAGAGTTCAATGCAAATGGTAAAGTTTTAAGTTTGGAAGAAAAGCCTCTTAAACCAAAATCAAACTATGCGGTAACCGGCTTGTACTTTTATGATAATACAGTCGTTGAAAAGGCTAAAAGCCTGAAACCTTCACCACGGGGAGAATTAGAAATAACTGACCTCAATAGATTGTATCTTGAAGAAGATAGCTTAAGCGTTCAGTCACTAGGACGTGGAATGGCTTGGCTTGATACAGGAACCCACGACAGCCTTCTTCAGGCCAGTAATTTTATCGCAACCATTGAGCAACGCCAGGGATTAAAAGTTGCCTGTATTGAAGAAATCGCATACAATAACAAATATATAACTAAAGATCAGCTACTTCAGCTAGCCAAACCCCTGCAAAAGAACCAATATGGAGAGTATCTTATGCGTTTGGCTACAGATAAAATCAGATCTTTGTAATGTAATTATGACGTACTTATTATGAATGTAGTTGAAACTGGAATCAAGGGATTGATTATTCTGGAACCAAGGGTATTTGAAGATTCGCGAGGCTATTTTTTCGAAAGCTTTAATCTAAAAGAGTGGAAAAATTCAGGCATAAATCAGGAATTTGTACAGGATAATCAATCCAAATCATCTTATGGAGTTATCAGAGGCTTGCATTATCAATTGGCTCCTTACTCACAAACAAAGGTTGTAAGAGTTTTGACTGGCGAAGTTCTTGATGTAGCGGTTGACTTGAGAAAAGGATCTGAAACATTTGGCAAAAGCTTCTCAATCATTATATCTGCTGAAAACAAAAGACAAATGTTGATCCCAAAAGGATTTGCTCATGGATTTGCAGTTCTCAGCAAGGAAGCTGTTTTCTATTATAAATGTGATGAGCTTTATAATCCAGAGTCTGAGCGTGGTATTATTTACAAGGATACACAGCTGTCTGTTGACTGGAAAATTCCTGAGGATCATAGAATCATCTCAGGAAAAGATAAAGATCTGCCATCCTTTGCCCAGGCAGAAATGAATTTTAATTATTAGAATCTTGCATTATGAACCTGCTGATAACTGGTGCTAAAGGACAATTGGGACTATCAGTTAAGAAGGTAGCAGAGCAATTCCCTGACATAAAATTTATCTACACAGATCAGGCCGAGTTAGATATTACAAATTACGAGGCAATCCATTCTCTGATACGAGAAGAAAAGGTTGAAGGCATAATCAATTGTGCTGGCTACACTGCAGTAGATAAAGCTGAGGAACAAGCTGAACTTGCTTTTCTTATAAATGAAAACGGACCTCTTAATCTTGCTAAGGCATGTAAAGAGACAGGATGTACTCTTCTCCATGTTTCAACAGAATATGTATTTTCCGGTGAAGGATTCAGACCCTACCTACCAACAGAGCCAACCAATCCGGCATCAGTATACGCAAAAAGCAAAGCGGCCGGAGAAGCTGCTATTCTGAACATAAATCCAGATGGCTGGATAGTAAGAACATCGTGGCTATATTCAGAGTTCGGGCAAAATTTTGTTAAAACTATGCTCAGGCTGGGCGATGAACGAGAACAACTCAATGTAATAGCAGATCAAATAGGATCACCTTGCTACGCCACAGATCTTGCATTTACTATGCTCAAAATGATGCAGAAAGGATCAGATAGTTCAGAGGAAATAAATGGTTTGTCAATTTATCATTATGCAAACACCGGTTGTGCTTCCTGGTTTGATTTCACAAAAGCGATAATGGAAATTGGGAAATTGACTTGTGCCATTACTCCAATACCGACTGAAATGTATCCTCTTCCTGCTCCTCGTCCATTTTATTCTGTCTTGAATACCGAATCCACCGCCAAAGATTTCGGAATTTCTATACCATATTGGCGGAATAGTTTGAAAAGTTGTATTGAGATACTGTTAACTAATTAGTATAAACATCATGAAGTCAGAACAGGAATTAATTCAAATGGTAGAGTCTAAAGCAAAAGCATGGACTAGCGAGTTGTTTGATGAGGAAACCAGGAAAGCAGTCAAAACTATGCTGGAATCTAATCATAAGGAACTTATTGAATCGTTCTATAAAGATTTGGAATTTGGAACAGGCGGATTACGTGGCATTATGGGTCCGGGTACAAATCGGGTGAATAAATACACAATTGGAATGGCTACCCAGGGATTAGCCAACTACTTATTGACCAGCTTTGCGAAATTAAAGACTATTTCTGTTGCAATTGCTTATGACTGCAGGAATCAAAGTAAATTTTTTGCCGAAACAACGGCCAATGTGTTTACTGCAAATGGAATTCAGGCCTACCTGTTTGAATCTCTCAGACCCACACCTGAACTTTCTTACGCCATCCGTGAGCTAGGCTGTCAATCAGGGGTTGTAATTACTGCATCTCATAATCCAAAGGAGTATAATGGGTATAAAGTGTATTGGGATGACGGTGGCCAGATAATTAGTCCTCATGATGAAGCAATCATTGCTGAGGTTAAAAAAATCAAGAATATAGATGAGGTGAAATTTTCCGGTGGTAACTCACTTATCGAAACTCTTGGGAAAGAAATGGATGAAAAATACTTGAGAGAAGTAAAATCTCTCAGTCTTAATCCTGAACTGATCCAAAAGTATTCTGATATTAAAATAGTATATACGCCCATTCACGGAACCGGCGTTGAGCTAGTTCCTGAATCACTAAGGAGATTTGGATTCACTTCAGTATTTAATGTTCCCGAACAGGATATTACCGATGGGAATTTCCCAACTGTTATTTCTCCTAATCCGGAAGAAAAAGCAGCTTTAAATATGGCTATACTGAAAGCCAAAGAGATTCAGGCAGATATCGTAATGGCAACTGATCCTGATGCTGACCGGGTTGGTATTGCTGTCAACAATGGTGATGGAGAATTCATACTGTTAAATGGTAATCAAACCGGATCACTTTTGGTTTACTATATGCTGAACGAATGGAAGAACAAGGGTTTGTTAAAGGGAAATGAATTCATTGTTAAAACAATTGTTACTTCGCCTCTATTCAACGAGATAGCCTCTTCATACGGAGTAAATTCATATGAAGTATTAACGGGATTTAAGTATATAGCAGACATCATTAAAGAAAAGGAAGGTCATGAAAAATTCATAGTTGGTGGCGAAGAGTCCTATGGATATCTCGCAGGAGATTTTATCAGGGATAAAGATGCAGTTATGTCATGTGCTTTGATTGCTGAAGTAGCAGTTTGGGCAAAAAGCAAAGGACTTGATATGCTTGGACTTTTAGATGAAATCTATCTTAAGTTCGGCCTTTTCAAAGAACATCTGATCTCAGTAGTCCGAAAAGGAAAATCAGGATCAGAAGAAATTGCTGCAATCATGGATAATTTAAGGAGCAATCCCCCTCTTACCCTTGCTGGCTCTGATGTGGTAATGATCCATGACTTTGACAAGCAAAAATCTGTCGATTTGATTTCAGATCTAAGGTATGATATCAAGTTACCCAAGTCCAATGTCTTACAATTCTTAACACAGGATGGCTCAATTATATCTATAAGACCGTCAGGTACTGAGCCAAAAATTAAATTCTATTTTTCAACACGTGAGAAAATAAAATCAGCTAAAGATTTAAAGGCTGCACACAGAAGTCTTGATGAAAGAATTATCAAATTAGTTAACGAGATTGGAGCACAGTAATCATGAAGTCATACAGAAAAGAACTTTGGTTCAAAGTCCCTGCCAGAAGAGGGTATCAGAATATAACTCCTGTTGTTGATGATTGTCTCAGAGAAAGTGGCATTCAGGAAGGATTACTACTTGTAAATGCGATGCACATCACAGCATCAGTATTCATAAATGATGATGAATCAGGCTTGCATCACGACTTTGAGAAATGGCTGGAAGGACTGGCTCCTGAAAAGCCACACTCACAGTATCATCATAATGGATATGAAGACAATGCAGATGCACATTTAAAAAGGAGTATTATGGGACGTGAAGTAGTTGTAGCAGTGACTGCAGGGCGAATGGACTTCGGTCCCTGGGAACAAATTTTTTATGGTGAATTTGATGGTTTAAGAAAAAAGCGTGTTTTGGTGAAAATAATAGGAGAATAGTCAGTCTTTGAAGAATTCATCCTTGAAATTGACGAGATAGAGCTTTGAAGAGGATCTTGTTACAGCAGTATATAGCCATCTGAAATAATCTCTGTCAAGCTTTTCTTCCGTTATATATCCCTGATCCACATACACATGCTCCCATTGGCCACCTTGTGCTTTGTGACAGGTAACAGCATAAGCGTATTTCACCTGAAGAGCATTAAAGAAATGATCCTCTCGAACAGCATCCGTTCGGAGTTTTTTCCCTTTTACATGTTGATAATCGTCCATTACTTTAAAAAAGAATTCCTTCATTGCATTTCTGGGCATGGCAGGAGTTTCAACGGTCAGGGTATCCAATAAAATCCAACAGGGAAACTCCAAATCTCTATAATTTTTAAGCCTGACCATCACTCTTGCGAACCTCAGGTCATATAATTCCTTATACTCTAACACTCTGATAAGTTCCATAATATCACCATTGGCAATAAAATCTATCTCATCTTCATCCTTTAACCAATAGTAATTATTTTTCACCACCATAAGCTGGTCTCCTGGTGAAATTTCCTCTTCTCTCCAAAGCACGCGATTTCTTATTCCCTGATTATAGCGATTGGCCTGCTTATTTGAACGACACACAATTATGGTCTCATCCATTCCAGGATTATCATAGGAGCTTTGAATCTGATCTATCAGATCAGTTCCTGACAACCTGGTAAAATCAGTAAATCCCTCACTATTAAGATTGGGAAACACTCCTTTTACTTCCCCGGATAATTGTGTGCGAAGAGATGTTGCATTGTACAGAATGCCCGATTTCTTATCCTGTCTGACCACATCTGTCAACACTGTGTGTTTAACTTCAAAACCATAAGTTTGAATCAATGATGGATTTAAAGCCTCACTGATATCCAAACCAACAGGCGGAAGCTGGGCTGTGTCTCCACAAAAAACAATCTTACAGTCGATTCCGGAATATACATAACTAATCAAATCATCCAACAATCTTCCACTACCAAAAACTGACAATTCCATTGATTGATTGGAAATCATAGAAGCCTCATCCACAATAAATATGGTATTCTTATGAAGGTTTCGGTCAAGACCAAATTCAGCAAATCCATCCACCATCTTTTTTTGACGATAGATCTTTTTGTGAATAGTTAGTGCCGAATGTCCGGAATAATTTGCCAACACCTTGGCAGCACGTCCCGTAGGTGCAAGTAATACTGCCCTGCGATTATACCTTTTAAGCACTTTTACCAAAGAAGCAATTAGGGTTGTTTTTCCAGTTCCTGCATAACCTTTAAGAATGTAAATTTCATCCTGAAATTTATTCCACACAAAATCAGATATGTCTATAATCGCAGTAGATTGGCCTTCAGTTGGCTTATAAGCTATCTCAGCAACAAAATCAGATATAAAACGAGAGTTACGCATTTACCAAAAAACCCTATTAAGGGGTAAGTTATTTGAAAAACATTTATAAATTTGCACAAAATAAACAAATAAGACCAGATGAAAGCAGTTAAAATCATTGTACAAGTCCTATTGTTTTTCGCTATAGTGGCCTTGTCATACTTTATTTATGCAGGCGTAATGAAGCCGATCAACTTTGACAAAGAAAAAATTACGCGTTATGAGGAAGTTGTTCAGCGCCTTAAAGATATCCGAACCGCTCAGGTTTCATACAAATCTGTTTATGGCAGATACACAAGTAGCTTGGATACGCTTATTCACTTTGTAAAAGAAGATTCTTTTCCTGTCGAATATGCAGAAGGAAGTCTTGACGATTCCCTGGCCGTTGCGATGGGACTCATTGTCAGAGATACCTTCTACGTTCGGGTAATTGATTCTATCTTCCACGGCAAATACTCCGTAGATTCATTGCAATATGTGCCGTTTACCTCAGGAATCAAATTTGACATGGAATCAGGTACAATTATGACAGCATCTAAAGTTGAAGTTCAGGTTTTTGAAGCATCTGCACTAAACTTCGATATTCTGAATGGAATGAACAGACAGCTGATTGTCAACTTAAATGACTACAAAGAATTTCCTGGATTGAAAGTTGGCGATATCAATGAAGCTAACAATAACGCAGGAAACTGGGAATAGAAAATATTTATTTGCAATAAAATAGCTTTGTCAACTTTGGCAAAGCTATTTTTTTTTGTGAATTTAGCACTTCTGGAAATCTATACTATCAAAACATGAGGAACATATCTATTCTTGATGATTCATTAGACATAAACATCACGTCCTCATACCACATATCTCTGCAAATAAATTCAAACGGGCTATCATTTGCCCTTATGGATACTGTTCGTATGAAGTTTCTTGCTTTTAAGAATATAGTATTTGACAATTCCCTGAAAGGAGATGAGCTATTTCAAAAGCTTAATATGCTATTCGGTACAGAAGGCTACCTGAAACGCAATTACAAATACTTTAGTCTGTACTATATATGTCCGAATGCATCTATTATTCCGGCTCCAATATATGATAAAACTGAAACAGCTCTTTATGATGAGTTTTTAGGTCAAAGCGTAAATGGACAGATTCATCTTGAGAATTATATTCAGAAAATTGATGCCTATCTTATCTTCACCATTCCTGAGGCGATTTATAATCTTGCTTTGAATCAATTGGATTCCCCGGTCTTCTTCCATCAGGCAATTCCAATGATTGAGAATGCTATGGTTGCTGCCAAAGGCAAATCTGGTAATAATAGGGTTTTCGCACAGGTTCACTCTGATTTTATTGACATTATTGTCATTCAGGATGGAAAACTTTTATTGTACAATTCCTTTCTTTACAAAACAGATCAAGACCTGGCATTCTACATATTGTATTTATTTGATCAATTTCAGCTTCCTACACAACATACCACCCTTGAACTGTCTGGGTTCATTGATGAGAGTGCAGAATTCTATCTATTGCTAAAAACCTACATTCGGGATATTACATTTCAGGAGTTCAACAGAAGTTTCAGCTATAGTTACAAATTCAATGAGCTAACTCAGCATCATTTCTCAAACCTGATAAACTTATTCAGATGCGAATAATTCATGGGGAGCATAGTGGAAGACGAATTACCATTCCAAAACAACTTAGAGCCAGACCAACAACAGACCAGGCCAGAGAAAATTTGTTCAATATTTTGATGAACAGATACGATATGACCAATATCCGGGTGCTCGATCTTTTTGCCGGGACTGGCAGTATAAGTTATGAATTTGCCTCTCTTGGCTGCCCTGAAGTTATTTGCATTGAAAATGATCGTTTTCATGTTGCGGGTATTCAAAAAAACTGTGAGACTATTGGCCTCAATGCGATAAATGTTATCAGAACAGATGTATTTAGATTTTTATCTAAGCCAAACCGTCAATTCGATATAATTTTTGCAGATCCACCTTACGATTTACCAATACTGGCTGATATCCCAACCCTGGTCTTAAACTCTGGCAGTATGGTGCAAAACAGCCTGTTTATTCTTGAACACGGCCCTTCAAACAACTTCAAGGAAAATTCATCCTGGCAAGAAACCAGGAAGTACGGTAAGGTCCATTTCAGTTTCTTTTCCATTTAACTTAATTTAACGTAATCATCTGTTGATTCTGTTCGGCAAGAATTAATTTTGTTTGAATTGAAAACATTTGACTTATGAAGAACACTCTTGTTTCTTTACTTGTATTGACAGTATTTGTGCAATTTGGAATCTCTCAGGAATCAAAAAAAGAGCTGGCTTTTGAAAATATAACTGAAGAATTGATCGCAGGCCAACTAGAATTCCTATCCTCTGATTGGACAATGGGCAGAGAAACCGGGACTGAGGGAGCATACATGGCTTCAGATTATGTTGCAAGTATGTTTAAAGCTTTCGGACTTAAACCGGGCGGTGATCTTATCCGGGCATCCAGAAGACGTTCGTCAAGAAACTCCCAACCTGCCCCAAAACCTCAAATGAGTTATTTCCAGAATTTCAACCTTTTAGAATACCGATCTGGCGACAAACAGTCTTGTTCAATCGTTTCAACTGAGAATAATAGCATTAATGAAACAAAACTTATTCAAAATCTTGACTTTTCAGTAACAGCAGGAATCCGGGCAGTGAATATCCAAAGTGAAGTAGTTTTTGTTGGCTATGGATTCGTTGGTGATGGTTATGACGATTATGACGGACTTGATGTGAAAAACAAAGTAATTATTCGTCTTGGAGGCTTCCCGGGTCATAGAAATCCAGAATCCAAACAGTATGAAAAATATGCCGGTAGTCTCCCTTCCGCCTATGCTGCATATTTCATTGAAAGAGGCAAAGACATTGAAGCCATAAAAGCTGGCGTAGCAGCAGTAATTGAAATTCAAACCAACCGTAGCAGCTTCAGAGTAATTCCTGATAATGTTCCTTTCAGATATAACGAAAAGAACTATGAAGGTGATGAACCCTTCCGAACTTCTCCACGTGTACGTCTGACTTTACCAAAAAGCAATTCGAGTTTAACAAAACTAAGACTATCGGAGGATGCCCTGAACATGTTACTTATTGATCCTGACCTGAGTTTCAAAGAGTTCGAAGATCAAATTGAAAAAAGAGGAAAACCACACTCAAGAAGTCTAAATAGCAACAAAATGATTAAAATTGAGACAGACGTAGTATCCAGAATAGTCAGGGCCCGGAATGTTGTTGGCATAATAGAAGGAAAAAACCAGGATGCTTGCGTAGTAGTTGGTGCTCACTATGACCATCTAGGGCAAGTAAGAAATCTAACTTACAATGGAGCTGATGATAATGCTTCAGGAACAGTAGGTATTATGACTATTGCAAAATCAATCATCGAAACCGGAATTAAACCCGAGTACACAATAGTATTTTGCGCATGGACAGGAGAAGAGAAAGGCTTGCTAGGTTCAGCATATTATGCAGAAAACACATTAATAAAAGACATAAAGTGCTACATGAATTACGATATGATTTCCAGAGTAGCTCTTGATGATCCCGACAAGAACAAGTGCGATTTTCAATATACATCAACAGTTCCCTTGTTACGAGAGCTTACAGAGGACCATATCAAAGAGTTCAATATCAACCTTGATATAAAATATAAGGGATCAGAAAGACCAACAGGTGGCAGTGATTTCAGCTCTTTTTCAAGAAAGGGGTATCCAATTTTTCTATTGCATGGAAAATTCACCCCTGACTACCATCAGCACACAGATCACTTTGAAAAAGCCAATCTTACATATATGAGAGATATCATCCGACTTGGATTCCTGAATATTTTTGAGCTATCAACACAAATCTGGTAAAATATAAATTCTTAATACTATGAAACTTAATCGATTAATTATTATCTCCGCAGTTTTATTCCTGGCACTATCTTCAAGCCAGGCACAGCAATCTGCAAAAGACACTGGCCTGAAAGCAATAAATACTGCTGTTATTCAAGGACAACTTGAATTCCTTGCATCAGACTGGACTCAGGGACGGGAAACAGGAACTGATGGCGCATACATGGCTGCTGATTACATTGCAAGTATGTTTAAAGTCTGGGGTTTAGAACCAGGTGGCGATATGGAACAAAAAAAAGTGGCCCGTAGTTTTATGAGAAGTGGTCCTCCACCTGTACCACCAATAAGAACCTACTTCCAATACTTTAATCTGGTTGAAACATATCCTGGCGAAACTCAGGAGTTAAGTGTAGTAACAAAAAACAAGGATGGCTTTCAATCCATCGATTTTGGCTACAAAACAGATTTTACAATTACAGGAGGATCAACCGGAATGACCGGTGAAGTACCTGTTGTTTTTGTGGGATATGGACTGAAAGACGACGATAAAGGTTATGATGATTTCAAAGGACTTGACCTTGAAGGAAAGATTGTTGTGAAACTTTCAGGATTTCCGGGACACAATGACCCTGATTCAAAAACATATGCAAAGTTTAAACCCGAAGTCGCTCGAGAAGATAACAGTCAAAGAGCCAGATATATGAGGATGTTTGGCAGGAGAGGTGGACCTTCATGGGCAAGAGAAAGAGGTGTTCTCGCTGTAATTACTTTAAACCCAAACACAGATCCGACAAGCCAATGGTTAACCAATCTGCCAGTAAATACTGAAGTCAATGGACCAGCAAGAAGCATAAGAAAGAGATTACGGAGAATGGAAAGTAGTCTGGAACAAGCTTCAGTTAATTTCGACGTTACTCAGCGTGTGATAAATGAGCTGGTAAGTGGCCTGGATACAAGCTTTGATGATCTGGAGGAGAAAATAGCTGAGACCGGCAAGCCTGCTTCCCGAGTTCTCGATGGCAAGTTCATCAAGTTTAAGACTACCATAAATTCACGCATGGTAAGGGTTAGAAATGTGATAGGAGTTCTGGAAGGGAAAGACACCACAAATGCCATTGTTATAGGTGGCCATTATGATCACCTCGGAGTTAGAGATGGATGGGTTTACAACGGAGCTGATGACAATGCCTCAGGTACAGTTGGAGTAATGACCATTGCCAAGGCCATGATCGCTACAGGTGAAAAGCCAGAAAAAACAATCATTTTCTGTGCATGGACAGGTGAGGAAAAAGGATTGATCGGGTCAGGATATTTTGTTGATAACCACTATGATTACAATCTGCTTTGCAACCTGAATTATGATATGATCTCAAGAAATAGTCCGGGAGAAGACCAGGATAAGAAGATCAGTATGACTTTCACCAGTACATTTCCTCTTTTTAAGGATTTAGCAGAAAAGCATAATGATGATTATGGACTGGATCTGGATATCAGTTTCAGAGGAAGTGAACAACCTCGCGGTGGAAGTGATCATGCTCCTTTTGCCAGAGCCGGAATACCCATATTCTATTTCATGGCAGGGTTTCCTCCAGAATACCATAAGCCAGGGGACCACATAGAACTGGTTAAATGGGACAAAATGCTAAAAATTATCAAGCTTGGGTACCTGAATATTTATGAACTAGCCAACAGAAGTTGGGAGGAAGAGAGGAAATAGAAAAATAGGAAATAGGAAATAGAAAATAAGAAAAAGGAAGAAGGAAGAAGGAAGAAGGATAATCCCCCTCAGTGACGATCGTCACTGAGGGGGATTATTATTTGTTTTAAATTTCAAGAATTAATACCTCATTTTTACGAAGATACATTTTTATAAGTGCATGTACATCCCGATTATCAGGGTATGATTTTATGGCATCCTTGAGCAAGTCTGTATTCTGTTGATGCTCTGCTGGCGCATACCCCATTCCCTGAAATTGTCCATTCTCGATCCAGACAATAGACACTTCATCTTTTATCCTACCCTGAAGGATAATAAAAAAGTTATGATGAGCATATTCGAACTTATCAAGAAGTTGCTGAACTCTGGAATTATACACTTCCGGAGCCTCTGCGCCACAGCAGGCACCATTACACTCCCCTATTCCGTGATAAAAGCAAGCTCCTGCATGATCATATAAGCCTGTAAATTTTTGGCATAATTTATATTCATCTACCCATTTATGCAGTACTTCCTTTCCTTCTCTTTTCGAGGTAAATGTAGTAATCGCCTGATTTCCATTAGCGGTTGATTCTAACGATAACCTGATATATCCATCATTATCTGTTTTAGCAAAAAGCCCCAGAACAAAAACACTTCTGCGAAGTTTTCGGTTATAAATTGGCTTATGATTCTTAATCTCATCTGACTCCAATAACAATGCAATCAACTCATTACCCGTCAATTCCCATGTAATATCTGCAACTTTATCGCGCATTTCCATGGCACGGTGTGTTGAATTATTGTACAGATGTTGTAGTATCCTTGAACGAATATTTATGCTTTTCCCTATGTAAATAAGCTCACCCTGCTCATCCCATAGATAATAAACTCCTGGCTCCTCAGGCAACTTATTGAGAAGCTTCTTAGTTATATTGGGGTTTATACCTTGTGGATGCCCCGGTTTTAGAATCTTTGCAGCAATCTTCTTCTTGTCGCGGGCTAATAGTTCTTCAAGAAGTCTGACTGTTGCCAAGGCATCTCCAGCAGCTCTGTGCCTGTTAGTCAGAGAGATATTCAGCTGCTTACATAAGCGTCCCAAACTATAAGAACGCAAACCAGGAATTACCTGCCTTGCAAATTTAACCGTATCCAAAGTTTTTCGATTAAAGTCGAACCCGAGATTTTTAAATTCCTGTCTTACAAAGCTGTAATCAAAGTTCACATTATGCCCCACAAAGATGTGTCCCTCAGTTATCTGAACAATATCCCGGGCAATCTCGTAAAATTTCGGAGCATCAGCTACCATTTCGTTAGTAATTCCTGTTAATCCGGTAATAAAATATGGAATATTACACTCAGGGTTAACAAGAGAGCAAAACTCATCCACGATCTTTAGGCCATCATGGATATAGACAGCTATTTCCGTGATTTTTTCATTTCTGGGACTACCACCTGTGGTTTCTATGTCGACAACTGCAAACATTTTATTGATTACAATGAGGCACACAGCCGTGTGCCTCTACAGTGCTGATCCAATATTTTTTTTGATTTCGCGAACATCTTCCTGAATATTTGCTACAACCTGATATATTTCCTGATCCGGATTCATTGGATCTGGTATTTCACCACTGATGTAATGGATAAATTTCCATATCTCGGTGATATCCTCAACCATTATTGGAATCGGTTCATACTGCTTATTTAAAGAATGCAGAACAAATCGCTTATTCCTGAAATCTTTCTGAAGTATTTTAAATAGTAAACCATCTTCTTTAGTAAGCACAATACAGGCATCACCCTTATTCAGATACTCCCAATTCTCAACAAACTCACCTGTCACATAGCTGGCATCAGGAATAGGCAGCATTGAATCTCCTTTAATCTGAAAAGTACGATATTTTCTTTCCGGCGACAGAAATGGCAATTGAAACACTGGTAATTCACGAATGTATTCCGGATCGGCATAGCCCCGTTTATAGCCTGCTTTAGCCCTTTCACTCACCAGCTCAATATTTTCACGATTCTGTGCATCAACTGTGGTAGCCAGAACGCGCAGGTGAGTTCCTTTAAGATACACATCAAATCCATCTTCAAGCTGACGAAGCTGACTATCAGGCAATACTGACAAGTCCACTCTGACCAGAGTGTCTATAGCCACTCCAAAATAATCAGATAGCTGAATAGTCACCTCAAATCCGGGCTCCGCAACACCATTCTCGTAACCAGAATAGGTGGATCTTTTCATCTTAAGAAAATTGGAAACCTCCTCCTGGGTACGACCCCGGCGCTTTCTAAGAAGCTTAATGTTTGATCTTAAATACATAGCTGTTTGTTTTGGCTACAATTTAAGCATTTTTTTGATTAAATTATAATCAGGAAGTCCGGACTAATGTTCAAAAGACATGCGGATTAAATTAGTTAGCTACAAACCAAAAAGTAATTATTGCTTATGAGGCTGAAAAGTACTTGATCCCCACCCCACCATTTTACTACCAGGATTCTATTGATAAAAACGGAGATCCCATAATTCTTACTGGCTATAATCCTGATGTTTCAGTCAATAAAGGAATGATCAGACCCCTCCAAACTCAGTTTCAATTCCACAATGGTACGATTGAAGGTATGTTTTAACATATTGCCAACCCGCTTTTCTCCAACATCATACATGGCTATTACATACATTACCAATACATTTTAAAAGGTTTATAAGGTTCGATATCTAACAATTCCTTGATAAGTTTGTAACACTCAAGCCGCATAA
>JAYEFL010000062.1:0-4835 GCA_034658635.1 Bacteroidota bacterium | reverse complement strand
AGTGAAACTGAGGAATATGAAACCTTCTTTGAATATAGTCTATCCGGGAATCTGTCATCAAAGACCGACAAAGAAGACAAAACCACCGGGTATGAATATGATGAATTGAACCGGTTGAAGAAGGTCATTGATCCTTCAAGTAATGAAACAGAGTACACGTATGATGACAGGGACAATCTTATTTCCCTAACGGATGCCAAAGGACAGTCAACCTTATTTGAGTATGACACAAATAACAGGCTGACAAAAGAGACCCGGCCCATGGGTGAAGAAACCACGTATCAGTATGACGGGGCAGGTAATCTCATCCAGAAAATCGATGCAAAGAACCAGAAGGTGGCCTATACCTATGGTGACGCAGGTAAATTGACAGAAATCAGGTACTTTAATCCTGATGATCTTGTAAATCCTGTCAAAACAGTAGCTTTCACTTACGACAGAGTAGGCAATCTCAAGACCTATGATGATGGCACCACTTCTGCCAGTTATAACTATGATGATACATACAGGAAGGTCTCCGATGTCGTCAATTATGGTGCCTTTCAGAAGTCTTACTCTTATACCTATTATAATAACGGCCTGAAGAAGACCTTTACAGGACCAGACGGCATCACCTATACTTATACCTATAATAGCAACAACCAACTCAGTGGTGTCCAGATACCAAGTGTGGGCTCCATTACCCATGCATCCTACAACTGGACGAGACCATCAATGATTACACTACCCGGTGGGTCCAAGAAGGATTACGCTTATGATCCTCTCATGAGGATTCAAAACATTACCTCAAAAGATCCGGGGCAAAACACCTTGTTGAGTTATCAATACACATATGATAAGGCGGATAACATCACATTAAAAAACACTGAGCACGGCAGTTACACCTACGGATACGATGACTTATCAGGCTAATGTCGGCAGATCCCGCCACAGATAATGTCATTTGACATGTCAACCATTATTTTGACAAAGGTTAAGAATTTTTATGTATTCATCGACAACATATTTATTAAGTCCGGTTGCAAGTGAGATAAAGCTAACACCCTTGCCATCCTGGTGGCATATACGTACCCGGTTAAAATCTTTAATATATCGATCTACCGCCAACATAGAGTGATTGGTTTCTTTGGCAACGGTATAGGGATCTTTTTTATCTACTTCAATTTTTCTTATAATTATTGACTTATGAGAAATACAACTTCCCATATCTTGCAAGGAACCTGTATGGGGTAATGTAACATCATGTTCTTTTTCATATTTTTTCCGATATTGAGAAATAGCGCTACCGGAGCGCCAGGTGAGCAGGCCTATATCGCGCATAGAAAGCAGGCCACCCTGGGCGTAAGCTTCCTGAATGATGCGAACGATTGCCTGTTCCATGATTTGCGACATGGGAGCTCCTCTGGCTAATTTTTCAATATCTTCTTCATTGATAATCGTTAGTACTACAGGGACAAATCTCCGATTCGGAGAATCGGCCCTTGTTGAAATAGAGACAACGTTCCAAAGTATTTGGCCAGGCTTTAAATGATCTTTTAAAGGCAGTATCTTTTCAATTAATTTTATCAGCTCATCGATGAGTTTATTTCTTAAAATCGGGCCAATCAGCTTGGGAAATTCCTGTTTAAAGAAGCTGTTTAGCGTTCCTTTTAAAAAACGCACCTTGGCTGAATTAAACCGTTTTACATAATCAGGAGACTTTATCATGAGTTGGCCTCCTGATTGTTTGAGATGAGACTTTTTTTTAAGAAACTACGCAGCTCTTTTTCTCGATGAGCGGCAAAATCGAGTTTATTATAAAGATTTGCATATTGCTCAACCAACGAGGTTGAAATTCTCAACAGGAAAGATATCCTGTTGATATCATAGCCTTCTTTGGAAAGAGCTATTGTTCTTTTAAATTTATCAACATAGTTTTGGACAGCGCTGAGGCTGTGACAGGCATTAAGTGAAATTTCAGAATACTCTTTTCCTTGTGCCCAGAGTTTTATAATTAATAGCCGATGCGACAGGGTCCGGCCGACATCTTTTACCGTAGAGCGAAGCGGAACAAAGATATCATTTTTTCGAAAATAAGCCAGATCTCGACAGATGGTTTTTGCTCCGCAATTAAAGAGACGGTAAGCCAGATCCTCTACAGTCAGCAGGCCACCTTGGTCAAAGGCTTCCTGGCAAACTCTGAGAATCTTGTGTCTTCTAAGGCCAATGACACCGTCTTGTTTGCGAATTCTGAGGTCCTCTTTATCGTCATATAATGTTAGGACAACTGATATTTGTTTTGACTCAGATATTGACTGGCTTACTTTAGCGTCAATAGAGAGTATTTGAAATCTGATTTGACCAGGCTTTAAAGATGCGCCTGAGTCGAAAAAACTTCCGAAAACATTGTAAACGGTATCAAGGACAGCTGATGCCTCAAAGGGTGAACAATTTAAGCCATGGACAATCTCATTTAAAAACTGTTGGTCCAGGCTTTTGGATTCGAGCCGTATCCACCTATCTGTAGAACTGTTGTTTATCATATGGCCTCCTGATGTTATTTGCTCTTATGGGAATGAAGCCCATAAAACTTTTAACACAACATGTCATATGACACAAATATAGGCGGGAATGAGGATTTTACATATGATCCGGAGGGAAACAGGCTAACTGATTCTGGTGTTACTGGTGAGTGGACGTACAATCAGAACAACGAGCTAACAGGTTATGATAATGCCTCTTATGTCTACGATGACAACGGTAATATGACGCAAAAAACTGTTGCCGGTGTTGTTACAAAGTTCTTTTACAATACAGAAGACAGGCTAAGCGAAGTCAGAGACGGAAGCGATGCCTTGATTGCCTCGTATTATTATGATCCCTTTGGACGGAGGCTCTGGAAAGAAGTGTCAGGATTCAGGACATACTTTATGTACTCGGATGAAGGTCTGATAGGTGAATACGACTCAACAGGAAATGAAATCAAGGCATACGGATATAAACCTAACTCCACCTGGACGACTGATCCTCTGTTTATGAAGATTGGCACTGAATATTACTTTTACCACAATGACCACCTCGGGACTCCGCAGAAGATGACGGCGGTGAATGGTGCGGTGGTGTGGTCTGCCACATACACTTCTTTCGGTAATGCGGAAGTCGATCCTTCTTCGACAATTACAAACAACCTGAGATTCCCAGGACAATACGAAGATCAAGAGACTGCACTGCATTATAATGGGCACCGTTACTATGATCCAAACACAGGGAGATATCTAAGGCTAGATCCAATTGGACTTGAAGGTGGTATTAATTTATTTACATATACTACCAATAATCCAATTAATGCTATTGATCCACTAGGTTTACTTGATATTCCAGAGGGCTTTTGGGAATATAATAAGAATAGATTTTTACCTTCTGAATATTATCAAGCACCAAATGAAGCTCAGAAATATCAAGTGGATCAATTTAAGAAACGATTCCCTTTTGGATGGAATAATCGCGGGTATTCTGAATTAGGGCGGATAATGAGTGAGAGTATGATGAGTGGTGAACTAACAGCCTATGATAAATGTCTAAATGATTGCTTAATGAAAGCAATTTTAGGTTATAATCCTATAAGCCCCGTTGAAGGGGAATTAAAAACATATGCCATAACAAAATCTGGACAAAAGGCAATTGAAAGGGCTGCAAAAAAAGGACTTAAAACTGTTGTAGTGAAAATTGGATCAAAAGCAGTTCCTGGCCTCAGTGCAGTAAGTACAACAATATCATTAGTAAAGTTTACGTCTTGTGCCTCAAAATGCGAAGAATGCCAGTAAGTATAGCTTATTTAATATTATTAAATAACAGGTAACTATGAATAGATTAATACTTTATTTAGGGATATTATGTTTTGTGGTGTATTCAATTTATAAAATCTATTGGAACATAAGTTCATTATTCCAAGGGACGATTAAAAAAAATGAAGAGCAAGGAAGAAAAGATCTTAGTAAAAGTGTTAATTGGGTTGCACTCACATTGCTCTCTATTGCGGTTATTTGTTGTCTAATTTTATATTTTGGCAAATTTTAATTCAAAGTGCAATTGAAAAAGAGGTCGCGGTAGGAATACCGGTCGCCCAGCACCACCGGGTCACCGGAGGCAGTTATCCCCGGTCAGGGACAGATTACCTATAATACGTACCAGTGGAACAGTCCGACTAAGATTACCCTAACATTGCATAAAATGTTGGCTGGATTACTTGCCTTGTGTTAAGCTGCCTTTTTGACTATATCAAGAAAATGCAACAGGTCTTTGCGAACTGCTTGGTTTGCGCTCATTGGAAGAAAGTTAGAAAATTATATGAGCAACGTAGCATTACCAAAAGAAAGTTATGTTTTGAATGTAACGACTGTGGATGTAATTTGTGGATCGATAGCTCGCCTCCACGGACAAAAACTCGTCCCCGAATTGAAGTTATTGCGACGGCGGATGGACCCGCAATTAGATTCTCTGATGGATATGATCCAGGAGGTGGAGATCGTTGGTATGCCATAAATCCATGGACAGGTGAGACTATCGCAGGAAAGATGCCTCCCGGTCCGTAGAAGGAGATTGCATGAAATGGTGAACATAATCAAAATAGTATCGTGCCTTTGTAAAGCGGGACGGGGTTAAGTTTCTAAGATTTGCTCAAATCTAAAGAATATAAGGCTGTTGAAGGTTTTTTTCTTTAATCGCCTTTCCTTTTTAAGGGGTGGGTGGTCGGGGGGTTATTGGGTTTATGGCTGTCTGATAATCACGCTATGTTATGTAAGAGCGTGCAAAAACCGTTACAGGTTGTATTTTCCTGGCACGGTTTTTTTGTCTTA
>JAYEFL010000061.1:0-4840 GCA_034658635.1 Bacteroidota bacterium | reverse complement strand
GTAATTATGCACGCAAAGCCATTGAAATAAGACCTGATTGGGGTGAACCATATCTGCTTATCGGGCGAATATATATTGATGCCAGGTCTTCTGCATTTCCAGATAAGTTTGATCAAACAACAGTTATATGGGCAGCCATTGACCAATTTACAAAGGCAAAGGCAGTAGATCCCAAGGTGAGGGATAAAACAGAAGGACTAATAAAGAGCTATTCTGTTCTTCTTCCTCCAGCAGAAACCTTGTTTTATTATGCATTGAAAAAGGGAGATGACTACCTCGTAAAAAGCTGGTTAAACGAAAAAACTACTGTGAAAGCACGGGATTAGCATCCCCTTAAACCTCAGGACTTGAAGACCTGACAGGTTTAGGAAGGAACAAGGAATAAGTACCCCTTGGCCTTCAATGTTTGAATTGTGATGTTAGGATCCTCTTCAAAATATCCTCTCAACTTGCGAATGTAAACATCCAGATTCCGCGAATTAAAAAAAGAATCATCACCCCAAACAGCCATAAGAATATCTTTTCGATTGCTAACCTGATTTCGGTTTGCCACAAGTATCTGAAGAATTTCCAATTCTCGTTGTGACAGTTTAATCATACGCGAGGGAGCATGCAACTCATACATATCGGGCTTGAACAGATAATCTCCAAGACTAATTTCTTTTGCTTGTGTTTTGTGTTGCATCTGCGCCCCCGCCAACAACAGCAATTGATTATTGATACGCACAATCAGTTCCTCAATGCTAAATGGTTTACGAATGTAATCTGTTCCTCCTGCCTCAAATCCTTTAACTAAATCGGCAGTTTCTACTTTCGCAGTTAAAAATATGATCGGTATCCTGGGATATCTGGCCCTGATTTGCTGACATAAGGTATACCCATCCACATTCGGAAGCATAATATCCAGAACAACTATATCAGGAGAAAAATACCTGAAGCCACCCAACACTTTGGCTCCATCCAATTCCCAGCAAACCTCAAAGCCTTGTTTTTCCAAAGTCTCATTTACAATTTTTCCCAAAAATTGCTCATCTTCAATATAGTATATCTTTCGTTTCATCCTGGGAAAGTAATGGTGAAAACACATCCTCCTGATGAGCTATCACTGACTTCAATAGCTCCCCCATGTTGCTCCATAACCTGAAAAGCAAAACTCAGTCCCAATCCGTAACCCTTAACATTATGCTTATTGCCAGAAGGAACTCTGAAGAAACGTTCAAATACTTTTTTATGATACTCTTTATTTATACCCTGACCATTGTCTGTCACCGATAAAGTAACAATCCCATTCTTCATCCGGATATTAAGATCTAAAATTGGAGGATTTCCTCCGTACTTCAGTCCATTATCAAGCAAGTTCATCAATACTCCCTGTATATATATATCGTCCATTAACACAGGGGCATCCTCAATTTCTGTATTCAGCTGTATGCTTCCATTCATTTCCAGTACACGAGGCATCAAAGACCTGATCACATCTTGAGTCAATTTCACCAGATCACTTTCTTGCTTATTGACTACGACCTTCTGACTCTCCAATAAAGACTGATCCAAGATTTTTTGGATCAATAAATCTAACCTGTCCATTTCCAAAGAGGCCATTTTCAGATATTCATCAGAGACAGCTGCATCCTTTTTCAGGTCATAATTCATAAGTGACTCCAGGGCTACCTTCACCGTAGACACCGGAGTTTTCAATTCATGAGAAACATTACTGACAAACTCATTTCTGAGTGTATTCAATAAAACCTGTCTTCTTAAACTTCTATATGTCAGGATAAAGGCGGAGGCAGTCAGAAGAAGTAAAAATAATGCAAATAAGATCTGTGGAATGATCTCTCGTAATAAGTAAGGCTCATAATTGGCAACTTCATAAACCATTGCCGGGCTTGATAAAGTAGATTGAAACCTGATCCTTTTCTGGGGTTTAAGATGCGAATTATAAAGACTGTCCTGATACCAAAGGATTTCAAAATCAGGATGATCAGAATCAGTTAGGCGGTCTGAAACAAAACTTAGAAACAAAGCGGAGTCAACTTCCGGGAAAGGAGAATGACTTCCAATACCCTCATAATCCAAAGAGTCTGTTGACATCTGAATGATCATTTTTACTCCTTTTAACAATAAGTCCTGGTTCGGCATTGTTGTAATTTTGAAGGTTGACTCACCGGTAAGGCCTTTGGTGGTGAATCTGGCACTTCGATGAACCGTGTCTAAACTTTCAAATGAAACTTGAATATGTTCCCGGATTGGAAAACTGTCTTCAGGATAAAGACTGTCCATTATTAAGGGATGCAAATAACCGTAAAGCGTTGAATCCATGGCCTGATTTTGGGCCTCCATGAATTCATAATACACCTGTTTTTGCAAATCTACTCTTTCACTTTTATACTGCCCTACCAACCAATACACAACAAAGCCGGTCAGTAAAATCTGGCTCAGCACCATAAGAAAAGGTATCCAATTATTTCTTTTCGCCTTCTTCATCTTAATTCTCAGACAAATATAACAGTGAGAATCATGAAAAACAGACTTCATTAACCTTAATTAACCTTATTTTTCGGCTTATTAACCTTCTGTTTGGCATGTCAGGCTTACTTTTGAAACAAAATTGTTGAGATAAATTAAACATTAACAAGATGAAGAGAACAGTATTATCATTAATCGTATTCACTTTGAGTTTAGGACTATTTGCTCAGAGCAGTGAGAATTCCTCAAAAGAAGGAAAAGTGGTTTATGAAGATGTTATGAAACTCGATATTAAACTGGAGGGAGCTGCTGCTCAATTTGCCGATCAACTTCCTAAGGAAAGAAGAAGTAAAAAAGAGTTGTTGTTTAATGAGAAATTTTCTTTGTATCAAAATGGAAAAGAAGATGAAAGCGCTGAGGATGTAGCCATGGAACAGGAGGGAATGGTGTTTAAGATGTCAATGATGGAGCCTGACAATAAACTGTTTTTTGATATTGAAAAATCAAAAACCATTGAACAACGCGAATTCATGACTCGTATGTTTCTTATCCAAAGTGAAATAGAGCAAGGGGGATGGAAGATGACTGGAGAACAAAAAGTCATTTTGGATTATCAATGTTTTCAGACTGTTAGAGAAAATGAAGAAGGTGAAAAAACTGTTGCCTGGTTTTGTCCTGCTATCCCTGTTTCTTCTGGTCCTTTAAAATTTTTAGGTCTGCCGGGATTAGTTCTTCAAGTGGAGCAGATGGATGGGGATCATACGATTACAGCCATATCTGTTGATTTTATGAAGGTTGATAAAAAGCTTATGGTGAAACCAAAAAAGGGAAAGAAAGTCAATCAAGAAGAATTTGATCAGATTGTAGAGGACAAAATGAAAGAAATGGGTGCCGAACAAGGAGAAGGTGGTGCCACTTTTATGATTCATATTCACAAGTAGAATATTAAGTTATGAGACTATTGCTATCTATTTTCTTATCGTTGTTTGTTCTTACCTCCTTTGGTCAGAGTGACAAACTCAGAGGTAAGGTACTTGATGACCTTGGAAAACCGATGCCATCAGCCACTGTTGTGTTGCTTGACCCGGCTGACTCTACCCTCTTATATTTTGGTATCACTACTGTTACAGGTGACTGGGAAATAAAAAACATCAAGGCCAAATCCTATTTGATGCAATTTGCATTCCTGGGATTTGAAACAGAATATCGCAATGTGGTAATCCCTAATCCCAATGGTGAAGAATGGGGTGTTATGGCATTAAGGCCCAAACCTGTAAGTATGGATGGCGTTCAGGTAATTGGGGAATATGTTCCTATGCAACTCAAAAAAGATACTATCGAGTTCAATGCGAGAGCCTTCAAAACCAAGCCCGATGCCGTTGTTGAAGACCTTTTGAAAAAGCTTCCCGGTATCCAGGTTGACCGTGCTGGAAATATTAAAGCCATGGGCGAAGATGTGAGAAAAGTGCTGGTTGACGGAAAGGAGTTTTTTGGAAATGATCCAAAAGTAGCTACTAAAAATCTGCCGGCTGAAGCCATTGAAAAGGTTCAGGTTTTTGACAAAAAATCTGATGAATCAGAATTTACCGGGATTGACGATGGAACCCGCGACAAGGCCCTTAACCTGGTTCTCAAAGAAGATCATAAAAATGGTGTTTTTGGCCATGTACTGGCTGGTTACGGTACAGACAATCACTATAAGGGTAGTGGTAAACTGTATAGGTTTACAGATAAAACACAAATGGCTGCCCTGGCCATGCAGAATAACATCAACCAGTTTGGCTTCTCGTTCCAGGATTATATGGATTTTAACGGGGGCATGATGTCAATGATGAGTGGAGGATCTTCAAAAATAGTAATGGGTGGAAGCGGAGGTTTGCCCATTAACTTTGGTGAGCCGGTTAACGGCCTGACAACATCGGGAGCAGGCGGACTCAATTTTTCTTATTCACCTGCTAAAGACAGGCGGTTTTTTATCTCTTACCTGGTCAATGGAACAAAGAAAAATCTTATCCAAAATACTAATACACAGAACTTTATTTCTGATGGTTCCTATTTGCAGGAGCAGGATATGGATCAAACACAACGGGATACGGCACACAGCTTGAATTTTGGAATCAGTTACAGAATTGATTCCACACAAAACATTTATCTGGATGGGGGTGCCTCCTTTAATTTCTCCAATGCATGGAGCCAGAACTATACCTCCAGCTACAGAGATAATCAAATGGTCAATTGGCTGGATAATAACTCCAATCAGGGATCTGACCGGATAAGCGCAAATGCAAAAGCTTCCTGGCTGAAGAAGCTCAATGGAAATAAAACCGTATTTAAGATAGCCGGAAATGGAAGCCTGAGCCAAAGTCTTACC
>JAYEFL010000060.1:0-17989 GCA_034658635.1 Bacteroidota bacterium | reverse complement strand
CGTAGTTGTTGTGGCCGCAGTAGTTTACCCACCCCCGGTGTACTAGTCAACCCACCCCCGGCCCCTCCCTAATGTTAGGGAGGGGAGATTTTTTTCTCGAGAAGTGGCTTTTCTCTCCCTCCTTAATCTTAAGGAGGGCCGGGGTGGATTAACTAATTCAGAAAAAACTCATCATGATTTTCCATTTAACCACGCTAAATGCATCTATATATAAAACACTTATTATCATGAAATATGGAGAGATTAAACACTTTGCAAGACAATTAAGAAACAACCCAACACCTGCAGAAGCAAAACTTTGGGAGCATCTTAAGAACCGGCAACTAAATGGCCGAAAATTCCTCAGGCAACATCCACTGCTTTATGACTTCAATAAGTCAGAATACTTCTATTTCATTCCGGATTTTTACTGCTATCAAGAATTGCTCATTATTGAATTGGATGGCCCTATTCATGACATCCAGGTTGACAGGGATAAAAATCGTCAGGAAATATTAGTACATACCGGATTCAGAATGATAAGATTCCGAAATGAGGAGTTGAATGATATGAAGAAGGTTCTGAATAGGATTGTTGGGTGTTTTCGGGATTAGTTTACCCACCCCCGGTGTACTAGTCAACCCACCCCCGGCCCCTCCCTAATGTTAGGGAGGGGAGGTCTTTTCTCGAGGAGTGGCTTTTCTCTCCCTCCTTAATCTTAAGGAGGGCCGGGGTGGATTAACTTATCACCTACGGAGTGGATTAACTTATTCATATTTTTATCCTATATTTACATAATATAAATATGAATTGCCAATAATGATAACCTTCACAAGCTCATTACCCGACGAACTTCTGGCCAGATTAAATGAAATGGCTAAAAATCTGGCTATGCCAAAAAATAAGATCATTGAGAAAGCATTACAGATTTATCTCGATCAGTTGAACCGTGCTGAATATGTGAAATCATACAAAGAGGCAGCTGATGATGCCAATATTCTTGATATGGCAGAAGAAGGTATGGAGGAATATTTAAAACAACTGGATTAATGCTACAGCAGGAGATTTGGTATGCCGACCTCAACCCGGTAAAGAGGAGCGAACAAAAAGGCTATCGTCCGGTGGTCATCATAAGTGGCAATATGCTTAACGCATACCTTAAAGTTGTGATTGCTTGTCCGCTTACAACTAAAATTAAAAATTACAAAGGGAATGTGGTTCTGGAACCAACTGAACTAAATGGATTATCCCGGCAATCCGAAATAATGATTTTTCATGTACGGTCTATTTCAAAAGACCGCCTTGTCAGGAAAATAGGAAGCATTACTGAGGAGGAATTAACCGGGCTTAAACAGGGGCTGGATGATATTTTGAGGTATTAATAGTTAATTCAGTTTCTGATAGTTAACCCACCCCAGAAACTTTTTGACGAACGACATCTCCATAAATTGATCAGGGTATAGAGAATCCCTATCTTGTACTGTCGAATGAATCAAGTTCAATGCGCAGGATTGTAATACCATTCATTTTAATCAGCATCTATCTGCTTGCATTTCTTTTTAGTGCGAAAAGCTTCGGACAGATAGAGCAGCAATACAATTTCAAATCATTGACGGTTGACGATGGATTGTCTCATGGGATTGTGAGCTCCATCACCCAGGATAATTTTGGGTTTATGTGGTTTGGAACTCCTGACGGGCTCAACCGTTATGACGGCACAAAATTTCTAACCTATCGAAAGTCTGATTCCATTCCCTATCCTATTGGCTCAAATGATATCATCTGTCTTAAATCTGACCCAAATGGAATGATTTGGATTGGGACGAGAAATGCAGGCTTATACCAATTGGATCCGAGAACACAGCATTTCAAACTTTTGCCTTTACCTGATAAATGGAAGGCTATATGCCTCAATTCATATATTAGCAGTATCATTATTACTGATAATCAGATTCTGTATGCAAGCATTGAAAACTCAGGTATAGTACAGCATAACTTGAGCACCGGGGAGACTGAGGTTTACGAAATTAATCATCCTGACAAAGCCAATACTCCTGTACATATTAACGACATTGTCTGGCAGAATGAGATTCTATGGATAGCTACTGAAAACTCAGGGTTAATCGGTTTTAATCCTGATGTCGGCATAATTAATCATTTCAATAATGCAGACCCCGGTGTTGATTTTGATTTTGCAACAATTAATGAAATGGTTTCTGAAAAACACCCCTTTTTATGGCTGGGGACCCGTGAAAAATACCTTCACCGTCTTAATACTGTTTCCGGAGAGTCAACATGTTTTATGGGCACAGGAGATCCAAGCATGCATCTCGGATCAATCACAGCCCTGCTAACACAGGGCACTGATTCTTTATGGATTGGGAATTCTATGACAGGCCTTCAACTCCATCTCATCCAAAAAAACCAAACAAAAATTATTTCATCTGATAAGCTTCCCGGCGGTATAAACTATAACGGTGTCAAATCCCTTTATCGTAGCAAAGGAAATACTCTTTGGGTTGGCACAAATGGGAAAGGGGCCAACTACTACTCTCCTGTAAATCAACAATTTACTTCTTTTTCAGCCAAACTGAACTCCAATTACAGCCTGGATTTTGAGAGTGTCAGGTGTGTTGCTAAAGACGGAGATTGGGTATATACCGGGGGCTATTTTGGTTTGAATAAAGTAAATATCCGGACAGGAGAAAAACTGCTTTTCCTTGACTCACTACCTGTATACACACTTTGCCAGGTTGCTAGTAATGATGATCTGTTATTCATTGGCAACGAAGGAGACTCTCATTTTTTATTCAACAAAAGAACCAACAAAACAGAAGAAATGTTAATCAAAGCCCAGAGAAATAATGGAGAAAAGGTGACTGTCTCATTGGTCTTTAAAATTATTCATCTGAATGATTATTCTTATTTGATGGCTTGCCATGCAGGTTTGGCTATTGTCGACCTCCGTTATCCTGATAATGGAATTCTACTTGAACATGATCCTGATAATCCTTCCAGTTTAGTGAAAGGTGAGATAAAAATACTTTACAGAGATAGTGAAGACAGAATATGGGCAGGATCAACTGATAGAGGAATTTGCCTTTTTGATAAGGATACCCGATCGTTTTCTTCACTAAAAGACATTTATCCTGATGCTCCTGATTTCCCTCAGGGTATTAACTGCATTAATCAGGATCATGATGATGCTTTTTGGTTTGGCACAAACACCGGATTGGTGTTTTTTGATCAGGAAAATAAAATTGTAAAACGCTACTCCCTGAAAGATGGGTTACCAAACAACAGAGCTTGTGGGGTTCTTAACGATAAGGATGGGAATATTTGGGTAAGTACAAACAATGGGATAGCATGTCTTAACACTGAAAGTGAGACCTTCAGGGTGTACACTAAGTACCAGGGTTTACCAGGTAACCAATATCATATAGGCGGTTATTACAAATCAGAAGAAGAAGCCATCTATTTTTGTGGATACGATGGTATGGTTTCATTCACACCTGAAAAATTGAGTTTTGATTTACCAAAACTCAAACCAATATTCGCAAGCTGTAAATGCAATAACCAACCCATAGTATCTGATACCTTACTACCATACCGATCAACGCTGATTATTCATCCTGATGAAGACTTTCTGACATTTAATGTTTCAGGTATGAATTACTTTTATTCTGAGAATGAATATTTTCAATATCAAATTGCTGAACTAGCCTCCGGCTGGATAGATATCGGACAAAGTGGGATTTTTCATTTCGTTGACCAAAAGCCTGGTAACTACACAATCGCTCTTCGAGCATCCATTAACCAAATAGATTGGATTGAATCGGAACATCCATTAAGCCTGACCATTCTTCCAAAAATTACCGAAACAATCGTTTTTAAGATTTCCGTAATTGCTCTGTTCCTCCTGATTCTCTTTCTTCTTATCTATTTCAGAATCCGTTTCCTCAAGCAACAAAAACTCCGTCTGAATCGCATAGTTCAAACCCGCACTCAAGAATTGCAACAGGCAAATGCTACCAAAGACAAGTTCTTTTCAATCATTGCACATGACCTGCGCAGTCCTTTTAGTTCATTATTAGGGATGACTGAAATATTGAGCGAGGAGTGGGATGAATATCCTGAAAAAAAGAAATATAAAATGATTCAGGTTGTTAGAAAAAACCTCGAAAGCTCATATAAACTATTAGTAAACCTGCTGGATTGGTCGAGACTTCAACAGGGAAGAATAAAGCCAGTTATAGATTATATTGATATCTATTTAATAGCTGAAAAAGTCCAATCTGAATTAATGGCCTCTGCAAGTTTAAAGAATTTAAAGATTGATAATCAGATCAGTCCGGATCTTCACGCCTATGGAGATGAAATAATGGTGAGTACATTGTTCCGAAATCTCATGAACAATTCCATCAAATTTACCCCAAAGGGTGGATCCATTACACTGTCTGCTAATGTAATAGGTAGTCACGTAAAAATTTGCATGACAGATACCGGGATTGGGATGGAGCAATCTACTATCAAAAAACTCTTCAATATAGAATTATCAAAAGGGAAAACCGGAACAGAAGGTGAAAAAGGAACCGGCCTTGGATTAATGGTCTGTTCTGAATTTATTCACTTGATGGGAGGAAAAATTTCCGTCAAAAGCAGACCCGGAAAAGGCAGTTCATTTTGTTTTACGTTGCCCGTTTATGACTCGGTTAACCCACCCTCGGCCAGTTATCCCACACCCGGCCTCCCTAATGTTAGGAAGGAGACATTTTCATCTAATGAACATTAACATATTTAAGAGTGTCTTGGTAAGCGCATGTATTATTGCTTCATCAAATAGGATATGCAAAGCTAAAAGATAATCCCTTGTGTGCGATTTATTTTAATCTTTTCTGTACGGATAAATCAGATAGATTACTTGGTCATATATCATCTGACCTCTACATTGATATTGTGAGTAGTAGTTATGTGAAAGATTTGATCTCTAAAGATTTAGTAATTATAGAAACCCGAGGGTTCAATAACCAGGATCTTACAACATTAAACTCGAATCCAATAATAACTGTATTGGAGCTTTGATTCCTAATATTTATTTAACAACCTGGTTTTATGAAGAAAAAAAGTTCATCTCCAGTATTTCTCCCGTTTGTTTGGGAGAAATCTTACTCCCTCCTTAATCTTAAGGAGGGTTGGGGTGGATTAACTTAAGACCTTCCCGCCTTTCTGGAAAATCCTTACCTTGTGCCATACAAATCTAACCCAGCCATGAATACTTCGTCCAAAATCCGCAAAACACTGCCCTTATTACTTATCAGCCTTTTAGTTCTTAGCGGCTGTAGTAAATGGAATCTTTTTAATCCGGATTCACAATTAATTGAGGAAGCAGAATCGCTTTCTTACCTGACTGAAAATTTCCCTCCGTATAATTATGGGCAAACCGGAAGTCTTAACGGGGTCGCAGTTGAGGTATTGGAAATTCTTTTTGAAGAATTAAATATCGACTTAACACCAGCCGATATTGTTCTTACCAATTGGCATAATGCTTATGAAAGAGCTCAGAATGAAGATGGTACGGTTCTCTTTTCAATGGTCAGAAATGACGATCGCGAAAGTCTGTTTAAATGGGTGGGCCCGATTGCTCCTCACAAAGAGATTATCGTTGCCAGGGCTGGATCAGGAGTGAAAATTATCACCGATGAAGATTTAAGCCAGTATACTATCGGAGTGATCAGTGGATATCCGAGCTATGGACTGTTAAGAGACAAAGGAGTTGATCCCGGCCATATTCTTGAATATGATAGCCTCGATGAGCTATATGAAGCTCTGATAAATGGAGATATCCGGTGTATTTCTTATAGCGAACAAGCGAATCAATTAGTACTTGGAGGAATGGGAGAAAATCCTGAAGACTACCAAACAGCTTACACTGTTCAGGTTGATCAATTGTATTTTGCTTTCAATCTTTCAGTATCAAGTGCTCTTATAGATCTTTTTCAAGAAACACTAGATGATTTTAAAAATGACAAAGAAGCAGATGGGAGCAGTACAATAGAAAAAATTCTAAACAATTACTCGGTTATTTTACATGCTGAAGATGACGTAACAGATGCCATGGTTATCAGCCTTGTGGATCAAACTGCCGCTCATTTGGAGACTGATGCAAATGGAACTATACAGAAGATAAATAACCAGGAAGCCCCATACAAGGATAATGAATTCACTACTTTATATAGTTTTGTTTATGATATTGATTTGACAATAGTTGCTCACGCAACGAATACGAGCATTGTTGGTGTCAATTTTAAGGGGAAAACTGATGCAGCTGGAAAAGCTTTCAGGGATGAGATTCTGGCGGGGGCTTTAGAAAACGGAACTGGCTGGGTAGATTATATCTATACCAAACCAGACAAAAGCGGATTGTATCAGAAAACAACATATTTCAAACTAATTACCGGCAGTAATAGTCAGCAGTATATTGTTTGCTCGGGACGGTACAAATAGACGCTAGCGCATATTTTTTATCCCATGCTCAACGGCAAAAGAAAGACGCTCAAATACCTCGTCAAAATTGCCTTTACCGTCGATCTTCTCTATTCCGTGAACTTGCTGGTACTTGTCAATCACAGGAACTGTTCTCTGTTCATGTTCTTGCAACCTGATAACGATCTTGGCAGTGCTGGAATCATAAGGCATGCCCCTGTCTGTTTGTGAGCGTTCATCCAGGCGTTTGATCAACTCCAGAGTAGGCACCTCTAGTTCAAGAATCATCGAAATACCAGTACCATGCTTTTTCAGCATCCCATCCAAGATATATGATTGCACCAGGGTTCTTGGAAATCCTTTAAAAATGAACCCTTTGATATTTCGTGAATTCTCAAGCTTTTGCTCAATCAGCTTGACTACTATCTCATCAGGAACCAATTCCCCACTCTCGTAAATTCTTTTAACCTCATGTCCAATGCTCGTTCCTTCCTCTATTTCCTTTTCCAGCATCACTCCTGTTGCAACGTACTCTAAACCGTATTTCTTCGCCAGAGCTTTCCCCTGTGAACCACGACCTGAACCCGGATAACCAAAGATGACAATATTAAACAAGCTCTTACTCAGCTCATCATCAATGATTCCGGAGATTTGGCCATGCACATGGTCTACTCCTTTTGTACCATCTACCTCTTTGAAAATCTCCCTGTCTTTATAAAATTGCATTACCGGCAGAGTTTTGTCATGATACTCCTTAAGACGGTTACGTATCACTTCTTCATTATCATCAGATCTCCCTGAGGTTTTACCCCTGTTCAACAAACGTTTCACCGATTCTTTCTCCGGCACATTCAAGCTGATCAGACAATTCAATGCAGTATTCAGTTTGATCATCAGTCCTGAAAGAATATAGGCCTGAATGTAGGTTCTCGGAAAACCATCAAAGAGAAATCCATTAGCATCCGGATTATCAGTAATCGTATTTTCAATAATCTGAACGATAATTTCATCAGGGACCAAGCCTCCGGAAGCGATAATGCTTTCTGCCTCCCTCCCCAATTTGCTTTGCTCCTTAATCTCTTTTCTAAGCAGATCACCAGTAGAAATATAAAACAGGTTATACTTCTTAATCAGATACTGGGATTGAGTTCCTTTACCGGCTCCCGGAGGGCCGAACAGTGCGATGTTTAGCATGAAGAATATAGTTTTGAGTTATGAAGATAATAATTCTTTAAGAAATGCCCGTACTTCAGTCACATCCCCGATATAATATTTAGCATTGGTAGATTTGGTACCCACCTTAATTGTATAAGCTGATTCAGGCATGGAATTAAAAGTAAACTCATCCGTCCAGTCATCTCCTATTGCCAGAACGAAATCAAAACTGATGTCACCCATCTTGTTCATTGCGGCCCTACCCTTATTGATTCCTGCATTTTTGATCTCGATTACTTTGTCACCATCCATTATTTCCAGGTTCAGGTTGGCCACATAATTTTTTAATTCTTCCTTAAGCTCCCAAGACCGTTGAGGCCCAAGATCCGGATCGGCATCCCGGTAATGCCAGACCAATGAGTAATTCTTACGCTCAATAAAGGTTCGTGGGGTTCTGTCTACAAAGTTCTCCAAAACCGGAGTAATTATCTCCATCCATTCCTGATCAATCTGTTCTGTCATTTTCCAATCCTCATTTGGATTCTTATTCCAAACGCCATGCTCTGCAATGAAGGCCAGTTGATCAAATCTTCCGAACCATTTTGACAAAGTTTCTTTATCACGACCGCTGATAATAACTATAGTATTATTCTCATCATGTGTAAGATTCTCAATGATAGAGAAAAGTTCCTCGTTCGGAACAGCCAATTGTGGATCCTTATGAAACCCTGTCAATGTTCCATCGTAATCCAGAAACATAATTCTCTTCTCTGCCTCCTGATAGGCAGCACCCAGCCGATTTATGATTTTGGCACTAACTTTTCTGGTATAATTAGATTCCTGAAGTTGCTTAACTCCTTCCAAGCCACTAATAAAATCATTGGCCCATCGCTCTTCATTATATATTTTAAGCCGTTTCTGCAGAGTAGCATTGCGCTCAATCTGCTCTTCCTCAGACATATTGAGAGCCTGATAGATTGCTTCTGATACCTCAGTATTATTATTGGGATTTACGATGATTGATTCTCCCAACTCCTTCGCTGCCCCTGCCATTTCACTCAAAATCAACACACCGGTTTGATCGTTCCTGCAGGCAATATACTCTTTGGCATTGAGGTTCATTCCATCCCGGGTTGGAGTAATTAATGCAATATCAGCACTCCTATATAATTCAATAGTCTCATCTTTCGTGAAAGGACGGTAAAAATACCAGATAGGCATCCAGTTGATGGCTCCGAATTTACCATTGATACGTCCAACCAACTCATCCATCTCTCTTTTCAGTTCCTGATAATCCTGAACGTCCTCGCGGGAAGGACTCACCACCAGAAACAGACTCACTCTTTCTTTGTATTCAGGATAAGTTGTCAGAAATAGCTCAAATGCTCTTATTCGATCCGGAATTCCTTTTGTGTAATCGAGTCGGTCTATGGATAGAATAATTCTCCTGTCATCTCCCCTACTGAAATACTCACGCAGTTCTTTATATATGCTGGTTTCTTCTTTAACATCTTGCCTGGATAATTCTTCGGATTTAGAATAATAATACTCATAATCAATTCCCATCGGAAAGGCATCAACTTTAACAATACGCCCATCCAGCCTTATCCGGTTAAAATATGTATCATGCCCCAGCAATCTTCTTACACAACTCATGAAATGTCGCTGATAATCGTAAGTATGAAAACCAATGATATCTGCCCCAAGTATTCCTTCTAAAATTTCATCCCGCCATGGCAGTAATCTGAAGACTTCATACGAAGGAAAGGGGATATGCTGAAAAAATCCAATTGAAACATTTGGAAACTTATTACGAATAAGTTGGGGCAACAACATCAAGTGATAATCATGTATCCAAAGGATGTCATCTTCTCCTATATATTTGGAAAGCATGTCAGCATACAGCTGATTGACATGTGCAAATGCCTCCCAGTTTTCAGGGTCGAATTTGGCTATTTGAGGAAAATAGTTGAATACAGGCCATATAGTATTGTCACAGAATCCTTCAAGATATTTCCATTGCAGATCATTATCCAGATATAGCGGAATACAGTTATCTTTTCTGTATTTGTTATCGATATCTATTTTCTCATTCTCACTGATCTCATCGATATTAACACCAGCTCTGCCGATCCATTTGATATCATATGACTCATAGAACCGTTTCAATCCAGAAGCAAATCCACCTTCTCTGGGAATAATCTTTTTTTCTCCATCAATCGAATTAACCTGTAAAGGCAGTCGGTTGGCAATCATAAAGAGTCTTTTCATGCAACTGAGATTTAAATGGATTGATAAATAGACTGATAAGAGAACATTGTGCTTAATGTAATGTTTATTTCAGGACTCTCAAATCTTTTTCTTACTTTTCTGGCTATAGAAAACTCATATTTATGAAGATGCTAGCCAATATTGAAGCAGTAATTTTTGACCTGGATGGGGTGATTACCAAAACAGCTCTGACCCATGCATCTGCATGGAAGAGAATGTTTGATGAATTTCTAAAGCTTAGAGAAAGAGAATTCGGCGAACCATTTCGTGAATTCACTCATACCGGAGATTATCTTCCTTATGTAGATGGAAAACCAAGATACAAAGGAGTAGCCTCATTCCTGGAGTCCAGAAACATACAAATACCATTTGGTGATCCTTCTGATTCTACCAGCATGGAAACCTGCTGTGGATTAGGAAACCGTAAGAACCAAACTTTCAACGAAGTACTGGAAAAAGACGGAGTGGAAGTGTATCCGTCAACTGTTCAGTTGATTATGGAGCTAAAAGAGGCAGGGATCAAATTAGGAGTAGCCTCTTCAAGTAAAAACTGCAGAGTTGTATTGCAAACAGTCGACTTGCTGAAAATCTTTGGTGCAAGAGTAGACGGAGAAGTATCTGTTGAACTCGGACTTAATGGTAAGCCTGAACCTGATATTTTCACTACCGCCTGTGATATCCTGGGGGTGCCGTATAAAAATGCTATTGTGGTAGAAGATGCTGTGTCTGGTGTACAAGCAGGTGCAAAAGGAAATTTCGGATTGACACTAGGAATTGCACGTGAAAACAACGTAAAAGAGTTACAAGAAAACGGGGCCGATTTTGTTGTCGAAGATCTGGATGAGATCGATGGACTCAAGAGCCTGAAGTCCATTTTTTCCAAATTCAATCCATAAAGCATGTCAAAAGAAATTACACCCTCACATTCATTTCACCCATGGAGTCTGGAGTATTATGATTATGACCCCGCAAAAGAAAAGTCGCGTGAATCTCTTCTGGCAATCGGGAATGGCTATCTGGGCTGCCGTGGCGCCATGGAAGAAACCACTGCAGGAGAATTTAATTATGCCGGAACGTATGTTGCCGGATTATATAATCGCTTAACGTCAAAAGTAGCAGACAGAGACATTGAGAATGAAGACTTTGTTAATTGTCCTAATTGGCTTTCTTTCAAGTTCAGAATTAATGATGATTCATGGATAGATATCGGCCCCTCAACTATACAATCCATTAAACGCATACTGGATTTTAGAACCGGTGTTCTGTTAAGGGAGATGATCCTCAGGGATAAACGAGGACAGGAAACAAAAATCACCAGCAGACGAATTGCCAGTATGGCTAATCCTCATGTGCTGGCTTTGCAGTATGAAATTGAGCCTCTCAATTATTCTGGCACCATTGAGATCAGTTCAGGACTGGATGGAACAATAATAAATGATGGCGTAGAAAGGTACAGGCAGTTGAATCAGCATCATTTGTCTCCGCTTAGCGAAGGCGGTGAAGGAGCCCTGAGTTGGTTAGTTGTGAGAACAACACAGTCAAATATCGAAATTGCTGAAGCCTCAAGATTGGCGGTGGCTAAAAACAATTACCGTGCAGATGTGAATTTTGAGCATGATAATGATTGTGGCAAGGTGCTTACGCAGTTTCAGGTTGATTTGAAAGAAGGTGACTGTTTATCAGTTGAGAAAGTAGTAGTTTTGTATGATTCGGGGACTCGGGACTCGGGACTCAGGACCGTAAACCCGGTCCCTGAGCGGAGTCGAAGGGGGGACTCAGGGACTTTGGAGCTTTGTTTTTTGGATTTGGATAAGGCTGGATCTTTTAATGATATTGTTGCTGAAAGTGAGAAGTCGTGGAAGGAGATTTGGGATAAGATTGACATACAGATTGATGGAGATCCAAAATCACAAATGCTTATCCGTTTGCATCTATATCACTTGATGGTAACAGCTTCACCTCATAATGAAAACATAGATGCAGGAATTCCTGCCAGAGGACTTCACGGGGAGGCTTATCGTGGACATATTTTCTGGGATGAACTTTACATTTTACCCCTGTATCACATGTTCTTACCTGAAGTGGCTAAATCCATTCTGTCATATCGGTACAAGAGATTAGATCTGGCAAGAGACTATGCCAAAGAATATGGTTTTGCGGGCTCAATGTTTCCATGGCAGAGCGGAAGCGACGGCAGGGAAGAGACCCAAACTATCCATCTCAATCCTAATTCAGGAGAGTGGGGTGATGATTACAGTTCCCTGCAAAGGCATATCTCTATTGCCATAGCTTATAATACCTGGTCATATTTTCAAATAACTGATGATCTGGATTTCATGATCGACAAGGGTGCTGAACTATTTCTTGAGATCTGTCGGTTCTGGGCCAGCAAGTCTGAATGGAATGAAATTGAAAGTCGGTTCAATATCAAGAAAGTAATGGGCCCTGATGAATTCCATGAAGAGCACCCTGCAAGCCCGGGTGGTGGAGTAAAAGATAATGCCTATACCAATATTATGGTGGCCTGGCTGTTTGAGAAGGCAGCTGAAATATGGAAACTCTTGCCAGATCCAGCCAGAAACACAATTGCTGAGAAAATCTTTTTGGAGAGTAATGAGATTGATCAATGGTCAGATATAGCAAAACAACTCAATGTGCTTGTCTCCCCCGAGGGTATTATTTCACAGTTTGATGGTTATTTCGAGTTAGCTGAACTCGATTGGAACGCTTACCGGAAGAAGTACGATAATATTTATCGATTAGACCGAATCCTGAAAGCAGAAGGAAAATCTCCCGATGATTATAAACTGGCAAAGCAGGCCGATACCCTGATGACCTATTACAATCTGGATGAAGAGGTGATTAGTGGTTTGCTGAAGCGCATGGGCTACACGTTAAATGAACAAGTTCTGAAAAAGAATTATGAATACTATATTAACCGCACTTCCCATGGATCTACACTCAGCCGGGTAGTTCATGCTTACCTTGCCAACATGCTGGGAGATCCTGATTTAGGCTGGCAGTTATATAGCGAGGCACTGGAAAGTGATTATACTGACATCCAGGGAGGTACCACTGCTGAAGGTATTCATGCCGGCGTGATGGGAGGAACCGTCTTGATGACTATTACTTCCTTTGCAGGTATCAATTTCAAGCATGCCTGTTTAAAGATCAATCCCAATCTGCCAAAAAAATGGAATCAGCTCCGATTTGGTTTCACCTTTAAAAAGTCTCGGTATCTGATTGCTATCACCTCTCAAGAAGTAGAGCTTAAGATTGAAAATGATAATCTTGATTTGATTGAAATTGAATTATCAGATAAAAAAATATCTTTGCAAACGAATCAGACGCATGTAATAAAATATTAATTTGTAATCAAGAGTTGAATGCTGGGAGATGTACTGTTAATCAATGATCTGCACAAAAGTGCTGCTGCAGACCTTTACACAAAAGTATTAGAGGATCGCGAGAATAAAAAGAATGGTTACCGGTATATTGTAGCCATATCAGGTGAGTCAGGAGCAGGAAAATCAGAACTATCACATTCTTTGGCCTTGTTGTTGAAAACTGGTGGTAAACGAGTAAAGGTTCTGCACACAGATAATTATTACAAAGTATCTCCTACTGAGCGTACAGCCTGGCGAAAAAAGCATGGAGTCAGCAAAGTGGGAGCCAGTGAATATGATTGGACTCTGCTCAACCGCAACATCAAGGAATTCAAGGAAGGTAGGGAGGCAATGATGCCCTGTATCGATATTGTTTCTCAGCAAATTGACAAGCTGATTACCAATTTTGCTAATGTTGATTTTTTAGTGGTAGATGGCTTGTATGCAATTAAATCCAAGGCGGTTGATATGAAGGTCTTTATTGATCTCACTTATCATGAAACCAAAATGGAGCAGGCTGTGCGGGGGAAAGAAGTAATGAACAAGTTCAGAACCCAGGTACTGGAGATGGAACACCGTAATCTGGTAGCATTAAAGCCATTAGCCAACCTGATTGTCAATAAAAATTACCAGGTAGTCGTACCGGAATAGTTACTCTTCCTTCTCAAACATAAGCTGGTAATAATTCAGTCCTGTTTCAGGATCAACACCCTTTTTCACAAATTCACGCTTCCCGTGAATGTAAATGTGGAAGTTCTTATCAAGCTTAATAACCGACTTAAAGAAACGCGACTTTTTCTTTACTGCCGGAACAGAAATATCGAAGGAGTCAGCCAGGCTCAGATCGTTGTTCTCTTCAAAGTCTGACTTATATTGCTTAAAGCTATCCATGACTTCCGGCTGTCTGATAACCTGCTGGGCGAAATCATCAAGATCGAAATTTTCATTTTCTTTAAAATAAGATGCTGAATCATTTAACATTTCAGCCTGATCAGCCCGATCAAGGTCAAATTCATGAGGGAGTTGCTTGGTCACAAAACTCTTACACATTGAAATTGCATTCTCAGTCTGGTAATAGTCATCCTCGCGCTGCCTTATCTGTAAAAAATCATCAAACCAATACCGGGCATCAGAATTTCGGTTCAGATTATCCACCGCAGCCACAACATACCCATCATCGGCTGAAGAATTGAAAATCAAACAGCCTTTGTCCAGTTTATTGATGTTGATCCCGTCATCACTCTGAATCTCATAACCTCCTCCAGATGCATATACTTTCAGATAGGTCTCCTTTGATTCTGATTTAAACAGGCCCAGGGCGTCAACCTCTTCTCCGTCCAACACAAGTTTCCTGAACAAAACCACATAAAACTCGCCTGCTTTGATCTTTGGATGAGTGGATTTCTCATACAAGTACTTGGCAAGGTCAACCGACTGATCAAAAAAACTGTCAGTATCTTCAAAAATAGAAGAAACAAAACTGTATACCTCGTTCATATGCAGACCCGAATCATGAAAAAACCGGAAGTATTCCTGTTCCTTAAAAGGTGTAATGAAATAGTGCAGTAACAATTGCCTGATGGCATCATCTGTGTGTAGAACTTCCTTCGAAAGATGCAGGCCTTCTCCGCTTAATTTATTTCCAACCTTGTGCAAAGCCATAGCTTGAATGCTTGTTTCTTCTGTATGTATCATGGCGTAAAGTTAATCTTCGAAGCACTTCATCACTACCATACAAGGCAAAAAAATTTATGATTTTTACTACCTTAGTCCGATACTTGAACCAACTTTATGGTAAATCTTTGTAAACAATGCCGTTGGATTGTCTTGTTTGTGTTGCTTACGTCGATGGCATTCACTGCAAATCCAGGCTTTTCTCAAATAACAAAACTTACATACACACCCCACTGGCTTCCACAGGCACAATTTGCGGGTTTCTATGTGGCTCTGGATATGGGATTCTATCAGGATGCAAACCTCGAACTCACAATACAACACCCTTCTCCTACTGAGGATGTACTCGATATACTTATGGCTGGCAAGGCAGATATTGTCTCCCACTTCCTGATATCTGCTATTGTCCGGCATCAATCCGACAACGATATGGTTTGTTTTGGCCAGCTATCCCAAAACTGTGCTCAAATGTTTGTGACCCGAGAAAAAGATAGCATCAATAAACCAGAAGATCTTAACGGCAAACGTATTGGAATCTGGGAAGCTGGATTCCAGGAAATACCTCTGGCACTGATTGGCAAATATAATTGCACAGTTGAGTGGATTCCAATCGTATCATCTGTTAACCTTTTCCTGATGGGCGGAATTGATGCAATGACTGTGATGCTCTATAACGAGTATGACCAAATAATAAATAGCGGTATCAATGAAGATGAATTGAACCCTATGCTTTTCTCAGACTTTGGATTTAATTTGCCTGAAGACGGTTTATATTGCCTGAATGAAACCTACAAAAATAATGGAGACGCTCTTGATCGCTTTGTTGCTGCAAGCCTGAAAGGTTGGGAATATGCTTTTGATAATAAAGACTATGCTCTGGATCTGGTATGGAAAGAAATGAAAGAAGCCAATATTCCTTCAAATATGGCACACCAGAAATGGATGCTTGATATTACGGAAAAAATGTATCGCCAAAACGGTAAACCTATAAAACCGGGAGAGTTGTGGGAGCAGGACTACATCGATGCTCTTAACCTGCTCATAACGATTGGGCAACTGAAAGGCAACATAAAACCAGACTTTAAATCATTTTATAAGAAGAAATAATGAGACAAGCCTGGAAAAAATCTTTTGCTATCAGAGTCAGTCTTTATATCCTGCCATTTGTTTCGCTTTTAATAGCGGCTATACTGATATTTTATTATTTCTTTTCCCGAAGCATGATCACTGGCTCTGCTGAAAGTAATGCCGGAGAAATCGCCCAAAATGCCGTAAACCGTATTGAACAAGTTCTGGTTTCAGTTGAAAAAATAACTAAAAGCGAAGCACTTTTTACGCAAGTTTTTTCTCCTGATGATGAAGCTATACGACTTATGCTGACCGAATCGGTGAAAGCAAATTCTGAAATATTTGGTGGAGCATTAGCATTTGAACCTTATTATTTCAATGCAAACCAAAGATACTATGCTCCATACGCTTATCATGCTCAGGATTCTATTCAAATAAATTACCTGGGGAGTGAAAACTACGAGTATTTTTACATGGACTGGTACCAGATCCCATTCACGCTTGACAAACCATATTGGACTGAGCCCTATTACGACAAGGGCGGTGGCAACATCCTTATGTCATCCTTTTCAGTCCCATTCTACCAAGATACTGAATTAAAGTCAATTGCCGGAATTGCAACATCCAACATTGCCCTTAACTGGCTAACAGAAATTGTTGACTCTATACAAGTATACGAAACAGGATATGCCTTTCTGATCAGTCGAACCGGAACCCTCATTTCCTATCCGGCCAAAGACAAAATAATGCATGAAAGCATATTCTCTCTGGCAAAAGAAATGAATGATATCAATCTGAGGGAAATTGGTCGGAATATGATTCATGGTGAATCTGATCTCGTTTACATTGATAATGAATTATTCCCTGAATCATGGCTCTATTATCTGCCCTTCCCTTCTAATGGGTGGTCATTGGGAATCGTTTTTCCCGATAGCGAATTATTTGCCGGATTGAAGAAAATGAACACCTTTCTGATTCTTCTTGGCTTGATAGGATTTGCACTACTCTGCTTCATTATTTTCAATGCAGCGCGAAGAGTGACTGTACCACTCAGGAAATTTGCAAATTCTGCCCGTGAAATTGCTCAAGGAAAATTTGATACTAAGCTGCCGGAGATAAAAACGCAAGACGAAATGGGACAGCTTTACTATGCCTTTGCATACCTCCGTAAAGAATTAGGGATCTATATAGAAGACCTGAAAAAAACCACTGCCGATAAAGAAAAGATTGAAAGCGAATTGAGGATTGCCAATGAAATCCAAATGGGAATGGTTCCTAAATTATTTCCGCCTTTCCCTAACCGGAAAGATTTGGATATTTATGCTCTTCTTGAACCGGCAAAAGAAGTGGGAGGAGATCTATACGATTTCTTTTTCATAGATCACAACAAATTGTGTTTTGCGGTTGGAGATGTGTCCGGAAAGGGAGTACCTGCAGCCCTGTTTATGGTAGTTACAAGAACTCTTCTCCGATCAAGTGCCACCAAGGATATACTCATCACCCAGATTGTACAGACTTTAAACAACTCTTTGTCGCAAGACAATGATTCTCAAATGTTTGTCACCTTTTTTATCGGAATCCTGGATCTGAAAACCGGAGATCTGGAATATGTCAATGCCGGGCATAATCCTCCTGTAATTCTTACAAGATCAGAAGACCCTGCCTTTGCAGACATGACAGGAGATATGGCATTGGGATTCATGGAGGGTATAGTTTTCAAAGCTGCAAAAATCAAGCTCAAAACCGGAGATACTATTTTCTCATACACAGATGGGATTACTGAGGCCGCCAATCATCAGCAAGAATTGTATTCTGATGAACGGCTCATATCAGTTATCAAGGAGTTCCAGGTCTGTTCTGCCCGTGAGATTATCGAAAAAATGTACCAGGATGTGAATCAGCATGCTTCAGGAGCAGAACAATCAGATGATATCACCATGTTAGCTATCCAATATAGAGGACCTGATTCATGA
>JAYEFL010000059.1:0-4855 GCA_034658635.1 Bacteroidota bacterium | reverse complement strand
AGGAAGTAAAGAAAAAGCCACTCTGCCATAATCACCCCACCCAAATAAATAACCTTCCCAAAATCCCCTGACACATCAATGATCCCGCCCAGAAAGAATTGAGAAGTATGATAAAAATCGATTATCCGCATTCCCAGATAAATGGTAATGGAATTGAGTCCGATAATCCTGAAAAAGAAAGCCCATTTTTGTATCTTCCAAATATCAATCACCAGGTAAAAGAGGGCCAGTAGCAGAAAACTGATTCCTCCTGCCAACAGGTTAAAGGTGGTCGTCCAGGCAGCTTTAATCACAGGATAAAAAGGTTGTAGAATTAATGCCAGTACAATACCTGTCACACCTGCAATAGCCAGATAGAGTACTTTTTTATACTCTCCCCAGGATTTATTTCTCAGGATTTCGCCTGCCAGAGCTCCCATCAGAGTTATCCCGGCAGCAGAAATAATACAAAGCAAGCCTTCCGGATCAAAAACTTTTCCGTGTAATCGTCCAGGCAATAACATCTGATCGATGTAACTGTTAATACTTCCTTCAGGGGTCAGAACACCAGCCCCAAAACCGGGTACTGGAATAAAGTTTTGGATAACGGCATACCCCAATAAGATTCCGCCAAGCCAAATCAATCTGAACTTGAAATTACGAGTATAAATCACAATTAATCCGGCAAAGAGATATGCTAGTCCGATCTGTCCTAATACACTGGCAAAACGAAAACCTGGTTCACCAAATTGCAACTTGAATATTCCATTATAAACAAAGCCCAGAACAACCAGAATAACAGCCCGTTTAATAATTTTCATAACCAGACTTGACTTCGAATGTCCTTTTTTGAGCTTACTCAGAATGGCAAAGGGAATAGCAACTCCAGCAATAAACATGAACAGGGGGAATATCAGGTCCCAGGCTCTGAAACCATCCCATTTCACATGATGCAATTGTTTTGACATTCCCTCAAGCCATCCCCATCCGGTAGCATCTATCAGAGCTGTAAAAAAGGCTCCACCACCAATAATCCAAAACATATCGAAGCCCCTCAGGGCATCCAAAGATTGCAATCGTTTCTCAGGGTTAGATTTTGACATTGTAATTACGATTTGTTAAGTTGTGGAAATTAATGAAAAATAAGCAAATGAAAACCTACCTAAGCTTTACTTTCTATTTCCTACTCCTTCTCTCCGCCTGCCAGCATGAAAAACCCACTACCACCCCAAATAACCCCATCCCAATAAACCCAACAAAACTGGAAATCACTTCAGGCCCTCTGGATGATTGGATCACGATCCAAAAAATCATCCCACTGGAAACCAAACCAGATGCTCTTGTAGGAAGAATTTCCGGCCTGGCAATAAGTGAAACCGGCATCCTGATAACAGATCCCAGAAATAATTTGGTTATGATTTATCATCCGGATGGATCCTTCAGATCAAAAATCCAAAAACAAGGAAAAGGCCCTGGTGAATATTCTATGATTACAGGACAGGATTGGATTGAAAGTCAGAATAGCAATTCATCCGAAAACAATGATAATGAAGTCGTTATATCCGACATATATGGCAAAAAATTAATCTTCTATACGGCGGATGGAAAATATATTGGCGAGGCGAAGGGGCCTACATTCCTTCATACTATTGGCTCACTGTCTGCCAACCATATTGCCTGCCATACTGGTAGGTTTAATAATAGTGCGAAAACAGAAAATATCCAATCCCAATTGATCGTTTTGAACAGAGATGGAGAGCTTGTTAAATCATACTTCCCTTATGATATACCCCTTACCTATGAGATGGGCATAGGGATCTCTCAAGGGATAAACGGAGGTTTAAGCTACTTCAAAATGATGGACCCCACTATCTATCAGATAAACTCAGACCTCACTTCAGGAATTTCCTGGAAATTCGACTTTGGTAATCTGGCCCCTGATACCATTCAACTATTCAAACCAGGAACTCAGGGACAACAAAAACTTCAACAAATGTCAAAATCAAATCCATTTATTGACATAGCACAAATTCATCAAACCAATAACACCCTCATGATCGGCACCTACTATAAAAGATTTGGATATAAGATATTTCTTAACAACAACTCCCACAACATGTTAACCATGATAAGGGATTCAACTGGACACATAGGATCTTACAAATCACTACCTGTCAAACCAGCCCAATCAAGCTATCAGGAATCCTTCATTTATTCGACCCCGGCAATCGATTGGCTGGAAACAATTGCAAAACTTAACAACGACCAACGAAAAAAACTAAGAAAACAAATCCCAGGCTTCAAAGAAGCCGAATCCCTGACAGAACAAGACAACCCAATTCTAATCTACTACAAATTCAAAGACTTCTGAAAACTGAGCTTTTCCGAATAACGAATAGCCTGCCCCGGGCTTGATCCGGGGACGAAAAACGAATAACGAATAACGAATAACGAATGACTAAAGACCCAAGCTACTCTCCCCCATCTCAAACCTCTTCCCTATAACCTGCAACATATCCCTCGTCATCTTATCCAGATCAAACTCAGGATTCCATCCCCACTCTTCACGGGCACAACTATCATCCATCTTGTTCGGCCATGATTTTGCAATACACATCTTTACCGGATCAGGCTGATATTCCATCCTGAAATCAGGAATATGCTTCTTGATCTCAGCATAGATAATTTCGGGGTCAAAACTCATAGCAGTTACATTAAACGCATTGCGATGTTTTAGCTTCTTGGGATCTGCCTCCATCACATTAATCGCCGCCTTAATTGCATCAGGCATATACATCATATCCAGGAAGGTGCCGGCCTCTAAAGGACAAACAAAATGCTTGGTTTTAACTGCCGCGTAATAAATCTCAACGGCATAATCAGTTGTTCCTCCTCCAGGTAAAGTTACATTGGAAATGATTCCGGGAAAACGAACTCCCCGTGCATCTACATCGAAGCGCTGGGCATAATAGTCACACAACATTTCACCGCTTACCTTGGTTACACCATACATGGAAACCGGACGCTGAATAGTATCCTGGGGAGTATTATCTAAAGGAGTACTCGGACCAAAAGCCCCGATGGAACTCGGGAAGAAAACAGCACACTTTTGCTCACGGGCCACTTCTAATATATTGTACAATCCATTGACTCCGATATCCCAGGCTAACTGAGGCTTGGCTTCCCCAACAGCTGAAAGTACAGCAGCTAAATGATAGATAGTATCAATATTATATTTTTTAACCAACTCAGCAATCTCCTTCGGATTCGTTACATCCGCCACCGCAACCGGACCAGTTTCAAGCAAAGGCCCCTCAGTTATTTCACGTTTATCACTCGCCACAACATGAGAGCCACCTAAACGGCTGCGCAGTTCAAGGGTAAGCTCTGATCCAATTTGTCCTCCTGAACCCGTTATCAATACATTTTTCATGCTATTTTCCTGTGTTTAGATTTAAAATCATCAAAGGCCAAAACAAAGTTATACTTTCAGGCAAACTTCCCAATTTCTGAATCCATATATATTGACATAAATCATTAAAAAAATAAAGTGCATAAAACTCCGTGTTTCAGACCAAAATGATACTTTTGAGGGCTGAAAATGAAAATTGGAGGAGATATGTACAAAAGGTTTCAATCACACTTGCAAAGCCAGCTAAACGACATTGAATCAGCAGGCTTATATAAAACCGAACGAACTTTGATAAGTCCGCAAGGTCCTGAGATTACCACCAGCGACGGGAAAAAAGTGCTGAATTTTTGTGCCAATAATTATCTCGGCTTATCAAATAGTCCTGAATTGAAGGAGGTAGTGAGAAAAACCCTTGATTCACACGGCTATGGGATGTCGTCTGTCCGCTTTATCTGTGGAACAACTGATATTCACAAAGAGCTTGAGCAAAGAATAGCTGATTTCTTTGGCACCGAAGATACCATTCTGTATGCAGCTGCTTTCGATGCTAACGGAGGAGTATTTGAACCATTGCTTACCCATGAAGATGCAATCATTTCTGACTCCCTGAACCATGCCTCAATCATTGACGGTGTACGCCTGTGTAAAGCAAAACGCTTCCGTTACACCAACGCAGATCTGGAAGACCTTGAAGACCAGCTGATTCAGGCACAGCCACAACGATTCCGGATCATTGTAACAGATGGTGTATTCTCAATGGATGGGAACGTGGCCCCGCTTGACAGAATCATGGAATTGGCAGAAAAATATGACGCCATGGTAATGGTTGATGAATCTCACTCCGCTGGCGTAATCGGAGAAACAGGAAGAGGAACAACTGAACATTTTAACCTCCTGGGTAAAGTGGAAATAATCTCCGGCACCCTGGGAAAAGCTTTTGGAGGTGCCATCGGTGGATTTACTACCGGAAAAAAAGAAATCATCAATATGCTTCGTCAACGTTCTCGCCCCTACCTTTTCTCCAACTCTATTCCACCAATGGTTGCTGCTGCAGGTGTTGAGGTAATGAAAATGATGGAGGCAGGAACAGACAGACTCAAAACTCTGCGAGAAAACACCCGGTATTTTACCGATAAAATGATTGAAAACGGCTTTGATATCAAGCCCACCCAATCTGCCATCTGCGCCGTAATGCTATACGATGCAAAAGTAGCCCAGGAAATGGCATCACGGCTACTGGAAGAAGGCATCTACGTCATAGGCTTCTATTTCCCGGTAGTCCCCCAGGGAGAAGCCCGCATAAGAGTCCAAATAAGCGCCGCCCACAAAAAACAACACCTCAACAAAGCAATAGCAGCCTTCCAAAAGGTAGCATCAGACATGAACCCGTAGGGGCCGATTCTCGAATCGGCCCACACATGAAACCGAACAATCATCGAATCGGCCCACACATGAAACCGAACA
>JAYEFL010000058.1:0-4870 GCA_034658635.1 Bacteroidota bacterium | reverse complement strand
ACCGCTCATACCCAAAACCCTTCTCGACACCCATGATCTGGCGGATCAGATGATCATAATTGGCAATGTGATGAAGATCATCATAGCTGGTATTATGAAGCAAGCGCACTTGCACCAATACAAATATCTGCATTTTCAGTTAACATGCCAAAGAAAAACCCAATAGATTCAAACAAGTTATCAACAATAAACCGCTGCAAATCAATTAATTGAAGGTTTTCGTGCAGGCACTATATACCCAACGCTGAATTGTGGAATGATCAACCTTTACTCCACGAATTGACATTAACTCCTCGACATCACGATAACTTAAGGTGAATCTTAGCTTGAAATAAACGGCCTGCCAAATATTAACCTGGGGGTAACAATGGTGCTTAAACATTGGCCTGTTGCTTTTCTTGACAGACAAATCTAAGAAAATTCATAAATGACAAAAGTTAATGCGACAGATCCATTATTTGACCCATGGAGAAATTTTTAGCTTTTTCAATCGGGTTTCATTGAGAAGCGTTTGTCTTGTTTCACGATCAAAACGGAGCGAATCTTTGAAAGTTTCTGTGGCAGAAGCTACAAGTCCCAAACCATTTAAAACGTTTGTGTAACCGTTGAAATTATAATCTGTAAAACCATTTATATATTTCATGTATTCTACCATCTCAGAGCCACCTCCTACAATGTGCAATTTCACATATCCAATATAAGTGCGCAATACTTCCGGGTCTTCATCGATCTGATGTATTACCTGACTGATAAATTCATCATAGGGAAGAGCTAGTTGTCGGTATTTCTCAAATGGAGATAAATAGTACTGTGTATTTTGAATATTTACCCATTTTGACCGAAAGCCCTGGGCTGTTTCCTCGATAAATTCAAATGAAATATCAAGTTCACTCCAAGCATGACCACCTTGATCCCACAAGATAATTAACGGTGTGTCAGGTACCAGGTAGATATATTGCTGTGCGTTCATTGGGGCCACAATTTTGAGCTTTTGAACCCTCTCTATTCTGGCCTCAACGATATCATAATCTGGAATTACAACCTGCACCCGTATGGAGTCTACAGATAGGTTCAAATCATATTCTAGTTGGTAAAACTGATTACCAGGATATCTGAAAAAACCAGAATCTTTCGAACTCGCAAAAATCTTTTTTGTCTGATTATTATCCCAAGAATTCCATCCACGACTCTTAAAACCAACGGTCACTGAAGCATCATGAAAATATAGTGAATCAGGATTCTGGGCAGAATACATAGCATCTCTTTGGGCACCAAAAGACTTTGTCAGATATACAGTGTGGAGAGAATCTCTATCATTAAAGACAGCATGTACAATAGGAATTGATTTGCTTGGCAAATAAATGTCTGCTTCATCTTCGCAAGCCGATACAAGGATAAGAAATGCCAAACCCAAGATATACTTCAGTGTCATTTTATCAAATTTTGGTTTTGGATGCAGCGGACTGAGTATCCATTCCTATAGAAGCCGTTGCTGCGGTATACCCCGTCATCATCGCCGCTCAGGCCACGAAGCCAGGCATCCGACGACCAAAAATGAGCGACATGACCTTGGTCTCTGAAACCATCGTCGTTGTCTCGATGACCTCCCGGAAAAACGTTAAAACCGCTTCTGTTATTACCGTTGCCGTCGCTGTTGTCGTATCCAGTTCTATACCAGCCTGTAGTCGATTTCAATTTCAATCCGACACTACCTGAAATACGCCTATCCTTTGCATCGACTTCTAAAGGGCTCATACCACAAAACTGTTCAAGTGTTTTCCATTCCTTATCACTTGGTAAATGCCAGCCTGAAGGGCAAGCTGTTTTGGCAGCCTCCCAGTTGTAGAGGACTCCGAAGTCTATATACATATAGTCTATCTCGATAGCATCTTCAACGCTACTACCCTCATATGCATAAACATAGTAATAAGGTGAACTGCCAGATCCAATTGAGGATGGACTAACCGAAGGTAGGTAGGCCAGGTTCTTGGTCATCCATGTCTGAGTTCCAATCTTCAAAGCATTGTATCGGTTACCATCCCGATTATCAGTAAATTCAAAAGGTTCAGGTAGTACTATGTTAAAAGGATATTCAGCATCAACCAAAAAGAGATCAGCCTTAAACACAACCATATCAGACACTTTGACGACGAATGTTCTTTCACCCTGTGGAACTGGAGGAAGTTGGTAGCTGCCGGAGGAACTCGTTGTCGTTTTAAGATCACTATCTGAGCTATCAGGATTTAAAATCATCACTGTTAGACCGGTTTTAGGAGCACCAGTGTGATCTCCGGTAATGGTGCCATATATTATTGTTGAATACCTCTCTGTCGTCATTAAAACTATCTCCTGTTTATCCTCATTTTCCAAAGAAACAGTGATCTCCTTGGTTACGGTATCATAATCCTCCTTTGTGGCAACCAAAGAATTTTCACCCACAGGAATTCCATCAATTAAGAAATAACCATCAGAATCTGTTGTGGCGGATTTTTCATTTACTGTTATTGCGACCCCTGAAATTGGCAAAGTACAACCTGAAAAATATACAAATCCTGAAATTGAACTAGTTTCTGTCTTTCCAATATCAATAAGAGTTGTCATACTTACGGACTCCACTCCATCAGAAACACTTACTTTCATTGAGTATACTTCGTCAGAAAGTGATACAGGAGCCTTCCATGTAGTTTGAGCAGAAGTTGCTCCTTCAATAAACATACCCGACTCGCATGTCCATAAGTAACTCAGCAAATCCTGATCCTCATCTATAGCATGAGCAGTTACCGTGAGTGTAGTTCCTCCAGAAGCATTCATTGGGGAAACTGTAATTTCAATAATCTCAGGAGGATTATCTTTTTCACATCCTAACAAAGTGAAAACGCTAAATGCAAAAAAAAGTAAGTTTCTGTTTCTCATTACGATATGTTTGCGCAAAACTGAATCTATGCTAAAATATTTGGGGAACAGAAAGGTAATAATAATTTCTCAACATAAATAGGGGGCTCACAGCCCCCTATTTATATTTTCTGACTCAGGGAGTGACTAAATCATAATAACTAAATTCCATTTTACCCACTGCACCACCAGGAACATAGGTTAATGTTACATTTGAATCATTTGTCCAAATCTCCCCTATTTCGTACCAACCACCATATTGTGACCACTTGACGGAAACAACAACTTTAAAGTTTGTGAAATAAAAATCATCCATATTCCATATTGAAGAATAGTTAGGATCATAACAAATATCAGAAGAACCGCCCACCAACTCAACCTCAAGGGCGTAACAAGAAGGTGGATCAGGAATATCAATCATTGTATAGTTTGGCGCAGGAGCCGGTAATGGATCTGGTGATGCTCCAATGAAGCTTGAGCCAAATAGAACCATCATGCATAACGATATGCTAATTATCTTTTTCATTTTTTTTAAGGGCACCTCTAAAAACTAGTTTTTTTGGCACCATTGTTTGACATGAAGGTAATGCATTTTTTCTAAGAGCCACAAATTTTTTCGCAATATTACATATGCAGCTCATTGTCAGCATGTTAAGAGTCCTCGGTTTTAACAAATGGGCATGACTATCCCATGGCAACAAGTGAAAACATCTGGGTACGCTTTTCTTCTTGGGTCATCTGTTTTTTTGTAACAAAAATCAGACTTAAAAACTAGCCCCGCAATATGTACTTGCCCGTATGCTTACGTTGCTTCGGATATTTGGGAGTTGTAAAGGGACATAGGTATAAGTGTGGCTATTTCACCAACGAGAGAACTTATATTTTGCCATGTCAGGGTCGTAATATATGAATTCCTTTGTCTGCAAATCAAATCTTAAGCCATTCAAGCTATCAGTTGCCTTACTAGTAACTACGCCTTTTACAATCCCGTCTGTAGATTCGTGAAAAGTCATATAATCTTGTTCATGTAGCATTTGTTCCATATATGATCTAAAAGTTCCGTCGCTAATACTAATTTCAATATCAATATCTCCAATAATTCGATAATCGAGTTCAGTATCATTGGTTAAGAAGTGTTCACATAAATATTGAAATCTCTCATAATGTATTTTGAAACTATTTTCGCTAGAATTATCATTATTGATTCCAATACGCTTATAAGTCATGAGCGTAGTATCAATTCCACTTTCAAAGACGGAAATGATTTCAAATGATATAGATACATCATTCCAGATATAGGTATTCCAAGTTATGAAAAGAGGTTGATCTGGCAACATAGTCATTTGTGTTCCAGGAAGTTTTGGATAAATAAAATTTGGTTTCTTAAGTAGGTCTATGCCGTAAATAAGAGTATCATGACCAGGAATATATACTTTTATTGTACAATAATCACAATCCTCAATATCTCTATTTAGAGTGAGAACTTTGTAATGTGGAAAACAAAGATTTCCTGGATTCCTATCATGATTCACCTGCTGAGTTAGAATAGTGTCAAATAAACCTTTAGCTCCAAGAAGTGTGATCTGAGCGGTAACATTTTCAAAATATACTGAATCGAAATTTTGGGCAGTATTTAGTGGTCCTTCAATACCTGAAAAGCTTCGAGTAACATAAACTTCATTAATCTCACTGTACCTGTCGAAAATCGCATATACAACAGGAAATGAAGGTGAACCGACCACCATATGAGGATTTTCCTCACATCCTATTTGAAGGAATAAAACTGTTGCAAATATGTATACTTTTACTTTCATTGTTAAAGGGTTGGCACTATGGCCAACCCTAATTTGTTATTGTTCTTGTGGTAGAACAATCATGTCAATTGTAAATTTAGTAATCTTCCCACTAACAACATCCGTATTGTAAGAAGAACAGTTAATTGTACCCAAATTCACCCAATTACTAAATGAGTATCGTT
>JAYEFL010000057.1:0-4901 GCA_034658635.1 Bacteroidota bacterium | reverse complement strand
GGCGAATCAAGTTTAAAGGTAAGTAATTTTGCTGTACATCAGTATCACCAATTAACTCATTATTTAATAACAGATAATATATTGTCCTTAAAGAAGTAATACAATAGATAATAAAAAATTCATTCTCAACGATTTCAATCCTCAGTTTATTGCCCAAAAGATCGCAAAGCGTCTCAAGGCCAGGCGGCTGAAGTTGAATCTTACTCAGGGGGCTCTTGCTAAAAGATCAGGGGTTAGTTTGGGGTCTTTGAAGAGATTTGAAAATCAAAGCGAGATCTCTTTGAAAAACTTACTTTTTTTGGCGCTTGTTTTGGAAGCCACAGATGAATTTCATGATTTGTTCACTTCATCAGATTATGATAGTATTGATGATGTACTTGAGGAGAAACAGGTGAAATACAGAAAGCGAGGACGAATAAATGATTAAGCCGGTTGATTTATTAGAGGTTCGGATGCATGGGGATTTGGTTGGATCAATCAACGTAGTGTTTTTAGTAAAGAAAGCCAAATAACCATAGAGGAATTCGGTTTTTACTCCCAAATTTGATATCATCTGAAGACCACATGGGAATTATGGCCTGGTGCTTTTTTTAGGATGAAAATGCAAATTCGCAGAATTAGAAAGTATATTTGATGTATGAACATACGCAGATGGTTTTTTCTGTTTCTTGCTTTAGCAACTTCGGTAACATCATGGTCAGCTTTTTCTCAGGACTCGGTGAAAATACTCAGGCTTGAGTTGGACAATATGGAACCTGCCAGTAGTCAATATCTTCCAACTATCATTAGGCTGTGTGAAATAGTGAAACGTACTGATGAAGCATACCTCATACCCGGGCTAAAAACAAAGGGACTGATAGAAGCCGAAAGTCGAGCAGATACAATCTCTATGGTCAGATTGTATAATTTGCTTGGTGATTATTATTGGAGGTCAGGGCTTTTAACGGAATCGGCTGAGGAGTATAATAAGATCCGGATTCTTGCTGAACGCTCCTGTAATGATGAGTGGAAAGCTTTGAGTTTTAATGGTATAGGTACTGTTTATTACTTAATGACAGATTATTCTAAGGCTCTTAAGTATTATCAGCAAGGGGCTCAGATTGTAAGGGATGATTCTGTATTATTGATGAAATTCTATAACAATATCGCAAATGTATATTCGATGACCGATCAAATGGATTCTGTGTTATTCTATTATAACTTAGTTCTGAAATATGATTTGGCTCATGGAGATTTGCTTAAACTTTCACGGACACACAATAACTTGTCTCTTGCGTATTCAGGACTTGATAATCGTGTGAAGGCCTCCGAGCATGCAGGTCTGGCTTTAGATATTGCCAGGAAGGCTAATGACCCTTATCTGTTGGCAGTGATATACGAAATGCTGGCTGTTCTTGATTATGACAATAATACCCCAAAGGCTGTTACATATTTTAAGGAGGCAATTAAATATGCTGAAACAATTGGATCAAATGATAGGCTATTGGGTTTGTTAGAGCGCCTGGTCAATCATTATCAAGATAATTTCAATACAGATTCATCATATTTTTATTTAGTGGAGGCCTATTTATTGCGTGACAGTCTTGAAACAGATCGTAAGAATAGGACAGTAAATGAAATTGAATCTTCATTTGATTGGGCAATGAAGCAAATGATTATTGAAAGGGAGACCTACCAAGCTGAGCTTGAAAAACAATCCAGGAATAGCCGGCAAAAGAATTTTCTTTATGTGATGGGAATTGTTTTGCTAGCTCTCGTCGTGATTCTATACTTTTTCTTTAGAACAAACCGGATTAAAGCTAGCATAAACAGACAGCTTGAGGCAAGTAATGCTACCAAAGACAAATTCTTTTCGCTCATTGCTCATGATTTAAGAGGCCCATTGAGTGGGGCTATCGGGCTCAGTGAAGTTGTTCGCGACAAGACTAATCAATTGCCAGACAGTCATTTGTCTCGCTGTGCAATAAGCCTCAATAATTCAATAAACGATTTATATGGCCTGACAGAAAACTTATTGACCTGGGCGCAAACTGAATCTGGGCGTATCTCATTCGAACCTACATCTTTCAATATCCATGAATTGGCTAATGAGGCAGTGTCTCTTTCAAAAGAGCTGTGTTTATCAAAAGGTATTAGTATCTCAAATACAATTCCGATAGATCTTATTCTAACTGTCGACAAGAATATGATAAGTACTATTTTTAGAAATCTTATTTCAAATAGTCTGAAATATACTGATTCAGGTGGTCAAATAGTTTTATCGAGTACTATGATTAAGGGATTTGTTCAAATCATTATTAGCGATACCGGTTGTGGAATTTCGGCAGAAAGAGTAAAGAGTCTTTTTGACCCGGGCAAGGTATATACCACCCTGGGCACTCGTAATGAAAGAGGATCTGGTTTAGGCTTGCTGTTATGTAAAGAGTTTGTTAATCGCCACCAGGGATCAATCAGAGTTGAAAGTCAATTGGGCAAAGGCACCCGTATTATTATGGATCTCCCTGCCTTTGGATATTAAACATCTAGTAATATGATTGTTAACAGATACAGATTAAGGATTAAAACACTATTATTAGCATTGTTTCTGCTTCCGAATTCCCTGATAGCCAAGGAGCTGCCAGGTACTGGAGCAAAAAGGTCTAATCTGCTTAACCAGAATAGATTGAAGAGCCATTCTGCTGCCTGTAATCTGGGTAGTACGATAACGGAAATATCCCTTAATAATGTGCGTACATATATCCATATGGATGGCATTTTGTGGTCAAGTGATGGTACTGGTGCTGCTTATGAAATTCCAAAAAACTCCGACAAGAGTTCTATTTGTGCAGGTGGTATCTGGATTGGCGGTACTGATGTAAACGGACAATTGAAGCTCACCGGGATCAAATATAAGGGAGCACATAACTATTGGCCCGGTCCGCTGATTATGGTAGGGGATGCACGAGGTACTACTGATGTTGAAGTCTGCTATCAATATGATCGCCATTTTGAAATCACCCGATATCAGATTGAAGCTTTTCGCGCATGGTATAATACTCCTGCTGCTTCCCGTGGAGCTGAATTTGATGGTTATGCTATTCCCCAGGTAGTTTTGGATTGGCCGGCTCATGCCGATGCCTCTGCCGGATATGATTTTTACCTTGCTCCTTTCTGGGATAATAATGATGATGGATTTTATAATCCTGCCGATGGCGATTATCCATTTTATGATTTAGATGGTATTCTGCCTTGCGGTACCTCCCGTGAACTTAGACGTCCAAGACTATATGGTGATGCAACAGTATGGTGGGTTTATAATGATCGTGGAAATGTTCACCATACTCCTGATGGTGAGGCTATTGGTATGGAAATCAGAGCTCAGGCTTTTGAGTTTTCTACCAATGATGCTTTGAACGATATGAGTTTCTACAATTTTGCTCTGATTAATCGCTCAACATATACTTTAGTGGATACCTATTTTGGCGTATATGCTGATGGCGATTTGGGCTTTTATGGTGATGATTATGTTGGTTGTCACGTGTCTAACGGTATTGGCTATTTCTATAATGGTGATGCTGTTGATGGTAGTGGTGAAATATATGCTTATGGAACCAACCCCCCTGCTATTGGATTTGATTTTTTTGAGGGCCCTTATCAGGATCCTAATGGTCAGGATGATTGTACCAGTTATGATGATAAGTATAATTTGATTTGCAATGAATGCATACTGAACGGAAATATTAATGGTTTGAACTTTGGCGATGGTGTTGTTGATAATGAACGCTGGGGAATGAGACGGTTTGTCTATTATACCGGTGGAGCTGGCACAACAGGTGATCCTGATACTTCACCCGAGTTTTATAATTACTTGCGTGGATATTGGAAGGATAATGAGCGCATGCGCTACGGAGGGAATGGTCATCCTGCTGGTGGAGGAACTGGTCCTGTTGCTGACTTTATGTTCCCGCGCGATACTGATCCTTGCGGATGGGGACAGAGTGGTATTCCGATGCCAGAATGGACTGAAGAGTCTGAGAATAATGAACCTGCCGATCGTCGTTTTGTTCAGTCATCAGGACCATTTGTACTCGAACCAGGAGCGATTAATGATATCACTGTTGGTATAGTTTGGGCTCGTTCTTATGATGGAGGTCTCTTGGCTTCAGTTGATAAAATGTTACAGAGCGATGTTAAAGCCCAGCGTTTATTTGAAAACTGCTTTCAGGTGGTTGACGGTCCGGATGCACCGGAACTGACGATTATAGAACAAGATCAAAAATTGATTTTCCATATCTGGAATAAACCTAATTCAAATAATTACCTTGAGCAATATATTGAAAGAGATCCTTTTATTGTTTGTCCGACAAGCAATCCGGATTGTGATGGGAACTATGTTTTTCAAGGCTATCAGGTTTGGCAATTGAAGGATCGTACAATTTCAGTAACAGATGCAACCGAGCATAATTCAAACCTGGCTAGATTAATATATCAATGCGATAAGCGGGATGGTATAGATCGTATTATTAATTATGAATGGCTGGATGATATTGAAGCCAACCTGCCGGTCATAGAGGTTCAAGGTGCCAATCAGGGCATCGGACATACCTTTGTTGTTGAGGAAGACCTTTTTGCAAGTGGTATTCGTACACTGGTTAATAATAAAAGATATTATTATGTAGCTGTTGCTTATGCTTATAATAATTTCATGAAGTATGATCAGAATAATCCTGACTCTTTTGAAGGACAGAGAACTCCTTATAAAGCTGGTAGAAAAGGTGCTGGTGGACCGATCAAGGTATACGAAGTTATCCCACATAAGATTGAACCTGAGAATGGAGGAACCTTGATTCAGGGATCTTTTGGTGATGCACCAAAGGTAACTCGTGTTGAAGGTCACGGCACAGGACGTAATGTTGTAGATA
>JAYEFL010000056.1:0-4910 GCA_034658635.1 Bacteroidota bacterium | reverse complement strand
CAAACCTTCATAAGTAAAGGACACTATCACACAAATGGCACATACCGGACAAGATGTAATTGATCTGCTAAAGGTTGATGTAAAAAACGTAGGACCACAGGTGCCGCCAGCCAGCCATTTGAAAGATTTGGGCAAAACTGGCGGATACCACTATCTTGAAGATGAGTGGGGTATGCAATGGAGGATGCCCCTGAAAGGTGGATATTATTATGATTTGTATAAAAGTCCTTTGGCTCATGTGGAAACCATAAAAGATGTGGAAAAATATCCCTGGCCTGATGCCTTTCATCCTTTCAGATATAAAAACCTTAAAAAGGATGTAGATCAAATTGTTTTCGGAGAACAAAAGGCCTATGTACTCGGAAGAATGAGTTCAGGTATGTGGGAGCATGCTATGTGGATGACAGGATACGAAAAGTTTATGATGGATATGTATCTAAACCCAGCGGTGATCCAGGCAATTATGGAAAAGATTCTGGAAGTGAAGATGCAGTATTGGGAGCGGGCCCTTGAAGCTGTTGGGGAAAATGTGATGGTAGCCTCCTGTGCTGATGATCTGGGTACTCAAACCGGACTTCTGATAAGCCTAGATATGTACAAAGACCAAATTTGGCCTTACCATAAACGATTGTTTGAATTCATTAAAAAGAAAGCTAAATCGAAGATTAAAATATTCTTCCACAACGATGGTGCAATAATGGAAACTATCCCTTTACTGATAGAGGCTGGTGTGGATATCCTGAACCCCTTCCAGGTAAATTGCACCGGTATGGATACCAAAGAATTCAAAAAACGATGGGGAAAAGATCTGACCATCTGGGGCGGTAGTTGTGATACCCAAAAGGTTCTGCCTTTTGGAACCGTACAGGAAGTGAAAGACGAAACTAAACGAAGAATTGATGACCTTGCACCTGGAGGAGGTTTTATTTTCGCACCAATACATGTCATTCAAAATGGCGTCCCACCTGAGAATATAATGGCCTGGTGGGAAACTTTGGATCAATATTCAAATTAGTCAAGGTGAGAATGATCATCAGAATATCCCATGTCATCAGACATAATGACGATAATATTGGGTCTTTTATCTGTTTTATTATTTGGATTATTGCAAAAGGTGAAAAGTAAAATTACAAAAGGGATAAGGGTCAGTTTATTCATTTATATTAAGATAAGCGTTGATACCAAAGATAGTTAATCTAACTTATCAGTTTCTCAGTCCATTGATGCGAAAATTACCCGATATGCCTCAAATATGCTAAAATACTCACTTCAGGAAGCTTAAAAATACGTAGCTTTAATTTTCAACCTAAAGTATATCATTATGAGGAATTCACGAAGATCATTTGTCAAAACTATCTCTTTTGGAACTGCTGGCACATTGATTCTGGGATCAGCCGCATGCACAAATGAAATGCGCGCCCACAACCGCAGTGTTAGAAAAGTTGTTTGGGCATCAGATAAACTAAATGTAGCTATTATAGGCATTACTCACAGAGGATACAGCAATATAAGGGCAATAAGAGAACTGAATGTCAATATAGTAGCTCTCTGCGATGTGGATTGGAGTGAAGCTGCCCAAAAGGTTTTTGCAGAATTTCCCGATGCCAAGCAATACAAAGACTTCAGACGTATGCTTGAAAAAGAAAAGCATATTGATGCTGTAGTCATTGCTACTCCCGATCATACCCATGCTGTTATTGCTTCTATGGCTATTCAACTGGGGAAGCACGTATATTGTGAGAAACCTCTGGCACATTCGATTTTTGAAACACGCACGATTACAAATCTCGCCAGGGAATATGGAGTACAAACCCAGATGGGTAATCAGGGACACTCAAGCGAGAATATCAGGATTTTATGTGAGTGGGTTAATGCCGGATTGGTGGGTGACGTAACCGAAGTTCATGCGTGGTGCGACCGTCCTGTAGGTGGAGGAAGCGTATCATTTGTTCATGGAATCGAGCGTCCGACAGGTGATTTTGCAGTACCAAAGACCCTGGATTGGGACTTATGGTTGGGTCCGGCTATGGAAAGACCATATCATCCCGATTATCTGCCGATGAAATGGCGTGGATATCTTGATTTTGGATGTGGTGCTCTTGGTGATTTTGGATGTCATACCCTCGACCCTGCTTTCTGGGCTCTTGGTTTGGGTAGTCCTGAAAAGGTAATAGCCACCACTACGAATCAACTTCCTGAGACCAAATATGATACTTTCCCAACCTCTTCAATCATAAGCTACTGGTTTCCTAAGCGAAAGAACAAGCCACCAGTAAAATTAATATGGTACGATGGAGGGATTACTCCCAGATGGGATGAACGATTCAGAGATATTAAATTTGGCACTAACGGAGCCTTATTGGTGAGTGACAAAGGGATTATCCAACACGGTTCTCATGGAGCCGGAGGTCTCCGTTTCTTTCCAAATGATAAGAACTACAGTTTTGAAAATCCTGCACCCAGCATACCAAGAGTTCCAAAACATCAGGAAGACTGGGTAAATGCGTGTATGACAGGAAAACCATCGAGTGCCAACTTTGATTATGGTGGTCCATTGACCGAAATGGTATCGCTGGGCGTTGCCGCAGGCTTACTAAGAGATCAAATGCTGGAATGGGATAGTAAAAATATGTTGGTTCAAAATTCAGAAGAAGCTAATGAAATAATACGACCAGTGTATCGAAAGGGTTGGGAGCTGTAAAACAGTTTTCGGTTTGGCTCTTCAATACTGTCTCTACGATGCTGTTATGTTGTATATTCCACCAACAATGGTTTGAAATTCAACCGTACCGTCATTGGCTACCCTGGTTCGAACGCGTTTCCCATTACTTGTTATTTTTACCTTCGTTTTTGGGTTTATCCGGCAAATTTGTCCTTTTTTTGATAATACTTCTACCCTGGTAATTTTTCCTTCTTCCCATTCCAGATCCAGTTCGAAAGCACCCCTTGCGCATACCCCATCAAAATGGCCAGTATTCCATGCTTCCGGCAAGGCTGGTAGCAAATCTATTACTCCTTCGTGTGATTGCATTATCATTTCAGTGATTCCGGCAGTTACCCCAAATGTGCCATCTACTTGCAATGGAGTAAAACATTTCGCAAATAACTGAGGATAAGCCTGTTCTTTGATGTAACCTTTGAAGATTTTGTGTGCTCTTTCACCGTTGTATAATCTTGCCCATAATCCCATTTTCCATCCTCTCGAGAATCCTGTACCGCCGTCGCCTCGCTGTTCCAATACGGCCTTTATGCCATCTACGAATTCAGGAGTACGTTTAGCAGATAAAACATTGCCTGGATATAGACCATACATATGTGAGAAATGCCTGTGACTTTTCTCTAATTGGGCATAATCTTCTGTCCATTCCTGCAGTGTACCGTCTTTCCCAATTTGTGGGGGAACTAATCTGGCCCGTGCTTTCAGTACATTATTAGCATAATCTTCATCCATACCCAGAATTTGGCTGGCTTCGGCATAATAGCCAAATAAATCTGTCAGTATCTGCATATCCATACTGGCTCCGTAACATATGGTGGTAAAATAATACATCCCGGTTACCTCGTCATAAAAGTATTTATACCCGGGCCCCTGGGGAGGATTCTCCGGAGAATTGGATGGATTAGTAACCAACCACTTGCCATTGGGATGCTCAATCAGAAAATCCATAAAGAAATCCACGGATCCTTTGATAACAGGATAAATTTCCTTGAGATAATCCTCATCCAGAGTGTAGAGATAATGCTCCCATAAATGTGTTGTTAACCAGGCGCCGCCAACAGTAAATGTACCCCATGTGGGTCCGTCCATCGGCGCTGCAACTCTCCATAAATCAGTATTCTGATGAAATACCCAGCCATTGGCACCGTAATGTTCACGGGCAACCTGAGATCCCTGATCAGTGAGCTCTTTGACCATGGTAATTAGGGGTTTCACGCAATCTGAAAGGTTTCCTGTTTCACCAGGCCAATAGTTCATTTCAGTGTTGATGTTGGTGGTGTATTTGGAGTCCCAATTGGGATTCTGACTTTCATTCCAGATGCCTTGCAAGTTGGCAGGCTGAGTACCCGGACGAGAGGATGAAATCAAAAGGTAGCGACCAAAATTATATGCCAGGGCAGCCAGATTGGGATCATCTGCAGTTTCAAAATTCTTCATGCGTTGATCCGTAGGCAATACAGAATTAGCTGTACTGGTCATCTTAAGTGAGGCACGATTAAAATAGGATTGATAATCCCGAATCCCGGCATCCTGAATCCCGGAATAGCTCTTCCCCTCAATATCACTCAGATATTTATCCACCCGTGCAACCTGATCAGCGCTAATGTCTTTGTAATTGACAAAATTGGTGGCGGCCACAAAATACAGTGTTACGGCATCTGCACCATCAACGAACAGTTCAGCACCAACAACCTTCATACTTCCTCCTTCAGGAACAGCCTTAAGCTGAGCCCGATATTTTAGCTGGCTCTCAACTCCAAGGTAATCTGCTGAGCGACCATTCAGCATCAATCCGTCATTCCCCACTCCATCCATTCGGAAATAATCCGTTCCGTAATTTGAATGTGCCATATTTCGAACACCACGAAGCTCTGCCCTGAAAGATATTTGTCCGGGTTCACTCGCTGTGAGCCTTACCACAATTACCTGGTCAGGTGCCGAAGAAAGAACTTCACGACGATATGTAACCCCATGAGCAGTATATTCTACACTGGTGATAGCTGTTTCAAGATCAAGCCATCGCTTGTAATCAGTTACTTCTTTCTCGTTCTCAAAAAAGAGATGCAGATTTGCCATGGATTGATATTTCATCTGCTCAACAGGATATCCCATCAGGCTTCTTCCAAAGAGTTTGTGGGCCTCAAGTGGTTTGCCGTCAAAGATTAGTTCCTGAATCTCAGGCAAAACTTCA
>JAYEFL010000055.1:0-4934 GCA_034658635.1 Bacteroidota bacterium | reverse complement strand
TAGACGCAGTTCCTATTGTAGACTATATCGACCATGGTTCACATGGTAGCAAACACGTACTTGCTTCGCAAGCCACAATTCCTCCCCTGGTTAAAACCAGAGGTTTCCTTGTGAGATGTCTATGAAACATAGATCACCTTTTAAAATTTAATTGTCCCCTAAAAGGAAAAAGATGCAAGGGAATATTTTAATGTATTGCGTTATTAGTGGGTCATGCGAACATAGAGAAAACAAAGCTATGAGCGTTAAGGGAGAATAAAGCCTTGAACCAAAAAGAACTGATACCTAGAGCGACAATTAGTTCCATGATTGCTTCTTTTGAAAAATCCAGTGAGGAAGTCAGACAGGCATACAGTCTATTGGAGACGCTCAAAATAGGCTGAGAGGTCAATTTGCTGATACTTCTCAATGGTATTTCAAACTTAACCCCCGTAATACTCATGGGGTTGGTCTTGATGTCGCCAATCAAATCATTGACAAATCTCATCGTGAAGCATGGATGGTCATCTTAGAAAAGATGTCGATAAACAAGATGTTGTCGATCTCAAAACGAGAAAAACTTGAATCACAATTAAAGAAAGGGGCTCTTCCACAGCTTAGCGAAGAAGCGATTTTCAATATGTTTAACCAGGCAGCGGAAAAATATTCTCAATATTTTGAAGAACAGATAGTTGAGGTTTATGGTTTTCTGCGACCAAACCGCAATGAATACGCGACCAATACTCAAAATGGGTTTGGCCACAAGGTCATTCTATAAATATACCGTAGAACTGGATCATACTGGAAGATACCGAGTCAACAGTTATCGCCATAAGTGGTTAACAGCTCTTGATTCAGTTATGTCGGGGTTGGACGGTCAGGGTGAGACTGAGTATTTCAAGTTCAAGTGTTTCAAAAATGAAAATCTCCACCTGAAATTTAAACGGTTGGATCTCTTGAACCTGTTCAATAAGTTAGCAGGCAATACGCATCTGAGATCCGCTCCCAAAGAAGATAACCTGTGAGAGTTGGTCTAATCGGGATTGACTACCGACTTTCAAACCTGAAACAGCAAGGTGCGAAAGTGTTTTTGATCAAATAGCGCGGCAAACCCCTTTCTTTAGGGAGGGGAGGAGGTCAAGAAGAGTATCTCTTAATGTGGATAGAGTTTGTCTGTTTTATCCTGAATACACATATGAAGTTAGCTGTTCTTGATACTAAATGAATGTTTCTATCAGCAATAATACTGACTTCAGTCAGGGGTTGTTTACCGTGAGATTCTGTCCAATACTTTTATATGTTGATATTTTTGTCAAATTTCCTGTTTTTTGATTTATGTGATATTTTGCAACAGTGATATTTTGCAACGGGAATCTTTTGATGGGGATTTTTATGAAAAAAAATAGTTCTGATATTGAAGTTATGGTTGTTCCAGAATCAAACAAGTCTATTGAAGAGTTTGAAGAGACACCCAATCAACAAATGGAGCTCTTTTATCTCTTAAACAAAGAGGATCGTGATTTTAGTCACCTGGTCGATCTGTATGATCTCCTGCCTAAGTTTATCGGCGGAAAACATAAACGGACTAATGGAAAATATCTTCCTGCGGTTGTGAAAGAGTTTACCTATCGTGGTGCTCGCTATTCCCTGACCGTCAAACCAGCCAGACTGACAAAAATTGAAAATGGAACCGTGCAGGAAGAAAAAGAATTTTTTCCTGGAACCCGTGAAGAACTCATTGAAGATGCTCTCCGGAAAATAGCGTGTGACGGAGCTGGCATGATCCTGGCGGATGACCAAGGTGAAGAAGCTGGTGTGGTGTTTACTCTGTACGGCCTTCAGCAGGAGCTCAAAAAATCTGGACATACTTACAGCATTGTAGAAATCAAAGAAGGGCTTATGGTTGGTGCTCAAACAATCCTTGATTTACGTAGTAATGATGGTAAGGACATACTTTTATCACCAATGTTTTCGACAGTTGGTATGACTGATCGAAATGATTGGAAGCAGAAAGGGAAAAATTCTAAAGCTTTTGTTCGTTTCAATCCACTGGTCAGCCGTTCGATTAAACAAAAAACTTACCGACAATTTGCTTACTCTATATCGATGAAATTCCGATTCAGTTTGGCTCGCTATCTTCATAAAAGAATGTCATTCATGTTTCGCCAGGCCAGCCGCCTTGAATCCTACACGATAGGGCTTAAAACCTTACTTGAAGATTCTGGGACAACTCTTTACGCTAAGCTGTCAAACAATCATAGAGAAGCCAAAAAAGCGTTTGCAGAACTTGAAAAAATGAATGTTATTTCAACGTTTGATGAAGAGATTATAAACGGAGCAAGAGGGAAGATAGAAGATATTAAATATACTTTCTATCCGCATGGTGATTTTATTAAAGATATGCGTCGATTCAATGCCAAAGGATCCCAATTAACCCTTGAAGACAACTCCTGAATTTACTTTTAGAAAATAAAATTTCTAATTTTGGTTCTTTTTCAGATATCTATCCCCCACTGGGGAATCAGTCCCTCAAATATGGAGGTTTAACTCCACATAACTGGACAAATGGCTGTAAACAGGCATATTACCGCTTCAAATATGGAGGTTTAATTCCCCACCACAGACAAATTCGGGAATTATTAAGCTAAATATAGAGGTTTAATTCCACATAACTGAGAAACATAACTGAGAAAAATGGGTGTTAATGGGCATAAACGAGCTTATCTTTACTTCAAATATGGAGGTTTAATTCCACGGTTAAGCAAATGACCAATATGAAGGTTTAATTCCACGCAAAGAAAATCTCTCAGTATATAAGATATTTACGTTCATTTAGCCACGAGTACAGGCAGGTTCAATGGTGTATTCAGAACAATTTGCGCAAAGCTTTATTTAACTAAGTCCACGTCAAAAACCTAATGTGGAGGTTTAATTCCCCAAAATATGGAGGTTTAATTCCACAGAAGCGAGTTATCCACAGGTTTTTTTCTTAATATAAAAAATTTTCATAGTAAAACTAATAAAATCGGCCTTAAATATGGAGGTTTAATTCCACGCTGCCGTCAAAAAGGTCAAATGGGGAATAAAAATATAGAGGTTTAGTTCCACGGATATCTCACAATATAGAGGTTTAATTCCACAGAATTCACAATATAGAGGTTTAATTCCCCAAAATATAAAGGTTTAATTCCACGGACAAATAAAAAAAACATAATAAAAATATGGGGTTAGGATTATATTGTAAACCCTATTCTTGTTTATCCTTTATTCTTTTTTACAAATACATAGAAAAGAGAAATTATGAAAACAATTCTTTAAAGTTCTTAGCTATGAACTGAGGTCCATTGTCAGAAATTATCCGCGGAGTTGCTTGAGGAAATTTCTCCCTAGCTCGTTGCTAGATGATTTCCACGTCTTTTCTGGTCATTGCTTCATACAATTCCCAGTGATCAATATATCTCGTGAATCAATTTAAACTTTACGCCTGACGCTCTTATATTCCTGCTTTCAACGCATCTAAATAATCAGCCCACTCTTTCATCATTTTTTTACGCTCAGTTAGATAAATAGAACGTTGTACGCTCAAGATGCAGCCGCGCCTATCAAATGAGCTAGTTAAACTTCAATCACATCATGATTCCAGCCTTGCTCATGCAGGATAGTTGAAGCAGAGCTCCTAAATCCATAAGTAGACATAACATCAGCCGCATAAACTAGTACCCTTAATCGGTTGTCATCACAATTTATTTTATGCCCAACGAGACAGTGAAAATTCTTAGCATGTTCGGGACGGTGAGAATGTCTGGACTGATGCTGGCAACGGTTATAACCGGAATGCTTGTCAAATTTGGTGGTCATGCCTTGGCTACAATGGGCAGCGGCCTCTTGGGGCAAGTGCAAAACGCCGGACAGCAAGCGGCACAGATGACAGAGAACCCTTCTGGCCGAGCTGCTGCTCTCAAATCCAACGCTGGTCCATGCCAACAGAGACAATCACCAACGATCACCGTTATGGATATCAAGGCATGATGACTGAAGGCCACGCCCTCTTGTACTGCCAGAGGTTTTTTCAACAACATAACTATCCCGGATGTGCAGAAGCTGCTTGGAGGAAAACCTGCGAAATGACTTCAGGGTCACTTTGGGTACGATCCATTTTGGCTCCATGTACTTGATTGGATAATGGGGTGAGGGGGAAGTTATTGTGATGAGTTCTCCTTGAAAACTCCGTAAATGTAGTTTATAGTTCGCATAATACGAACTAGGAGATACAATGTCATATCAATATGAGCAATTTGAAACAGCATTGAAATTACTTGATGGACGCTTGTTTATTGCCGGTGCTCCAGATTTCAACTTGGTGGTTTGCGGTGGAACAGCCCTGATTGCAACCGAGTTGATCCAACGTACTACCAGGGATGTCGATATCGTAGCAATGGCGGACAGCAAAGGTAAACTCGTCGATCCTGCCCCACTACCAGAAGCATTGATAACCGCAGCCCAAGAAGTGGCAGAAGATCTAAACCTTCCCAAAGACTGGCTGAATAACGGACCAAGTAGCGGTGAAGGTGGAATTTATCGACTTGGCCTTCCTCAGGGATTTTCTGATCGTTTGAAATGGAGGATTTTTGGTGAAAAGTTGACGGTCGCCTTTATCGACCGGATTGACCAGATCTACTTCAAACTTTATGCAGCCGTTGATCAATTTGGCAGCTACCATGCAACGGATCTTCAGGCACTAGAACCAACAGATGATGAGTTATTGGGAGCGGTTGCCTGGTCGAGAACCCATGATCCGTCCGAAGGTTATCTAGAATGTATCAAAATGTTTTTCAAGGAGTTTGGGTATGAACACCTCGTTGAGCGAATTTAAAAATAAAATCCTCGAAAAACTCTTGGATTTACTGTGGAGACAATGGTCCGCAATCGGTGTCTCTGGTTACAGTACTTCAGAG
>JAYEFL010000054.1:0-4943 GCA_034658635.1 Bacteroidota bacterium | reverse complement strand
AAAAATCCTTGCCTGTTGGTTTGGATTTTGTTTGGGTGAAGAAGAGGTAGGGGACTTGGGACTCGGGGACTTGGGGACTCGGGACTCTAAAGTCTAAAGTCTAAAGTCTAAAGTCTAAAGTCGAAAGTCTAAAGTCAAATTATATTATTAGAGATGAAGAAATTATTGATTGTTTTTGCTGCTTTTCTTTTTGGTGGTGGTGGTTTGTTTGCTAAGGAGTATAAACTTACATCTCCATCAGGGAATATTGAGATGGTTATTTCTGTAAAAAGGGATAATGGGATTATTGGACAAGTTTCTTTTGAGGAAGCAGAACTGATGAAATTTGGCCCGATTCAGATGGATATTGATGGTATTGGAGTGCTGGGAAGTGGTTCGAGAGTTAGAAAGGTTCATCGTTCTGTTGTTGATGAGGAATTTCTGCCTGTGGTCAGAGAGAAAAGAGCTGTGGTTTCAGATCACTATAAGGAGTTATCTTTACTTTTTAAAGAAGGGTTCAGACTGGACTTTCGAGCTTATGATGATGGGATTGCTTATCGGTTCAGAACTGAGCTGGAAGGCGGGATACAGGTTAATGATGAGTCTGTCAGATTTGAGTTTATGGATAGTCCGATGATTTATTATCCTACTGAAGAGAGTTTTTTTACTCATTCTGAGCGAAGCTATGAGTACTTGAATCTGGCAGAGATTCCGGCCGAAAAATTTGCTTCCCTACCGGCTTTGATTGACCGTAACGACGGAATCAAAATACTTCTGACCGAAGCCCATTTGGAGGATTACCCCGGATTGTACATTAAGGGTTCTGGAGATTCATATGCGTCATTATCTGGTCTTTTCCCAGCTTATGTATTGGAGGAGGAATTGTACCGTGATCGTGATATGAAGCCGGAGAAACGGGCTGATTATATTGCTCTTACGAGCGGAAACAGGAGTTTCCCATGGAGAATAGCGGCTTTTTCAAAAAATGATGAGGAATTGATAGGGAATGATATAGTTCTGAGATTAGCTCCTGAATCAAGGATTGATGACACTTCCTGGATAAAGCCTGGTATGGTATCCTGGGATTGGTGGAATGCTACTAATAATGTGGGTGTTCCATTTCGCTCAGGAGTCAATACGGCCACTTACAAGTATCACATCGATTTTGCTGCTGACTACGGACTGGAATATGTAATTCTGGATGAGGGATGGTCTGTTCCCGGAGATCTTTTTAAGCTTAATCCTGAGTGCGATATGGAAGTAATTACTTCATACGCACAAGAAAAGGAAGTTGATATCATATTGTGGGTGCTGTGGAATGCCCTGGATAAGGATTTGGATAGGGCCCTGGATCAATTTAAGCTGTGGGGAGTCAAGGGAATCAAGGTGGATTTTATGCAAAGAGATGATCAGGCTATGGTGAATTACTATTGGAAGGTAGCAAAAGCAGCGGCCCAAAGAGAAATGCTGGTTGATTTTCATGGATCTTACAAACCCACTGGTATTCGCCGGGCATATCCAAATTGTGTGAACCGTGAAGGTCTGAAAGGTTTGGAAAATGCGAAATGGAGTGATGTTATTACTCCTGATCATGATTGTACAATTCCGTTTATCAGGATGGTAGCAGGACCGGTAGACTATACCCCGGGTGCAATGAGAAATGCGCAAAAAACTAATTATAATATAGCCTTCAAACGGCCTATGAGCCAGGGAACCCGTTGCCACCAATTTGCTTTGTACATTTTGTACGAAAGTCCGATTCAAATGCTATGCGATGCGCCTTCGCAATATTATCGAGAGCCTTTAGCGATGGAGTTCTTATCTGAGGTTCCTACCGTATGGGATGAAACCATCCCCTTGTTTGGAAAGGTTGGAGATTATTTGGGTGTGGCCAGAAAATCAGGAGATGCATGGTTTATCGGAGTAATTACTGACTGGGATGCCAGAGAATTTGAGATTGATCTTAGTTTTCTCGAGGAAGGAGAATTTGTTTTAACAGAATTTGTGGATGGCATCAATGCGGATCAATACGGAGAGGATTTTGAGAAGAAGACACGGGAAGTAAACTCAAATGAGAAGATTAGTGTAAAACTAGTTTCTGGTGGAGGATGGGTAGGGATTATTCGGTGATTCGGTTATTCGGTTATTCGGTGATTCGGTTATTCGGTTATTCGGTTATTCGGTTATTCGGTGATTCGGTTATTCGGTTATTCGGTTGTTCGGTTATTCGGTTATTCGGTTATTCGGTTGTTCGGTTGTTCGGTTATTCGGTTATTCGGTTATTCGGTTATTCGGGGAGTAGGGGATTTGGGGCTCGGGACTCGGGGACTTGGTAATTATTTTGGTGTTGCTTTTTTGATTTTCAAAAATTTGTCTATTTTTGCAGTCCAATTGTCCGATGGTGTAATTGGCAACACATCTGGTTTTGGTCCAGAAGAGTCCAGGTTCGAGCCCTGGTCGGACAACAAAGAAAACGCTCTAATCAGTATCGGTGCATTACCTGAATTTTTTAGCAATGTCAAAGAGATGTCTGCAATGGAAGAACTAATGCGGGTAATGGCAGTACCGGTAAAAGTGAAAAATGGTCAAGCTGATTCTGCAGAAACCCCGGGGTACAACATGCTGAAAAAAACGACGGTGAAATTCAATCACAGGAAGAGTAATTGTACTTGAATATCCACCCGTACGATTGTCCTTGATTTTAAAGCTAATCTGATCATCTTTAACACTAATAATCCTGCTGTTTGAAACTACCGGCATTAATCCTTGCCTGAAGATAGAATTTAATTTGCTCGCGGGTCAGTTTATCTGGCGCGATGTTATAATGCTGTGAGATCCTGGAAATGGAGCTCAGATAATTGCGAATCGTTCTGGGACTGTAATTGCGAATCTGCATCTCCCTGAACATTTTTTCTCGTAATGTAATTTGTTCTTCCATGTTATTATTTATTATGATTAACAAATTCGCATCTTCCGTCATTTTTACTTATGACTCATGGGAGATGTATCATAAAAAATCCACGTTTTTCCAATTACTCCTTTCGCTATTACTTGTATATATCTTGATCCTTCCCCTTCATCAAAACAATCAACTTTTGATGCTTCGCCTCAGGATCCTCGACTAACTCAATAAAACGATCACGAAGCTTGGGAAATTTGGCTTTATTTTTTCGGATACAATCCATGTCATAATAATCGGAGAATGTTTCGAGATCAATGATACTGACAAACCGACCTACTTTACTAGAATACTTTCTTAATATCAGTCTATTGGCTCCGAATAGATCGTTTCGATATCCATAAGTACGTGCATAATCAGTTGTATTGCACTCAGGGGCACTTCCAACTTCAAAAATCTCCTTGGAATGCTTATTATACAAGGCCGTGAACCATCCTCTTTGTTTTCTCCCGAAAATGTGAAAGTATTTCCCATCATCCAATACCGTCACTATAGCATTTTCCGAGTACAGATTGGGATTCGTATTGGTTTCTATGAAGTGTCGATCTGGGCCTCCTTGTGAGAACCCGACTTTATGTGTTGGGATAGCTTCTGCTTCTTCATTTAAAACATACATCGTATCAATGAAAGGTTCCCAAAAAGTTAATTTGTCCGGATCAAAGCACACAAAGATCACTTTCTCAATATCCGGGTAATCGGATTCCCTGACTGCCTTACCAGTTGGACATTTGCCCTGAGTTTCTCTGATCACCTTGCATGCCGCCAAAATTCCAGGACCTCCAGCTCGGTGAATAGCTCCATCCACACCACCACCTCCCATCAATCCGGAATTAGCCGTATTCACAATAGCATCGGCTTTTGCCCTGATAATGTTTCCTTTGATTATTTCTAATTTCTTTCTCTTTCTCTACTTGAGATTGAAGCCTGTTTTTCCTCCCTTCCACAGCTTCTCCCCCTCAGTTCCATTGCCGTTTTCGCTGTTTAGAGCACAAATCGAAGCACAGCAACGCCTAAGTGGACACTCCTTCCTTCCTCATGACCATCCCAATAATTACCTGTCAAAAACTCCTTTTGGTTTAGGAATCACCAAGGTAAGAAAATCGACATAACCAAACAATGCTTTTTATCTTATACGATATTTAACAAACAGATTGGGCAAGCAGTGGGGGCCACAGCAAGGGAGCAATTTTGTTGAGTGGAGATTATCTATTTGTGTCTTTTTTCCCTATCTTCGTACCGTTAAAGCATCATGAATCCTGAAATATCGGGATACCAACCGAGCGGCACGCCACGGTGGTTCAGAATGCGGGTCTGGCGATCAAAAAAGTGTAAGCCAAGATTTTCCCAATTTCCATGATGCACATGTTTAATTTTTAAAACTTGTGCGATGAGTTATTTATTTACAAGCGAATCAGTCAGCGAAGGACACCCGGAGAAACATATCCGTGATCTGATCCGGAAAATCGGATATACCGATCCCAAGCTGAGATTTTCGAGTGAAGAGGTGGAGATTATCAACCTGATCCACAACCAGTCTGAGAATATCAATCAGGCGGTTGAGAGTGAGAATACTCATGAGCAGGGTGCCGGTGATCAGGGTATCATGTTTGGCTTTGCCTGCAATCAGACAGAAAATTTCATGCCTGTTGCAATTGAACTATCCCACCGGGTTCTGCAGATTCTGTCTGGAATTCGCAAGGAGGGTAAAGAGATGCAATACCTGCAGCCAGATAGCAAAGCCCAGTTCACCGTAGAGTATTCCGGCGATCGAGCTGAACGGGTGGATACTATTCTTGTTTCAACACAGCATGATGAACTCCATCAGGATCAAAAGGGACTGATTTATCAGGATTTTAAGCGGATTGTGATTCCCAGGCTAATAAATTCTCTGCCTGAGAAGTTCGTCAGACTGTTTCAGGAAGACTACAAGTTAATTATCAATCCATCAGGACAATTCATCAAGGGCGGACCGGATGCCGATACCGGTTTAACAGGAAGAAAAATT
>JAYEFL010000053.1:0-4954 GCA_034658635.1 Bacteroidota bacterium | reverse complement strand
TATATCATCCCTGTCAGAAAAATATGATATAATTTGTTGTTTGTGCGTGGTAGCCATTGGGGAAGTTAATTGGAAATTATGGGTTAAAAATAAAAAGTTGTGATGTGTCGGAAAGTCAAAGGTCTTAAGGTCGAAGGTGAAAGGCTGGGAAGTTTGAAAGTTTGGAGGTTTGAAGAACCTGGAACTTGGCCTAAATGATCGGGGGTTTGAGTGATGAGAGTTAATTAATAGCTTTTGATCAGTTCTGTTTGTTGGCAGGGAATTACGATTACGCCATTGTGAAGGGTTGGATTGGAGTTCCAGGGTAAGCTACGGTGAAGGAACCCTTGTCTGAGGCGTAGCCGAGTTTGGGTGACGCGTAGCTTGCACTGAGAACGACACCAACGCTTTACTCAGGCATGCCGGTAAAAGAGAATTTTCTTGTCCGGCGTAGCCTGGGAAGGCGGAGACGGATCGTTCTTTTGTTTCTCTACAAAAGGACAAGACCACCGAACCGTGGCTCATTAAGTAGCTGTTGAAAACGTGTAAATTTAAGACTCATCCTTCTGAATATCGAATATCGATTAACGAATGTCGATTTGAGAAGGTTTTTACAGCAATAATCACCTGCCTGATATTCACCTCTGCAACAAAAATTACCTCGGCAGGCATCCTGCTCAGCTAACGCCCTTGCAAAGGGTTGGATTGGAGTTCCAGGGTGAGCTACGGTGAAGGAACCCTTGTCTGAGGCGTAGCCGAGTTTGGGTGACGCGTAGCTTGCACTGAGAATGACACCAACGCTTTACTCAGGCATGCTTTAAAAAAAGAATTTTCTTGTCCGGCGTAGCCTGGGAAGGCGGGTTAGAAGCATGCCCAGCGTAGCTCATAGAGCGAAGATGGGTGAGAAATTAAAAGTTGTGATATGTCGGAAAGTCAAAGGCCTTAAGGTCGAAAGTTGATAATAGGGATAATTTCTTGCTTTGTGGGGTGATTTATTGATGAGTTTGGGGGTATAGAGGCTGTGTGAAAACTCTATTGATCTTGTATCGAGGAGTATGCCTAGGCAAATCCACTGATAAACATTTCTAAGTTATTGAATCCAGCTGACTGATAGCTGCCGATATTACTGGTAAGTATAAGGGGAATCTTTGGTAGATTGCCATTGATTCAGACTCGCTATAAGTATGTGCCAACAAATTCCGAGATTCCAACATATCTAAGAATAATTCCTCGTCGTCAATCAGTTCTAAACTGTAGGCTTCTTTGAAGGCTTGTCTTGGAGAATGCACCCTAATGCCATGGTATTCTTCCAGAAATGCTTTGAGCGTCTTCCAAAGCAGCTCATAAGTAAATTCAAATCTTTGGATTGCTGCATCACGAATGATATCAGTCTCAATTTCTTCCATGATTTTCTCAAATTGTGATCGGGCTTTGTTTAACTTTTCAAAATTCCGTGTATATTTTTCCATAGTCATATCGTTAGCTCCTGAAAATGCTGCAATGCAATCTGCCTGACCCCTTTGCTGATTGTATTAAAATCTACGAGATCGATCTTCAATAAGGTGGGGATTTGATCAAGGTCATCACGAATGGTGACCATAATACCAGACTTAATAGGGCTATCTGAAATAATTCCAGCATCAATATCCGACCGTGCATGAAAATCATCCCTAACACGCGAGCCAAAGAGGATCAATTGGTAGTCAACGTTTAAATGTTTAGCAACGATTTCTTTGATCCTCTCAAGAATCCATTCGATATTCTGGTTATTACTCCGCTTATTCATAGTGTCAATTTATCCGGAAAGCCGAAAGTTAAAATGAAAACTTTGAGGGGTTGGAGGTTTGGAGGATTGAAGAACCTGGAACTTAGCCTAAATGATCGGGGGTTTGAGTGACGAAAGGTAATTAAAAATTAAAAGTTGCTTTTTCGGGTAACTCTGGGGGGAGATCAGGTTGCAGGCAGAGAATTACGATTACGCCATTGTGAAGGGTTGGATTGGAGTTCCAGGGTGAGCTACGGTGAAGGAACCCTTGTCTGAGGCGCAGCCGAGTTTGGGTGACGCGTAGCTTGCACTGAGAACGACACCAACGCTCCACTCAGGCATGCCGGTAAAAGAGAATTTTTCGTTCTTTTGTTTCTCTACAAAAGGACAAGACCACCGAACCGTGGCTCATTAAATATCTGTTGAAAACGTGTAAATTTAAGACTCATCCTTCTGAATATCGAATATCGATTAACGAATGTTGATTTGAGAAGGTTTTTACAGCAGTAATCACCCATATGATATTCACCTCTGCAACAAAAACCACCTCGGCAGGTACTCTGCTCAGCTGACGCCCTTGCAAAGGGTTGGATTGGAGTTCCAGGGTGAGCTACGGTGAAGGAACCCTTGTCTGAGGCGCAGCCGAGTTTGGGTGACGCGTAGCTTGCACTGAGAATGACACCAACGCTCCACTCAGGCACGTCGTTAAAAGAGAATTTTCTTGTCCGGCGTAGCCTGGGAAGGCGGAGATGGATCGTTCTTTTGTTTCTTTACAAAAGGACAATGTGGTGACGGGTACCAGTTAGAAGTTAGAAGTGAAAAATTAAAAGTTGTTTTTTTTGGTCTGGAGATTGGGAAGTTTGGAAGTTTGGAGGTTGGGATGTTGCCGAACCCTGCCTGCCCGGCGTAGCCCTGCCTATAGCCCATATAGTTGACAAATAAAATCGGGATGGGCGAAGACGGGAGTGATCCGAGTGAAACGAGGATTGTATCGAAGGGGGAGGTTGGGACGTTTGGGCTTGTAAGATCAGTAAATATAGGATCCAGTGGTCACATCCATGCATAATCCTCCCTCGGGGGAGGTGCCCGCAGGGCGGAGGGGGTTTTGGGGAGGTTGGGAAGTTGGGAGGTTTGGAGGTTGGAACGTTTGGATGTTGGGAAGTTTGAAAGTTTGGAGGTTTGAAGGACCTGGAACTTAGCCTAAATGATCGGGGGTTTGGTGATTAGTGACGAGGGGCAGTTAGAAGTTAGAGCAGGTCAAAGGTCTGAAAGTAGAAGGTCCAAAGTCAACTTTGTGCAGAATTTTACCTGGGATTCCAACTTCCCAACCTCCACACACCCTAACCCAATCACAATCTCTGCGGCTCCGCGGTCTCTGCCTGCGAGGCGTAGCTCTGGGAGCGTAGACTTGCGAGAGGTGCTTTTAGGGGTGTTTGGAGGGGAGTAAAAGGTGAAAAGTTGACGGTGGTCGAAGGTCGAAGGTCGAAAGTCGAAAGTCGAAAGTCGAAAGTCGAAAGTAACTTTCTGATATTGCTGGATAGTCCAATATTTAACTTCCCCATCGGTTCTTCAAATTATTTTTGAGTTCTGTCATGGGTACAGCATATATTTTTTCATGCATTTGAAATTCATGATCTCCGGCGTGGATTACCAATAGCATGTCTAAATTCAAATCTGATATACAAATTTTCATGGAAGTGGTTATTTTGGGAGACACTGTTCTCTTAATTTCGAATCCGACTGGTTTCCCATCAATAAAAACGAGTAAGTCAAGCTCTGCACCGGTATGGGTTGACCAGAAATACGCATCAGATGGTTCAATATTGAGTTGATTTAAAATCTCTCCCAAAATGAACCCTTCCCAGGATGCACCTATTTTTGGATGCTTTTGCAAATCAGACATGCTGCCAATTCCCAACAGACCGTGCAATATTCCAGAATCTGTTATATAGACTTTTGGAGCTTTGACTTGTCGCTTACTAATATTTTGGAACCAGGGTTTTAATTGCCAAACGACCAGAGAGTCCGTTAATAGATCTACATATCTTTTGACGGAGGGTTGAGATATGCCAAAGGCTCTGGCCAATTCGCTTCCATTCCATATTTGTGCATGGTAGTGAGCTAGCATATTCCAAAATCGGGATAATGTTACTGAAGGGATACTAAAGCCCATCTGGGGAATATCCCTTTCCAGGAATGTTCGGATAAAGTTTTTTCTCCACCTCATACTGTTGGCATCTGAATCAGCTAAAAACGATCGTGGGAATCCACCTCGAGTCCATAATCTAGTGGCATCTTCTTCACTCACTTCATCTAATGTAAATCCACTCAGTGTCTGATAAGATATTCGTCCAGCTAAACTTTCTGAACTTTGCTTTAGCAGAGCGGGAGAAGCAGAGCCCAAAACAAGAAACTGGGTATCGTTCCCCCTTCTGTCTACGAGCACACGGAGCAATGGAAATATCTCTGGTTTTCGTTGGACTTCATCAATAATAATGAGTCCATTTAAATTTTGAAGTGCAAGCTTTGGTTCATCCAGTCTGGCCAGATCCTCAGGGTCTTCCAGGTCAAAACGATAAACTGTGCCGTCAAAATATTTTTCAATTTCATAAGTGATTGTTGTTTTTCCAACCTGCCGTGCACCGATAATTGCCACAACCGGGTTATGATCCAGGGCGTTTATAATTCTTGAAAGCTGGGTAGGTCTTGATATGTGCATGGCTCAATATACCTTGAAATATGAACATCCGTTATTGATATTTCAATGTTTTTAGTCCAAAGTCCAAAGTCCAAAGTCCAAAGTCCAAAGTCCACTATACCCTGGATTTCATCAGATAAACATTTATGTGAAAAGATTAATATTCTTCTGGGTCATCGTCATAATGCGTACCTCAGAGTTAATTGGATTGTCAGGAAGTTTCCATCTTTTACTCAGATCCAGATTCCCTGAAGGGGAATAATCAGAATAGCCACCCGGCGTCGCTTCCAGCTATGCCGTGGCGGGCTGGATGCAATCCGTGGTGAAGGTTTGTGAGGAGATCCAACCCTGCTGTGCCACGGCGAAATCCGTAGGATGAAGACGGGGAGGGGTTGAACAATACTAAAGCAAATATTTTTCATCAAATTTTATCTCATGTTCTATTGAAACCAGTTTAGTCGCAACGGAGTTGCTCCGGAAACTGGTTGGTATGGTGACTGGCCTGCTTTTTA
>JAYEFL010000052.1:0-4977 GCA_034658635.1 Bacteroidota bacterium | reverse complement strand
TCAGATCGGTCAATTCAAGTATTACATCAATGCTGCTAAAAGAAATGGAGTCATTGGAAAGCAAACTATTATTTATGCCATTTGCACCAAAAAACACCCTGCTAATTCTGATTTGATTCGTTTCGGCAAAAGGATCAATCATTCCATATAGCACTGGTATAGATTGGAAAGGTTCAAGATTTACAGAAAGATCATTCTCACAACTCTGCAAAAAAATGCAGGAAGAGAATAACGCAATAATTATCTTTTGAGTTTTACTCATTTCTAATGCATCTAACAGGAAACAGATTCGTTTGGGAATTAAGATAATTGGTACCTGCCCCATTACTTATCGTGTTAAATCCATTTTTGTTATATGGGAGCCTTCCTTCAAATGGGATGGTTCCAAGATTCCGTGGTAGTGTTATCTTCTCTGAGGTTGACGTCCAATAACTAACTCCGAAAGGAGCAATAGAAGAATGGGGCTCAGGTAGTGATCTCCATACACTATCCTGGAGATTGTGAGATAATCCTGAGATTAAGTTCAATCCCCAATATCCCCCTTTTTGAACACTATTCCATACTATTTGCATGGGCAGGGAATCAACAACTAATCCTTCCCATTCCTCAGCTGAAGGAATATGCCATCCGGCAGGACACAATCCCCCGGCTTTTTCGATAACTGAATAATCCATTACTTCATCCCAGGCATAAAGTCCGCCGTAAACTCCCAAATTTGCCAACTCATTTTTCCACACGTATACTTCTCCTACCAGATTATCGGAACTCACTGAATCGGAAGAAATAATCTCTCCATATCTCAAATTTTCTGCTAACCACCATCTGTCACCAAGCTTTACGATTTTATACCTTTCCCCATCACGTGTATCAACAATATGAGAAGTATCAGAGTTATGAATTAAAACCAAGAAATCACATACCTGGGATAATTTTTGTCCAGTTTTAAGGGTAATTTCCACAGTGGCTGTATTCCACCCAGAATAATGGGACTTAGCAACAGCTTGATTTTGATTCCCTGTTTCTTTATCATAATGTCCATCCGAATCAAAATCCCAACGATAATTTAATGATTTATCAATGTATAAGGAATTGTTGGCCTCAAAAGTGAAAATGGTACTGGTATCACCAAACGCAGGTATAACTTTAAAGTCAACCTCAGGAATTTCAATCTCTTTCTGACAAGCGCTAGTGACTACAATTACTATTAAGTAGAAATATTTTATCATAATAATGAGAAAAACCTGCCGATTGAATCGGCAGGTTAAAATTAGTTAAACTGATTCTATGTAGAAAATTCTTTTTGATCGATCTTTGATTTTAGTAAATATCAAGGAGTTGTGCGAGAACCCAATTTCTGGTTGGGGAACTCACTTTTGAGATCTACTGCCATTTTTCCCATCTTTGAACTGTGTAAAGTTATTGTTTCCCACTATTTTGACGATAACGACGAAGCTATGCCAGCCAGGTGGGAGGTGGGCATAGCTTTTTCATAACACATAATACTAACAAACAATGTCTCACGAGGAACTCAAAAAACTCTGGCTCAAGCACTACCTAACAGCTCCAAAGCAGCTCGAAAAAATGAGTAAAGTAAAAGGCCTGGTATCTGCATTCAATGCAAATATTGATGCTGTTGTCAAAGTTTCCGGAGAGAGTATCCGGAAGTTAATTGAGGAGCATCATCTTGATATAAATAATGTGATTCAGGGAGGTGAAAGATGTATCCAAAGTACGGAGGATGCAGTTCGCGGGCTAATTCATTGTTTCAGAAATGGCATTGCTGAAGAATGGCTGATTGAGGATATCACCGTTTTCAACTGGCTTCAGGAAAACCTGGGATATGATAAACTTCAGATGGGCGGACAGGGAGGAATTGTTGCCAACGTGATGGCTGTTTGTGATGTGAATCCGGTTTATGTGCACTGCGCTTCTTTACCTGCCGAGCAGGCCGGTCTTTTTCTCGATCTTGAAAACCTTCAAACTACTGATAGCAATGGTAAGTTCAGCCAGGCAAATAAAACAGTCAGAGCTGATGAAATCCCATTGATTCACTGGATTATAGAATTTGACGTTAACGATAAGCTCTTGCTTGGAGACCTGGAAATCCAATGTCCGAAATCCAATCGATTCATCGCCACTTATGATCCTTTAAACTTCAAACTGGCAATTGATCCTCACTTTGCCAAAGCAGTTTCAGATCCGGAGAATCACCTGGAATATGTCATCCTTTCCGGCTATCAAATGCTAAAGGAGCAACTGACTGACGACACAAAAGGAGCTGACCGGATTGAAGATTCTATGCACATAATTGACACCTGGAAAGAAAACCACCCCGGGGCTATTCTTCACCTTGAAATGGCCTCCACTCAGGATTCGGTAATGAGAAAGCACCTGCTTGATACTCTGGCAAAAAAAGTTGACAGCCTGGGCTTCAACGAACGTGAACTGATTGACCTGCTTGAGGTTATGGGCGAAGATGAGTTGGCAAAGATCTGCCTGGAAGAAACCAACTCAGCAAATCTTTTCAGGGCCATGGTAAAAGTACAGGCCTTCACAGGCTGCCCTCGCCTGCAGCTACATATGTTTGGATTGTATCTGACAGTGCAAATAAAAGAGTTTCGCATTACGCCGCTCCAAAACCGCAATGGGATGCAGCTTGCCGCAACCATTGCCGCTGCAAAGGCTGGTACAGGAGCAATTAATACAAAAGATGTTTTGCTGTGGGCTACCGGCAGAACTGTATCAGATGTTGGCTTGAATGAATTGTCAGCCCTTAGCAGGGAATTATCTGATTCTGGCATCACCGATAAATCGGGACAGATTCGCCGGGATGACAATTTGATTAATACTGGTCTGACAGAATTTAACAATCTCGATGTTATTGCAGTACCCACCATTCTGATCGACAAACCCATTACACTGGTTGGCATGGGTGACACCATTTCATCCATCTCACTGGTCGCTGCTAATTAACATCTTTATTAAGCAATTCTTTTCATAATTTGCAGCAATTATAGCGCACAAAATGAAAAGAAATCTTAAAACTTCATTCTTAATCTTAGCCTTAACCCTTCATTTCTATCCCCTATTTTCTCAAACAGGCTACCCACCTGAACTCTTCTCTCAGGCTGAAAAAACCAATTTTGAAGAAACAACTCTGAGCAAAGATGTAAGGGCCTTTGTTCTGAAGTTGGAAGAACTCTCAGAGCTGGTTAAAATTGAAACATTCGGGCACTCTCTGAGCGGACAAGCCCTTCATTTAGTTATTATGGCCAACCCACGGATTGATTCACCCGAGGAAGCCAGAGCAAGCGGCAAACCTATAATTTACATCCAGGGAAATATTCATGCTGGTGAAGTTGAAGGGAAGGAAGCCACGATGACCCTGATGAGAGAAATCGCTTTTGAAAACAAAAAATACTTACTCGATAATCAGATAATTCTTTTCTGTCCGAATTTTAATCCGGATGGAAACGACAAGTTATCGCCCAATAATCGCCGCAATCAGGATGGTAGTCCTAAACTCACCGGAGTAAGATCTACAGGTGAGGGTTTTGATCTCAACAGAGAAGGCATGAAACTTGAAGCTCTTGAAGCCAAAGCTCTGATAAAGAATGTACTTAACCGATGGGATCCTGCCATGCTTGTTGACCTCCATACTGACAACGGATCATGGCACGGATATGCGGTAAACTATGCCCCGTCATATACTTCTGCCGGTCACCCTGAGCCTACCCGCTATACTCGTGAAGAAATATTTCCCTGGATTCAAAAGGATATCATGGACAGATCAGGTATAGCAACCTGGTGGCATGGTTACCTCCGGATGCGGGAAGGGGAAAAAGGGGCATATACAGCCTATTCACATCAGCCAAGATATCTAACTAATTATGTCGGACTTAGAAACCGGATGGGTATTCTCAGCGAATCATTTGCACATCAATTATTTGAAAAACGATACGCTGCCACTTATTCGCTGATTGAATCAATTCTGAGATATACCAATGATCATGCAAAAGAGATTGCTAAAATGATTCAACTTGCTGATCAACAAACAATTGAAACGATCAAGACCCAGGCAGGACAACTTCAAAAAGGCGTCAGATATACTCTCACAAAAGATCCTGCGTTTGTTGATATTCTGGTTCGTGAAACTGAGATCCAAAGTAGTAGTGAAGGCAGACGAAGAACGCGTGGAACAGGAAAAATCAAATGGGAAGACAGAGTAAGACATTATAGCTCTTTTGAACCAATACTTCTTAGCACCGTGCCAAAGGCTTACTACTTTTCAAGCGATTTTATCGCGATCGCAGAAAAATTGCAAGAACATGGTATTAAAGTGGATCAACTAGATAAAAAAGTATCTGTCAGGGGTGAAGTGTTTCTTGTAAGTGAGTTTAATAAAGCCTCCAGATCGCGATATCCCGGACATAAGCCAGTAACTCTTGAAGGCGAGTTTCACAGCAAGAAACAAACCTTCAGGTCAGGTGATTTCAGGGTAAACTTAGAGCAACCATTGGCATGGCTGATTTTTTACCTGCTAGAGCCACAGTCTGATGATGGGCTGGTTTATTGGAATTATTTTGATGAATACCTTGAAGAGAAGAAAGCGGGGGAGAAGGAGGTAGCATTTCCGATATTTAAAGCTTATTAATTGAGGGCTCTGTCGAAATTGCACTTCAACCTCCACGCGGTCCCGGGTCAGGCCCGGGATGACAGCTGGAAACTGTGACATTGTTCGTAAGGCGAGGGGTGCTTCCATCGAAAGCAGCATTGTGGCACTCTTCCGTGGTAGCAGTACAACCTCGCAAAAGCACCCTCCCGAAAAAGCACCAAAAGTAACGAAAAAGCATTGTCATCCCGGCGTATTCTAAGATAAAAGCAAATATATTTTAATGTTTTTATGCTGCAAATTTCATTATCTCCACATATGGTGTTCCTCGTTCAATAACTGCAAATATTCTTGAGACAAGTTTG
>JAYEFL010000051.1:0-5023 GCA_034658635.1 Bacteroidota bacterium | reverse complement strand
CCATTGAGTTCTGAAGGTTGAGGACACTCGAAGGGATTAACATTTTAACGTAAGAAGGTAGATGGAATCAATGTCAGATACAGAGCTGAACAAAACATGGGTGAAGCTGTCTTCTATATCAGAGTGTTTATCAAATGCTTCTGTGAGTTAGAATGAAGAGCCGTATGAGGGAAATCTTCAAGTACGGTTCTGTGAGGGGCCTGCGCTATCAGGCTGTTTATGATGGCGACAGGCCTACTCGACATAAAACGTGAGCGTGCTTTGCACATCGCCGACACAAGTAGTTCATAATAGACACAATAAGATCGTTATAAAGCTCTGTATATAACGATAATATATATAATAAAGGCATAGCGGAGAGGGAGGGATTCAATCAGCCTGATTGTTGATTCTCCCTATTCCTGCGTGTAACATATTATAAAATAGTTTCTTACATGATGGGGAATATGAAGGTGCATTTCCCATAATATCCCAATAGTTCCCATAAGTTACTTTTTAACAAAGCATCAATATCAGATTTCTTATATCTGGTAGATCCGGCATTTTTGACAGATGGTAATTCGCGAGAACTCGTTTATTTCTAACAGTGCTGAGCTTTAATTGTAAATATAGTGCAACCTGTTCTGCGATCATAATTTCAGGAAAAGTTGTTTGGGGTTTATCTAATAATAGCACAACTTTCAGTTTCTTCGATCCATTAATAGGCATACATTTCCAACTCATTTATAGTACATGTTTTGAACGGCGTGAGTAATATTTTAAAACTGAAAAAATATAACATACAGAATATTTTGATTATATTATCCATCGGACAAGCAAGGAGTAGTCGATATGCCATCAATATCAGCATTTTATGGAATAATTGTTTACATGTATTTCCTGGATAATAAAAGACACAACCTTCCTCATATTCATGTGAAATATTCAGAGGAGGAAGTAATTGTTTCAATCCCGAATGGTGATATTCTTGAAGGGAAGATTCCCTCACGGAAAATGAAATTGCTACAGGCATGGATCGAAATACATAAAGATGAATTAATGGCAGACTGGCAGTTAGCAGTTTCAGGAGAGCAACCCTACAAAATAGATCCCTTAAGGTGAATTATGAATCCTAGAGTAAAAGAAGTCTCTACTTCGGAATCATTTAAATTGAACTTAGTCTTTACTAATGGTGAACAAGGTTGTTATGATTGTTCTGATGTTCTTGATTTTGGTGTCTTCAAAGAGTTGAAAGATATAAATTACTTTAATCAAGCAAGCGTGATTGATGGGACAGTTGTTTGGCCAAATGATCAGGATATTTGTCCTGATACATTGTATGTGGACTCGGTGAAGGAAAACTGATAAAAAGTTAGGCTGATACGCTTAGTAACGAGAGGCTCCCGAAACTAATCAAAGTTGTATCCAATTGATCGATATCCAGATAAACGACGTTTATGCATTTTAGCTAGCATAGGAATATTTGCATCAAAATAATCATAGATAACGACTTCTTTTTTATCAGTGTGAAGCCGATGCAAACGACCTGCATATTGGGTTAATACACCTTTCCAGGATACGGGCATTGTTAAAAACAGTGTGTCCAGTTTTGCCAAATCAAACCCCTCACCTATATACCGACCAGTCGCCAATATCACTTGCCGGTCACCGTCAGTATTTATTTTGTCCATCAAAGATTGCTTATGTTTTTTTCCCATTCCACCATGCAGAATGACAATGTTATTAATACGCGCTGAAAGTAACAGATTTAGATCTTCAAGATGGTCTCTACGTTCAGTAAGAACTAGAGGTGTTCTACCCGCTTGAGTCGCCTGGATGATGTCGTCAGCAATCATTTTGTTTCTTTGATCATTTTTAACGAGCAAAGAATAGATTTTGTGGATTGGCAAATCATCTTTTCCTGAAAGTTCCGACGGCAGTAAGAGATTTGTATTCCTGAAAATCACCTTGTGCGAAAACGGTCTTTTAGCGGCTTGTTTCCGGTGGCCGACCTTGAATCGAATTGCTCCAATATTCATAAAAATTATCGGATGATGGCCATCTTTTCGAACCGTGGTTGCCGTCAGACCTAATGTGTACTTTGCCTTACATTGACGAGCAACAATTTCAAAACTGCGAGCTGAAATATGGTGACACTCATCGACAATTAGGTGCCCATATTTTCCTACAATATCCTTTACCTCGCCTTTTCGACTTAGGCTTTGTATCATGGCTACATCTATTATGCCTGTTGGTTTCCATTTTCCGCCACCGATATGTCCGATGCTTGTATCATCGATATCCAGAAATTTTTGTAATGCTGCAATCCACTGATCCATTAGAGGTTTTCTATGAACGAGTATAAGTGTATTTACATTTCTTCGAGCAAGAAGGGCAATCCCTACAACGGTCTTACCGAAAGCAGTAGCAGCGGATAGAATACCGGTATCATGTTGGATTAATGATTTGATAGCCTTTTTCTGCTCCGTATAAAGTTTTCCCTGAAATTTAAGTGATAACTTCACACCTTGCTCACGTTCATCAACGATTTCCGGAATTATTGAATGTGAATCCAAAAGTTTGGTAATACCTTCCAAACATCCTCTGGGAAGCCCAATGTGTTTCGGGAAATCTTCATGGCATGAAATAATTCTAGGCTTATTCCAGGTTGATAATCGCATTGCCTGAGCTTTATAAAATTCGGGATTTTGAAATGCAGCTATACGAATTAACCTGTTTATCAGAGCAGGAGGTAGGTCTGACTTTTCTATGTAAATCTGATTTCCCAGCACCAAACGAATATTTGAGGGGAGCTCTCCTTGTATAGAATCCAGTTTTCTTTGTCTAGAAGGGGGTGCAGTCCAAGGTTCCTCATCTTCATCCAGACTTACAAATCGAACGCCGAGAACATTCCCTTTTTGGGTAGCAGCTTGTACTATCGCTTCAACTTCCAACAGAGACATCTTTTCAATTGTGGAAAGAAATGCCCACTGGTCAGGGAAGGGGAAAAAGTCATCATCAATGAATACGCTATTATCTCTCTGGCGTGGGTGACCTTGAAGTGGCAAGGCAATGAGATTTCCGAATCCTCCCTTAGGCATTGTATCCTGATTTGGAAAGAACCTATCATAAGAGTCAAACCCAATTTCAGGATAACGTTCCATAGTTTCAGTCAGGATAAATGAAGCCATTATTCTAGCAATCTTTGCTGAGACTGGTTTTGCAAAGAATATCCAGATATGCCCTCCATTCCCAGAACGCGATCGTTCCATCGCTGCAGGAATGGATTCTTCTACACAAGTTCTTAAGTAAGCTGAAATATCTGTTTGCCAGTTGGAACCGTCAAAATCGATGGCTAGAAAATGACACGTTTCATTTTGCAAAAGTGGATATAGACCAACTGTAAAGTTACGCTTAGTTTTATCACCGAGAGCATAACCAAGTAAATGATCCCGGATAACTGTATTAGAGAGCGGAGTAAATTCACGGTGTTCGCAATTTGCGCATTTAACATTTGGCTTTTTGCAGGTCCCACTAACCCACTCATTGTCGCAGGCGGGCTGATATCCAGATTTTCCAGTTTTTTGACTCTCAAATCGTTTAGAAAATACATCTGCCCGTCCTTTGAACAAGCTCATGAATAGTTCGATTTTTTGATCATGATGTGAATCGTTGGTAACAGTGTTTAAAGCATTATCTGTTTCGCTAGTGGATACTTTATGATTCTTTTCTAAGCGAAGTAATTCTTTTTCGAGTTTATCTCGCTTCGCAGCTAACTCTGCCAACTCATGACGAATAGATTGAATCTGCTCAATTACATTGGTTATTTGGGGCTCCATCGGTGTACACTAAATAAAAAATGTACTATTGTCAAACGGTATCACAAATTACAATCGATATCAAATGACTATACTGGAAATAAACGGAGGACAGTATAAAAATATGCATAATTCGTGTAAACAAACATATTATGGTGGAAGCATTTTGGAATTATTAAGTTATTAAATGATGTAAATGTAGTATAAACAATATGTTATTGTTGAATGCGGAGAGGGAGGGATTCTTTCAATATGAGGCCACTTAAATGCCATAATAACAGATAGATAAGTCTATCTCTAATATTAACACAGCTTTCAGTTAGTTCCATTATCTTCCAGTTTCCTCCATCATCGGACATGCATTGCCGACTCATTTTTGACCCATTGACACAAATTTGGCACAAATAAGTGCCCTTAATCGAAGGAGACCAGAGATCCCTTTTTAACAAAATTATAACTCCAATTGAATGAGGATGAAGACAAGACTATTATTATATTTGCGGAAAATGATGCAAGATTAGGCATGGCGATAAATTTTGGATATTGATAGGGACTAAATTGATGGACATACAAAAGCACAAGCACTTGATCAATTCACTGAAAACTATTATTAGGCAAGGTCATTCATTGACAGTTCGCAGTGTGAATGCACTACAAGTTGCATCCAACTACATGATCGGGGAGCAAATCATCAAGTTCGAACAGGGGGGTGTGGAGCGCGCTGAATATGGAAAGACCCTTCTTAAGGATTTATCTAACGAACTTACAACTGAATTTGGTCGAGGATATTCGCATAGCAATCTTGAGTATATGCGGAAGTTTTATCTAACCTATTCAAAAAGTATTCTTCAGAATTCCCAGACAGGTTCTGGGAAATTGATTACAGACGAAATGATGGAGAAATCCCAGACAGCGTCTGGGAAATTAGGTTTGGTCCATAAGAAATCAGATGTTGCTTTAAAGATTGCGCAGGCACTGTCTGTGCAATTTCCGTTAAGTTGGTCACATTATGTTTTTCTGATGTCCATCAAGCAGGAGAATGAAAGGACTTTTTACGAAAGAGAAGCTTCTAACGAGAGCTGGTCGTTGAGGGAGCTGAAACGTCAATTTGATTGGAAAATCCGGAGACCTTCGGACACCGATTCCGGAAAGTTTCGGACAGTGATTCCGATTTTCTTCGGACAGTGATTCCGGAAAGTTTCGGACACTTTCGGGGTATCGACCGG
>JAYEFL010000050.1:0-18559 GCA_034658635.1 Bacteroidota bacterium | reverse complement strand
TTCGGTTATTCGGTTATTCGGTTATTCGGTTATTCGGTTATTCGGTTATTCGGTTATTCGGTTATTCGGTTATTCGGTTGCTCGGTTATTCGGTTATTCGGTTATTCGGTTATTCGGTTATTCGGTTTTTAGAAAGTTGAAATTACTAAAAATCTTAAAACTCTCCCTTTGAGCTCGTACAGACACACGGCCGTGTGTCTCTGACAAAAGGCTCGTACATACACACGGCCGTGTGTCTCTGACAAAAGGCAAAAAACTCTAACTTTACAAAATGGAAAATTTGAATGGGATTAGGAATATCATTTTTGATTTGGGTGGTGTTTTGTTGAATATTGATTTTAAGAAGACTTTTGATGCTTTTGCGGCTCTGGGTATTAAGGATGCTCATGCTATAAATGACCGGCCTGAGGTTTGGCAGTTGTTTTTGGATCTGGAATGTGGGAAGGTGGAGAAGGAGGATTTTTTGAGGAGGTTTCGGGAGCTCGTATCTCCCCCGGCCCCCCTTAAGCAAGGGGTGAGGGAGAATAGCCTCTCCTTGACTAAGGAGGGGTTGGGGTGGATTAGCGATGAGGCCATCATCTCTGCCTTCAATGCTCTTCTTCTTGATTATCCTCCTGAGCGTATTCGTTTGGTACAAGAGCTAAGCAAAAAGTATCGGGTGTTTTTGCTTAGCAACACTAATGCTATTCATGTTGAGTATTATAATGAAATGCTTAGCAGGGAGTTTGGGATTGAGAATCTTGATCAGTTGATGGAGAAAGCTTTTTATTCAAATGAGCTGGGATGCAGAAAGCCGGATAGAGAAATTTACCTCAAAGTTTTGAAGCTTGCCGATATTAAGGCTGAAGAGACGTTGTTCATTGACGATAATGAGGATAATGTAAAGGCAGCGGAAGAGCTGGGGATCAGGGGGGTAAGGGTTGATGAGGAGCTTACGGTGATGGGGGTTTTTCGTCATTTGTCTTTCGTCATTCGTCTTTCGGAAGAGCACAACTCATAACAAATGCCGGAACTACCCAAGGTATTATCCCGAATAACGAATAACGAATAACGAATAACGAAAGACGAATAACGAAAGACGATATTACTTAGTCAGCTCCTGAAAAACTTCCTCCATACTCTTTTCTCTTTTTATGAGGGATATAATGCTTGCGTTGTTTTGCACTGCCCATTGGAAGATTTCTGATCGGATATCGCGGTTTGCTTGTCCTTGCAAGAGGAAATGTTTTGCATCAATTTTCTTGACACTGATTACCCCGTCGATATCGTTCAGGGCTTTGCCTTTGATCTGATTTTCAAATTCCACTTCTATTGTCTGGAAAGATTCAATAGCTTGCTCCTGAATATTTTTGGCTGAATCATCTGCTACGATTTTACCCTGGTTGATTATAATCACCCGGTCGCATATCGCTTCTACCTCTTGCATTATATGAGTTGAAAGGAGGATTGTTTTTTCTTTACCAATTTCCTTTATGAAGTTTCGGATCTCAATGATCTGGTTGGGATCTAATCCTGATGTCGGTTCATCCAGGATCAATACAGAAGGATCATGGATCAGTGCTTGTGCTAGTCCTACCCGCTGACGATATCCTTTAGAAAGTGCACCGATCTTTTTGTGTTGTTCCAACTCAAGTCCGACTAAGCTTATCATCTCGGAGATACTGCTGCTCTTACTGCTGCCCTTACTGGTGGGTTTGTATAGATTAGTGACCATCTGGAGGTACTCTCTGACATACATATCAGTATAGAGAGGATTATTTTCTGGCAGGTAGCCTATTTGTTTGCGGATTTCTATTGAGTCTTCTATTGTATTGACATTGTTGATAAAGGCTTCGCCGGATGTTTGCGGGATGAAGCCGGTGAGGATTTTCATCATCGTGGATTTTCCGGCTCCATTCGGACCAATAAATCCTACGATTTCTCCTGTTTTGATAGAAAAGGAAACATCATCGAGGGCCTTCTGTTCGCCGAAAAGTTTGGTGATATTTTTGACTGTGATAGACATAGTTGCTTGCTTTGGGGCAAAGATAAAAGATAATTAGTTAACCTCAATTTCAAAAAACACTCCTATTCTGTCATTTGGGGAGACTTAAACATCTCAGCAGGTATTTATTATTGTTCAATAAAAACTGCTTTTTATCTACGTCCGGCACCCAACTGATTAAATCGATATCTAAAGGTCAGCATCACCAGTCGACCAATGGTATTACTGGTAGTTTTGGCCATATAGTTAATGTCACTCACCTGTGCAAAACCATTATTCTTATCCAGGAGGTCAATCCCTTCAAGCAAAATGGAGGCCTTTCCTCCTTCAAGGAAGTTATAGGCTACAGAGGCATGCATCAATGGGAAAGTAAAAGTTTCATCGAAGCTTTCTGAATTATACGTATTAATGGATGTCCTGAACCATAAATGCCAGTGATCATTCAGGTGATAACGGAGGTCTCCATAATAACTTAGTGTAGAGTACTTGTTATCGTACTCTTTCTGGATGGAGTACTTGGTATTGGTGAGGGAGATTGTAGCTCCTAATCTGGCATCTATCCTCTCCTTAAAACGATTTTCTATATTAAATCTAAATGTATTTGAGAGGGAGTTTACATCGTTGACCTGACCATTAATAATATTGCTGCTTTTTGACCAATTAGGACCAGCCATGAGTTGAATTTTTAATCCGAAGCGTTTTATTGGAGTTGAAAAATCGAGGTTACCATTAATATTGGATGCTTCGGAAATATTAATCGGGGTGAGTGTTTGCTCCAGGTTTTCGTTAATAGTTCTTGAGGTACTCATGGCATTTTGAGTATATATTCCACTGAGCTTGAGAAACAATGCTGTAAAAGAGAACTCATCGAAAATACTGAGTTCACTACTAAATCTGTGGGTTAGAGAAGGTTCAAGATCTGGATTTCCTATGTAAACAGATAATGGATTAAGCGTATTGGAGATGGGCATGAGTTGGTTAAGTGATGGCAGTGTGTTAAAACTCATGTAATTCAGCTTAATCCTTCTGTTATCACGGGGTTCGAACTCCCAGGAAATTGATCCTAGTGGATTGAAGAAAGTGGACTTACCCAAAGAATTAGCCCAAAGAGTTTTGCCAATCTGGTTCCAGGCTCCTTTGATTTGAAAATTCAAGCGGTGTTTTGGGTTCTTCCACTGTAAGGATAATTCCGGGGTTATGTTTTTTTCAAAATGCTCGAACTCAGGGCTTAGCGATGCCACAGGATCTTTTGTGTCACTCAGCAAATAGCCCAGTTCCCGATCTAAACTTGCCTGTTTGCTGCCTAAATTTAGAACTGCGCTCAAGTGCCAGCCTTTCCCAATTTGCTGCATAACTCTTGGGTGAATGCTTGCTTCCATTTTATCGTTTTGGTTATCCTGGAACTGGGAGGTAATATTCAAACTTTCCGGATTAAAATAGCTCAGTTTATTCTCAAAATTAATCGCATTAAAACCATCACTTACATTTCCATCAAAGGGAATACTAAATTGGGTTTTCCCCTCAAAAAATTTAGCCTGATAGCTGCCATTAAGATTTCCACTCAGGCTTGCATACTCTGCATTCTGTACAGCTTCCAAATTGCTCACGTTCTGAAACGCAATCATATTGCTTACCCTGTCTTGCGAACTGCTTGTGCCATTGCTTAAACTACCGCCCCCGCTAAGAACCAGGTAATGATTTGGCTTGTTTTTAAAACGATGACGGACTTTGAAGTTTAAATTATGAGGAATGGAATTTGTTTCTGAGCTGTACACACTTTCGGCATCATACACAGCATCGTTGATATAGTTCTTTGAGATATCTACTTCCTCAAGGAATTTGTTTCGGATGTTTCCCAAGTAATAGAGATTGTAGAAATTGAACTTACTTGAGAACAGAGACAGATTAAGTGCTCCGGCGTGGTTTGTGTTCAAGCCTGCGATTCCATCTCCAAATTTAGTGCTTTCACCTGTAGAGAATCCGAACTCATTGGTATTGTTCGACATTAGCATCAGGGCTTGTTGTACCTGATTGGTAAAGCGGTAAACTTTTCCACTCATTTGGTAATGCTGTTCTTCATCCCCGTCTTTCTTAATGAGCAGATCATGTCCGCCACCAACCAGCACATTACCAAAAGCGCCAATCTTAACTTTTTCGTCCAGATCCAAATTGATTGTTCTGTCACGCACTCCATCATCAATCCCTGAGAACTCAGATTGATCTGATTTCTTATCAAAAACCTGGATCTTTGCCACGGCATCAGCCGGCAGATTTTTGGAAGCAATTTTGGTGTCCTTTCCAAAGAACTCTTTCCCGTCTACCAGCACTTTCGCGACATCCTCACCCATGGCTTTGATATTCCCGGCAAGATCTACTTCGATTCCCGGGATTTTTTTCAGAAGTTCTTCCACAACGGCTCCGGGTCGGGTACTAAATGCTTTGGCATTAAATTCAGTGGTATCATTTTTAAAACGAATGGGAATATATTCTCCAATAACCTTTACTTCACCAAGGTTATTTTGCTCCATAATTATTCTCCCCAGATCATCTCCATCAGCCCTTGGGAAACTCACGTTTTTATACTGTGATTTGGTTCCTACAAAAGAGAACTGCACGATATAATTTCCCTTACGGATACCTGATACCTTAAATTCACCCTCTTTATTGCTAATACCAAAATATTTCATGGTTGAATCGGCAGGATTCATAAGTACTACCGTTCCAGAGACCAGGGGCTTATTTTCCTTATCAAACAACTTTCCTTTAACCATGTGTTGAGAGAAGCCGCTCAGGCTGTTCATCAACAAGGCTAATATGAGGATGTTCATATAGAGATTTACCTGCCTCTGCCCCCTCTTTGTTGTTGTGTTTTTTTCCATTCTTCAAGTTTTTCCACCACAATTTTGTCCAATTTCTCCTGATCGACCTTAGTTCCTTCTTTGGGCTTCTTAATATCTGTATTTGGTTCGCCAAGATCAATTGAAGTAGCAAGAATTGAATTTTTACCGTCTTCTTCAATTGACAAAATTAGTCCAGGAAGGCCTTCATAATCTGCTGGTCCGGTTGAGACCGGGATTTCCGGAGTAAACCATGCGGTAATGATTTTTCCCCCTTTCTTCATGGTAGCATTCTGGCAGGTATACCCCTGGATAATCACTTGTTTGTTGCCAATTTTCCAGGCTGATTGCTGGGTCTTTTCTTCCATCCGAAAGAATCGTGTCATAAAGGAAAATTGCTTTGTCATAGCTCCTTTAGTCAAATTGATATAAACCTCTGACAGTTCTACTTGTGGAGGCTTAAAATAATTGACACGCTGAATTCCCTTTTTCATTCGGGATAAAGTTGGATCTTCAGGTTGCATGCTTTGTTTGTACAGAGACTTTTTTGTTGTAAAGATCAACATCTTCATGTCTTTGGTGGTAGAAGGCAGGGCAGCAATGAAGTTGTTATATCGCTCACCTCCTGGTCCTTCCTTTTTTTCAAATGTATGATAATAAAGCTGATCGTATTCAACTGTACCACCTTGAATGTCTTGTGCCAATCCGTTCAGGGGAAAGGCAACAAGCAAAAGAGATATCAAGCATAGACTTGCAATGGACTTTTTCATAAGATATGTTTTTTCTAGATACTTAGTTTTTTCATGAAGTAAAGATAGAGCATGAAGGTAGTAAGGAGAGACCGAAAGTGGATGAAGCGGGCAAAAAGCCCAAAAAGGAGGCGAAAGCTGAGGATAGACAGCTGAAGATTTTATTTCCCTGACTGGGAAGTCAGGGGCATAACGCTACTTCAGTTCCAGTACAAGATGTCCGCTTTTGCATCCTGAAATTGTACCATTGTCTGAAGTTTGCCTAAACAAAGAGATAATACTACATAATTCATCATTATACAAATCGCATTGAAGTGATCCGGAGAAATTCCATTCCAATGGAACATCATGCAGGTTGATCTCTGTAGAAATAGCTCCACTTACGTGGGAATTGTCTTCTTTTAGTTTAAAGCTTTTAAGCGATTTTCCATCTGTATTAAAAACTATTTCAAGACTGCAGTTTTTATTTCCATATATCCCACTAAGTGTGAAGCTACCAACATCTAAGCTTATCCAATTTCTGTTAAACGGGTCGGGAAGAATTTCTCGCTCAAATCGAGTATAGCCGCTGCTTGCCCCATTCACCTCCAGAAAAATTTTGAATCCTGAAATACCCAGCAGAGTGCTTACCTCCAGATTGACTAATTGGTCATCATCAACATGCTTGTTGAAGCACATAACATCAAGGCATTGCTCTAATCCCTCAACTTTAAGGGTCTCCTGAACGCCGACTTCGAGTTTTTTAAGAAACTCCTTTTTTTCATTATTTTTTCCAAAATTATCAACACGATAAACATAGGCCTCCACATCTTGTCCCATATCCTTTATCTCAAGGCTAACGCTTTCTGAAGGGGTGAAATAGTTCATTATTTTGTAACAGCGAACGCCGATATTAGGAATAGTTTGTTGTTCTGTATAGGTGGGGTAATCATTATTTAGTTGTAATTTCTTCTGCCATCCCTGATCTGACGCAGGAACATGCGATGAGGCTAATTTGATTGCAGATTCCCAGGTTTGATAGACAGAATGCTTGCCTTCATAAGCCCATTTGATATAATCGCGATATTCTTCTCCAATACTTGTTCCGAGCTTAGTTTCAATAAAATTATTCACAGATGTGCGGATAGTCGAAAAATGATCATTTGTTCCAACATGTATCAGCAACTCGTTCATTGCAACTGTTTTATAATGATCCCTGTACGAATGAAGCCAGGAAACAAAGCCACCAGCTGCATAGAAATTCGGTCCGGTTGGACAGTCATCCCATGATTTGGCCAGATTATCAGGTAGTGTATTATTTGTGTAGAAAAGAGATTCATATTCTTCGTCTAACAAGCCAGTAAATACCAATCGGTCTGCATTAACAGCAGTGGCTTCTGCCCACCACAGCCACGAAGTACTACTAAAAATATTAGCGAGTTTAACGTAGTAGGTGTCTTGTACTACATGTAATAGTTCATGGGCACAAGTTGACCTTAGTGTATTGTGATCCATGTCAGTATCGAGATTGATTGAATTACAAACGCTGACGTAGCCATTTTTCCCGAGGGGTTTGATAAATACATTAAAATGGGAATCTTTCCATTCAGGGAACTGCGATTGATATCGCCGGAAAGCACAATTTATATAATAGGCAATATCTTCAATATAGTGAGGGTAATTTGCGAAAGTATAATAGCTTGATCTGGGACTATTGTAAGCCGAGTTCGACTTAATGTCTGATTCTTTATAGTAAATCGTAAATCTACCGGGGTAATAATCTGTGTATCCGGATATTTTTTTAGGAGAAAACCAGCAAAGTTTTGTCAGGTGTTTGGTAAAGATAACAACTTGATTAGTAACAGTATCAATTTGATATATGTCGAAACGCTCCCATCTTTGTCGGTCTTCGCTATAGTATGCAGGAAAGGGTGAGAGCTTAAATTTCTCAGGTATCTGATCATTTGTGTAGCTTAGAGAGATTATGATATCATCAGAAAAAGTGGTATGCTCTTCCAGAGTAATTTCATATACTGGTCCGTAATCGTATTCATCCATATTTTCCTCCTTGCTTTCATCCAGGCGGGCGATAACCAGCTCAGTTCCATCCGGTACGGCTCCTTTTGGAATTTTTATATCAACAAGATCAAATGATACTTCTACAGCATCGGACCCCGGGTTAATATCAACACTGGTATCTTTCAATACCGTACTTCCGTACGAACCATAATCATCGATTATTGTTGATAGTTCTTCTGTACAACTTGTATAGAGAATCAGAGGTGAGACGAGAATAAGTATGGCCTGGAAGAATCTATTTTGCTTAGACATGGCATTTTAAGGTTTGTTGGTTTTTAAAGGTACAAAAAATACATATCTTTAAGGGTCAGAAACTCAACAACATGAAAGAAAAATCGATTTTACTCTTTATAGTCTTAACAGTATTTCTAGGTTCTTGTGAACTTATTGATCCGATTTTTAATCCTGTAAAGAATGAGTGCATTCTCCTGAAAACCTCTATGTCTGTTCCTAATGACCCGGCCAATGAAGAAACGGTGTTTACTTATGATTCATCAGGGAAGCTTATTGAAGTTGTTAAGACAGGCTATGATCTGGGGTCTGATCCTGTTGTTTCAAGGTGGACAATGACCTATAGTAATGATAAGCTGGATAAGTTATCATCGTTTTTTAAGTTTTATTCTGATCCGGAAGAAAAAACCGGTGATTGGATGTTTTACTATAATGGCAATCTGCCAGACTCCATTCATGCTCCTGCTGCCAGTGCATCGAATAATGTTTCTTACACTCTTACACAGTATACCGGTGATAAATTGGTCAAACTTACTGATTATTTAAAGAGGCCAAATGAACCAAATTATTCCGTTTTTAATACAACAGATCTTGAATGGAGCGGTGATAACATATCAAAGATCACAATCACAAATAATTATGGTTCATCACGATTTTTTGAGTATGAATATGATGATAAGAAAACGCCTTTAGGTCATTTGGGTCTTGCGTTATCATCTTTTGGATCTCTTACCATGCTCAGCAAAAACAATGTTACAAAGACTACTTATACGCTTGGAACAAATGTTTACATTTCTGAGACATCATACACCTATAATAGTACAGATTATCCGATTAGTGCGATTCCGGCAAAAGATGGATATCCGACTAATTATGAGTATGACTGCAAGTAACAGGTCTCCAATGGTGGCTAGCATTGATCGAGGTAATCGTGCAATGACTGTTTCATTCTGAGTAAGAATTTTTGTTCTAAGCAATCGCATTAATCCAAGATACGATTTATTATTGGTATGGGTTTTGGGGATAGGATGTTGCGTGGACACAAGGCATTGTGTCTGTGCGGCGATTTGGTAGGATGTTGCGCGGACACAAGGCATTGTGTCTGTACGGCGATTTGGTAGGATGTTGCGTGGACACAAAGCATTGTGTCTGTGCGGCGGTTGGGTAGGATGTTGCGTGGACACAAGGCATTGTGTCCGTACGGCTTTGATTTGTTTTTTTTTGGGGGATATGGATTATTTATTGAGGCGATCACTTTCCCATTTTTTTATGTTGTTTTTGATGTAATCTGAGATTTGCATATAGGATTGTGGGTTTTTGATGATATGATCATGATATCGTTTATGCCATTTGAATGCTGGGTTTATTTTTTTTGCCTGGATAGTAACTGATGATTTCAGGCCCCTGATTATGGCAGGTAGGTTTTTTGATTGCGGCCCAAATGCATGGATTGTTGGTGTCGACATCGACTGCAATGTTGGTGTCGACACAATGCCGTTGGGACACGATGCTTCGTGTCCGGCTTCGTGTCCGGCTTCGTGTCCGGCTTCGAGTCCGGCTTCGAGTCCGGCTTCGTGTCCGGCTTCGAGTCCGGCTTCGTGTCCGGCTTCGAGTCCGGCTTCGAGTCCGGCTTCGAGTCCGGCTTCGTATGCATGAAACGAATTATATTTATTTGCACCGATGGTGATGATGACATGGAAATGATTGGGCATGATGACGAATGGCCCCAGCCTTAGGTTCATATCTGCACGAATTTTTGGTGTGGCAAGTAATTCTGTTTTCAATATCTGTCCGATCGATGAGAGATGGATTTTATTATTTTGAATATTGCCAAAATAATGTTCATGATTCCTGGTGGAAATTGTAATGAAATAGTCGCCTTTCCAGGCATAATTCCAATTGGTTTTACGAACGAATTGTACACGTGTGTGATGATGGTTGTTGTTCATATGGGTATAAAAATTTATTGTGATTATTTTTGGAATTCAATGCTGTAGGGATAGGATGTTGCGCGGACACAAAGCATTGTGTCCGTACGGCTTTGTATTGGTGATGAGATGTTGTTTTACGATGTTGTGGGGGGATTTGTTGCGCGGACACAAAGCATTGTGTCTGTGCGGCTTTGTTTTGTTTTTTTGCCCTACCTTGTGCGGCTCAATATTTTATATGATATAGGAGCATGGAAAAAGTGAAAAAAGCTTTAAACGAATCGGCTGCGATGCGGTGGGGTATGTTGATTTTGGTGGGATTTGTTCTGTCGACGAACTATTATTTCTACGATGCTTTTTCCACGCTAAAAGATCTCTTGAAGGCGGAATTTAATTTTACAAATACCGACTACGGACTGTTTGTTTCTTTCTATTCTATTCCCAATACCTTCCTGCTTATGGCGGTTATTGGAGGTATTATTCTTGATAAAATTGGGATTCGGATTACTGGTTTTACGTTTATCTTTTTTATGGCCTTTGGGGCATTTCTTACAGCGTATGGGGCTTCAGAGTATTACAGCTCTGGCGGTGTTGGTAATGGCTTTATGCAGTCATTTCTCCCCAAGTATTCTCCAGAATTAAAGATGATGTTGTTGGGTCGCTTTTTCTTTGGATTGGGAGCCGAAACCAGTATAGTTGTTATTAGCAAAATTCTGGTTAAGTGGTTTAAGGGACGTGATCTGGCCCTGGCATTTGGACTAAAAGTTGGTTTTGGACGTCTGGGTACTTTCGCAGCCTTACAATTGTCTCCTGTTCTGGCCAATGGAGGTGAAACACTTTCCACAGCCATTTGGCTAGCTGCTATTTTGACTTTTACCGGATTACTGGCTTTTCTGGTTTATATGTTATTTGATGCGAAGCTTGATAAACAGGTGGTTGCAACGGAAACTAAGTCACAAAAGGACAAATTTAAGTTTAGTGATGTATTTGGTATATTAGGCAACCGGGCCTACTTGTATATTGCTTTATTATGTGTCACATTTTATTCTGCGGTGTTCCCGTTTATGGCCTATGCTCCTGACTTTTTTGCGGATAAGTTTGGGTTTACCGATGTGCAAAGTGGACGAATTACTTCGCTTTTGCCATTAGGAACTATGGTATTTACACCACTATTTGGCTTCCTGATTGATCGGAAAGGGAGAAGTGCAACGGCCATGATTTTTGGTTCGATAATATTGTTGGCTGTTCATCTGACATTCGGATTTACCAACATCTTGCCATATATACCAATGGTAATGTTGGGCATAGCATTTTCGCTGGTACCCGCATCAATGTGGCCAAGTATGGTAAAGCTTGTTGATGACAAGCAAATTGGCACTGCTTACGGACTCATGTATTCAATTCAAAACCTCGGATTGTGGGGATTCCCGCTCCTTGCCGGAATCCTGTTAGACAAAACCAATCCGGGAAATCCGGAAGTTGCTGATTACTCAGCACCCATCCTTATGTTTGCTGGTCTTGGGCTGATTGGGTTGATATTTGCCATAATGTTGAAGCGAGAGGATAAGAAAAATCATTTCGGAGTTGAGCTTCCGTTGAATAAGAAATGAAAATACCCATGTCATGGGGGAAGAACCAGGTGAAATGTATCTCTTTGGCTTATTTTCTGACGTGATGAATTTAGGTAATCAACGTATGTAACCAATTACGAGTATGATTGCAAGTAGGGAAAGCTTGGCCTCTCCCACAGGCTTAGTAGATTTTTATCGTATAGCTCCCTGTATCTGAGGGATATGCACTTTCTACCATAATATAGAATTTGCCGTTGAAATCTGATGATTTTACTTCGTAGTTCAAGGATGCTCCACGAGCGCCGGTATCGCCAGTATAAATGTTAATTTGATTTTCATCATAAACATACAGGTACAATTCAAGTTTGCTGTCTCCATTGATTGTAATTGTTACAGAAGAACTGCTGTTATAAACGAAATAGTCTTGATCTTCTGCTGGTGAGATTTTTGCATCAAAGGTTTCAGCGAAAATTAATTCTGTGGCTGACGAATAATTATTATTTGGTTCACTTTCTTCATAAGTATCAGGATCATCACCTCCATACATAGAATCACAGGCCGGTAAAGCAAAGAGGCAGACTACTAGTAGTGCGGATAACTTAATTAAGCTTTGTTTCATTTGATTTGTTTTTAATTGGGTTGTAGTCAATCAAATGTAGGTGATTCAGAATTCAAAATCTTCAAGGATTTGAATTCTGTGGATATGAGTTTGAATTTGAATATTATTGTCTTGAATTCACTTCTCAAGCGAATTCAGGTATTCCAGCAAGAGTGGCTTTTTGTTGTTTGAAACCGGCACATTGGATTGGTCTGACATCACCAGGTTTCCTCCATCCTGTTTGTTGTAGAAGGAGATAAACTGAAGATTAATCAAATGGGATTGATGGACTCTTAAAAAGCCCAATGAGCTCAGCATTTCATCATATGATTTAATGCTTCTTGAGACCATAATTCGAGATCCGGTATTCAAATAGAAAGTTGTGTAAGCATTATCTGACTGACAGCGGATAATATTCTTGATGTCAACAACGTGGATTTTGGATGCAGTTTTCAGAACAATCTTTTTCTGCTCTGGAGTACTATGGTTAAAATTTGTGAAGAATGTCTGGATCTTTTCCTCGTATCCAATATGAATTTCTTCGGCAAGACAATTATTTACCGCCTTAATGAGGTCGGTAGGATTAACAGGCTTCAGAATATAGTCGAAGGCACTAAAGCGTATGGCCTGTATGGCATAATCCTGGTAGGCTGTAATGAAAATGATTCTATACTTTTTGTAATCAATTTTATTAAGGATATCAAAACCGTTTCCGTCAGGTAAATCAATATCTAAGAAAATCAGCTGAGGCTCATTCTTTTTTAGTATTTCCAAAGCGTTTGCTACGCTGTCAGCCTCTGCAATTACTTGTATTTCAGGGATGCTTGATTCGATAATAGTTCGAATTGCTTGTCTGGCATGGGCTTCATCATCAATAATAACAGATTTAATCATTCCGGTATAGTTTTTTGAGGGATAAGAAACTCAACTCTGGTTCCCCCGGATTTTGTTTCAGAAGAAATATTCATTCTAATATCCAGTTGTTGTGTCTTGCTGAGGTTTGCAATGCGTTCTCTTGTAATCTTTTTAGCTAGTGATTTGTGTGTACCTGGTTTATGGCTTTCTTTCTGTTCTGATCCACCTCCATTATCTTCAATTATTATCTGAACCTCATGATCAATAAGCTCATATTTGACAAGAATCCTCCCCACATTCTTAGGTAAATATCTCATTCCATGTTCAACGGCATTCTCAATAAATGGTTGTGACAACATTGGTGGTACTGAATGCCAATCTGTATTGATTTGTGCAGAAACCTCAATGTGGAAATCAAAGGAATGGTCGAATCGTAATTGCTGTAGTTTCAGGTAGCTGTTAGCCAGACGAATATCATCTTTTAAGGGTACAAGATTGGTTCTTGACCCTTCCAGGACCAGTCGCATCAGTCCTGCAAACTCGGATATATATGATGCTGACTCGGTTGGATTATTTTGCAGAATGAAGTTTTGAATGGCAGATAGAGAGTTGTATATGAAATGGGGATTCATCTGCGATCGCAAAAGTTTTTGTCTGTTTTGTTCAAGTCTGAGTTCAGCTTTTAATTTGTTTTGTCTGATAATAAATACTGCTGAGAAGAGGAAGAGAAGGATTAATGCCAGGGCGGATATCAATAGGTAGTTTCGGGATTTTAGTCGTTGTTCGTTTAATTGGTTTTGTTGGTCAAGAATTTCAATCTGGTTTTCCTTTTTGTCAAGTTGATATTCTATTTCAAGTTCTGCGATTCGATTTTCACTTTCTTCAGACAGCAGGTTGTCATTAATTTCATTATAATTCAAATAACTGGATAATGCCTTTTCATGATTATTAAGTTCTGTATGTAGTTCAAATTGAAGATAGTACAGATTCTTCAGGGATTTTTGGGATTCAATTTCTAATGCAGCTTCAATTCCCTGTTGAATGTGGGTTTCAACTTTCTGGTAGTCTTTTGTTTGGAGATAGTCTTTAGCCAGATTTTTATGGGATTCTGAGACCAGATAAGTATTATTGATTTGTTTTCGGATACTCAGCGATTTCAGATGATGCTGCCTTGCTTCTGCGAAATTCCCTAGATGCAAATGTATATTTCCCAGAGTATTGAGTGCGTTTGATTCACCGAGCAAATATCCTATTTCCTGGAAAATCTGAAGTCCCTGTTGATGATATTCTATGGCTTTATTCAGACTATCAAGCTGAGAATATGCCCGGCCAATATTATTAAGAGACAATCCGATCCCTTTTTTATCCCGGAGGTCTTTTCTGATCTCCAGAGCCTGAAAATAATAGTCGAGAGTTTTATCGTATTTCTTGTACTCCGAGAAAATGAATCCGATATTATTAAGTGCCATCGCGTGAAATTTCTTATCCCCAACAATTTCTGCCGCTTTCAGGGCTCTCTGGTAGTAGTTTAATGCATTGTCATATTCACCTCTGAACCAGGCAACTATGCCTCGTAAGTTTAAAGTTTTAGCCTTTTGCTCTATGGGTGCAAATAGTAGAGCAGAGTCTAAGTAGGTTCCAGCTTCGAAGTACCGATTGGCATTGTAAAGTTCCCTCGCAATAGAATAATATACTTCAGCTATTTTGCTGGAGTCTGTTTCTTCGAGAAAACCTGGAAGATGACTGCGCAGGCTGTCGATACTAAAGTCTGTCTGGGCTTCTGCCAATGAGCCAATTAGAAGAAAAAATGGAATAAAATATATTATTATTTGTAGTCGCACAATTGAGAGCAATGGAAAGTTTTATTTTCGCTTGCTTAAAATTAGTTATTCCCCCGGGAAAAGGCGTTGATATCTGGCTGTAAAAACTTTTTCGTAAGATTTCTTCATTTCATTCGAGAGAAATGAGCTAGCTATTAATTCTTCAGGTAAAGGATTCATGGTATATGCCGGGGACAAAACCTTTGAAAGCTAAAATACTTACCCGGTATTAATTTACTGCTATAACAATAATTTTATGTTGGAACCATCGGTATTAGCAAATGTAATCAAGAAGCATCGAAAAGTTTAAATTGGTGCTCTTCAATTTTCTGGTTGGGAATGAGGATATGCACCTTAAAAATTACTCCGTAATCATCCAGGAGGAAAAAGTTGAACTATCACCCGCCGTGGGCCAAATTGCTTGAGATTAGCTTTCTTTCAGCAGAGATGAAAGACAAGTACAGAAATCTTCTACATAAGCGTGCCGCAATTCTGGGTTTTAGATTCTAGTAGATTTGGTTGTGCTACTTAACCAATCGTATCAATAGAATCATCGAACTCACCAGGCAGAAAGAATAACGAGATCTAAGTCGTTAATCTGGCAAAAACCTGGCAAAACAAAAAAAGGCCAGTATCTCTACTGACCTTAATCTCTTCACACCCACACTTCTTAACACACTCACACTCAAACAGCGTGAGTTTGCGGGCGGCCTTCGTGGGCCCAGCTGGGCTTGAACCAGCGGCCACCTGATTATGAGTATTAAGACCTCCGTTTTCCTTTATTTTCTTTTGTTTTTATATGTCTGCTAAGCAGTTGACAATAAACTACTTGTAGGTATATCTCATTATTGAGCATTGTATTTATTTTGAAACATTTGCTATATTTGTGTGCAAATTGTGTGCAAATAATCGATTTGCACACATAAAATAAGCGTATAAATATACCGACTATGTTCAATTATTCAAACAGTGGAGTTACGGTATCTTCTATTTTAGATAACCGGAGGGCAACCAATGACAATTTATATCCTGTTAAAATCCGTGTTACATTTCAGCGTGTCCGTAAATATTATTCGACTGGGAAATATATAACAACAGAGGAGTGGGATAAACTACCGGATGCTAAAAGTAAAAAGATGCGATCAATACGATTGGATATTCAAAATACGTTTGATGTTGTTAAATCTACCGTGCAAGGATTGATTCATGAAGGTGGCTTTTCCTTTGGGACATTAAATAGCCGCTTGAATAAGTCTCCCTCGGATACATTAAATGCCGGATTCAAGATAAAAATTCAGGCTTTATTGGATAATGAACAGGTTGGAACCCATCTTTTCTATCAAGATGCATTTAGAAGTGTGGAAGCATTTGGAGGAGAGAATATTCCCTATATGGCAGTTACAGTAGATTGGCTAAAAAACTATGAAAAGTATATGCTAAAATTAGGAAGGGCATATTCAACTATAGGGATGTATTGCCGTGCAATCCGTTGTATCATTAATGAAGCAAAAAGAGCCGGATTAATAAAGGAAAATCAATATCCGTTTGGAAAAGGAAAATTTGAAATACCAACAGGGAAAGGTCGTAAATTGGCTCTTACATTACAACAAATAAAATCAGTTGCTAATTATTCTGACGGAACAGAAGCAACAGAAAAATATCGTGACCTGTGGTTTTTCTCCTACCTGTGTAACGGTATAAATTTTGCAGATATGCTTAATTTGAAATATTCCAATGTTATGAATGGTGAGATTTGCTTTTTACGTGCAAAAACGATCAGAACATCCAAAGTAAAGAAGGAGGTTTGCGCGGTTTTGACACCTGAAATGAAAGCAATTATTATGAAATGGGGTAATAAATCACAAAAGCCTGATGATTATATTTTCGGATTTCTTACAGGCAAGGAAACGCCTTTCAAGGAAAAAGACAAGATAAAATCCGTCACCAAGCGTTGTAATAAGCGATTAAAAAAGATAGCGACAATTTTAGGAATTGAAGGGTTAAGCACATATACCGCTCGCCATTCCTATGCAACAGTTTTGAAGAGAAGTGGCGCAAACATTGCTTATATTTCAGAGAGTTTAGGACATAATGATTTGAAAACGACGGAAAATTACCTAGCTTCTTTTGAGAAAGAAGAACGAGTAAAAAATGCAAGTTTATTGACTAACTTTGGAGAATAATTATTAGTAATGGAAGAGCTATTGTATAAGCTATTGAAAAGTTCCACAGAAACGGAAATTTTGGAGTTTAAAACAGCCCAAAAGCAATATGATCGAGATAAGTTGGGTAGATACTTTGCTGCTTTAAGTAACGAAGCAAATCTTGCCAAAAAAGCCGAAGCTTGGTTGTTATTTGGAGTAAATAATGATAAAAATATTGTTGGCACACAGATATCTGACAAACAACTAAACGAATACAAAAAAGAAATAGCTTCCAATACTTCACCTACTTTGGGTTTTATTGCTATTCACCGAGTTGTTACTCCCCAAGGCAATGTTCTAATGTTTCAAATTCCTGCCGCACCTAAAGGGATGCCGGTAGCATGGAAAAATATGTTTTATGCCCGTGATGGCGAGAGTTTGACAGGGTTGAACATAAACAAAATAGAACGGATTCGAATACAGCAGACTGCTATTGATTGGAGTATCGGAATTGTTCCTAAAGCAACATTAAACGATTTGTCTCCTGATGCCATACAAAAAGCCAGAGAACAATACGCAGAGAAGAATTCAAAATTAAAAGATGAAATTCCGACATGGGATGATTTGACTTTTCTGAATAAAGCAAAGCTTACAATCAACGGACAAATAACACGAACTGCAATTTTATTACTTGGAAAACCGGAAGCCGATTCTTTTTTAAATCCGGCATCATCGAAAACAACTTGGATCTTACGCGACCGCGACAATATTGAAAAAGACTACGAACATTTTTTTTGTCCGTTATTACTTGAGGTTGAAAATGTTTATGCAAAAATTCGGAATCTAAAGTACCGTTATTTGAAAACCGGAACGCTATTTCCTGATGAAGTGGATCAGTTTGAACCATATATCATTCGTGAAGGACTAAATAATTGCATTGCTCATCAGGATTATTCAATGGGTGGGAAAATCAATGTAGTAGAACGCGAAGACGGGATTCTTACGTTTAGTAATTTGGGCCATTTTATTCCTGAATCAGTAGAGTCCGTAATTACTGATAATGCTCCTGAAGAACAATATCGGAATCCGTTTCTATCTAATGCAATGGTTAATCTCAATCTTATTGATACCATTGGAAGCGGGATCAAAAAAATGTTTGTCATCCAAAAGGATAAATTTTTCCCTTTGCCGGAATATAACCTCGAGAACAATAAAGTAACTGTAACAATCACCGGAAAAGTTCTTGATGTAAACTATGCTCAAAAACTGGCATTAATGCCTGATTTAAGTCTTGATGAAATTATCTTACTTGATAAAGTACAGAAAGGGAAATTGTTAACCGATCAACAAATAAAAACACTTAGAGCACATTCTTTAATTGAAGGACGCAAACCCAATTTACATATTTCATCTAAAGTTGCAGAGGCAACTGACGAAAAAGCAGAATATATAAAACAAAGAGGTTTTAAGGCTGAACATTATAAATCATTAATCATCGAGTTTATTGCCCAATATGGTAAAGCAAATAAAAAAGACATTGATGATTTGATTATTGATCTTTTACCATCAGTTTTAGATGAAAAACAAAAGAAAAATAAAGTAAAGAATATTGTATATACAATGTCGAAGAAGGATAAAACGATTAGGAATACAGGAACAAATCGTAATCCGATATGGAATTTAAGTTTGTCTAAAATTGAAAAAGAAAAATAGGTTTAGATAAACTTTAGATATTCGGCTTGTGTTAACATGTTGAATGTAAAAGGAATAGGATTTGCATGGAG
>JAYEFL010000049.1:0-5058 GCA_034658635.1 Bacteroidota bacterium | reverse complement strand
TTGCTGAGCGGCTTGGGAAAGTGTTAAACTGGGATCCGAACAGGGAGCGATTTGATAATAATGCAGCCAATCAATTGAAGAGTTACAACTACCGGGGAAACTGGAAGCTATAGATTGTTTTCTACCAACCTCATCAGATACTTGCCAGAATTTCTTCTATTTGGTTTTTATTTTCCGGTAAGTAGTTGAATGCAACATCCCAAATTATTTTAAAATCATTCTCTTTGTGCTACATTGTTGCTTGTTGGATTCATTTGAAAGTATTGAAAAATCCTTAAACAATGAGAAAGATCGTATTCGTATTCCTGGTTTATTCCACAGCCATTTTTGCTCAAAACACGGCTTTTCCTGAGCGGATTTTGTCGGATTCTCCTTATGATACTGATTTTGTGCTTTTTGATGGTGACAAAGTGGCCCCGATCATTGTGGATCGGGAGGAAAAAATCAGGTTACGCATGGTTTCAGTTTTGTGTTCATCGAAAAATACTACAATTATGTGTAAAATTGTACATGATCGATTTAAGAAGTGATACCATCACTCAACCCACCCAAATCTCATCCCACCTACAAACTTCTTCTTTGCATTATTGATACTTTTTTTTCATTTCCTGCAATTTCGCCCGATGAGCTTTCCATTCATCTGTATTGCCTTCTACAAAAGGAGCTTCTGGCCAGTCCCAGTCATCCGTTCTGAATGGTGGTACCGCTATCACACGTTCCTGCAGCGGAGCATTGGTCAGATTACCAAGCGGATTTCGGGCCCAGGCATAGCGGCAGGCTTCAGGCCGGGGCACCTGATCGCAACTAATAAGCACTTTTGTATGATCGAGTATGTCGCGATTTCTGTCATCTTTACCGCTTACTAGAAACTCAGCCTTTGCCGGGTAAAACTTTCGGTCTTTGCCTGCCAGTGACATACCGGATATTGGCCGCCCGTCAACCACTCTCACCTCGCGGTCAAATCCGATGATAAACGTTCCTTCTTGCTTCTCAACAGATACAGGTAAAGCAGGCTTCCATCCGAAGTCAAAATCATAATATTCAGTCAGAGCCCATCTGGCCATGCGCTCGCCCAATTGTATCTTTCGTTGTGGATGATACCAATTTACCTGTCTGTCATAGGAGGTCACAAATCCAATATTTTCGAGATCTTTATATGCCTGCAACTGCGCTTCGCGGATATAGGCTCCGGCATCTAAAGAAAGCAATCCATAGTTATCCAGGGTCTGAGATTGACCTCCCGCACTCAGATCGACAATCCCAAGCGGCAGGTCGTTTTCACCAAAGAATTCACGCCAGCCCTCAATCATGAGTTGAAGGTTTTTTGTGTACAGCTTCGGACGGCTATCGCCCAGCGCGTTATTAAATCCCTGGTGAAAGACTATTCCGGTTACCACTGCCCCCTTCAAGGGGTGCATCATGGCATTATACGGAGCACCAGGATTATTGCGATCCTGCGCTTTCTCCGGATTGTCTTTAATCCGTTCATCCCATAGTTCAATTAATCCCCTGTTCTCAGGATAAGTCAGGAGTTTCTCCCGGGTGGTCCAGGCCTCCACAGTGGTACCACCAACTGACACATCAACTAGTCCGATCGGCACCTGGCTGGCCATGTGTACACGTCGGCCAAAAATATATCCCAGCCCTGAGAAAGTTGGCACAGTCTCCGGATTACATTTGAGCCAGAATCCTTTGACATCGTATCTGCCATACCATCCGTCCCACTCATTGAGTCGCTCAAAGCATTTTTGAGGATCGGGAGTGGCCTTGTAAGGAACGGTTAACAATCTGATCTCAGGAAAATGGGCAGATGCTATTTCCACATCCCCATGATGAATCCGTTTCAGATCAAACTCCATATTCGATTGCCCGGTTAATACCCATACGTCTCCAATCAGCACATCCTGCAACAAAACAATTTCTTCACCATTGGTTACCTTAAGGGTCTGACCATTTCCATTGGCTGACATGGGATCCAATTGAACTGACCAGTCTCCGTTGGCATTCACAGTTGCCTGACGAGTCTGGGTATTGAAATGTACCTCAACCGTGTCGCCGGGAGTGGCTGTTCCCCAGATATTAACGACTTTGTCGCGTTGCACAACCATGTGGTGGTCAAACCAGTTATGAAGACTCAACTGAGCATTCATGTTGACGAACAAACAAAACAAACAGGTGAACAGAAAAATTAGTCTTTTCATAGGGTTGGATTTACTGCAAAATACTTACCTTTAATTAAGCAAACAAAAGATACCTCATCTAAAAATGGAAACCAAAAAAATTACCGCCCTTATTTTTGCTGCATCCATGCTCATATTAACCGGTTGTGAAAATCTCTTTAAATGGGTGGGGTCGATTGCTCCTCATAAAGAAGTAATTATTCCTCAAGCCGGATGCATACAGATGATACGGAAACTGATCATCGATATCCACCTGGTACAATTCAGCAGCATTATTCAAGTTTGATAAAATCGACCAGCTTTAGAAAGTAGTCAGTTGACCAAATATGAAGCTCATTGGTGTTGTGGATAAATGGTTTTACGTCTGCTTTTACCATTTCAATGTTAGTTTCTTTGATTCTCTCTTTTAGCAGTCTGATTAACTTCTCTGGTGTAAAATCAGCAGAAACAACATGACCACTCTGGATACATCGTTCTTTTAGATGTGAGTAGCTTAGTTTGTGTTCATTGCGAATATACCATTCGAGATCATACCAGTCACGCCCCTTGACCCTGCTTTTCCAGTTTCTGAACAAAAAAGCATGTATTTTTCCGGCAAATAATCCTGGTATGGTAAAACAGTTTCATTATTTTTACTGATAAAAACATCTCGACCAAGCGCATTAAACTCATTAACAATGACCTCAAAATACTTTTCAAGTGAAAAATTGTCATCTCTCTTCAGAAGTGAAAAGTCCATATCTTCAGAAAATCTAGGCAGTTTATGAAAAATTCTTAAACAGGTACCCCCGTAAAAAGCGGCTTCATTAAAAAACCCGGCTCTGTACAAGGCTGCCAGAGTAATTTGCTGCATCACTTCATGCATGGCATTTTGCTTATCCTCTGTTGTTCTTATCTCGTACCGCGAAAGCATCTGATCAAATATTGCACTCATTCTTTAAAAATTTACGCAGGAATTCCAACTCAGTTTTTTTGTAGCCATATTGTATACAATCAGAAATAATTGTGATATCCCATTTTTTTATAAGGTCAATATCCATTCTCAAATCCTCAATTATAAATTCTCTAATTGCTTTCAAAGACTGAAAACGGATTCCTGATTTTGTGATAATCAGGTCACATAGCGCTTTTTCAGGACCCGCCATCAGATACGCATATGAGTTTTGGATTATTTGTTGTGACAACCCTACTGAAAAATACTTTTCAGGAACCCTCACATATTCAAAATCACCTAAAGGGGTACTGTATACCTTGCTCCGCTTCGTAGTAATTGATCTGGTAACATAAACCCGCTCAGGTATTAATCCATAATAAGAAAGTGCATCTTCTAGTGAAATATATGATGGTCCATACAGGTGGTTTGCAATTAGTTCTTTTGAAATTGTTTGATTTGTAATATCTGGCGATACAACAAATAAACCCTTTTTTAAACGGATCAAATAACCTGATTTTTCAAGTTTGCTTATCTTGTCTTTGGGAGATTTGTAGGAGAATAGCTTGTTGACTATTGTTTTGTAGTCAATAGGAATAACACCATATTGTTCTAATTCATACATAAAAAAAATATTTTCACGGTCAAAAATAGCACAATTTGCGCAGATAATCGAATAAATGTCGAGTATCTATGCAGATATTGCTGTTTAGTTGAATATGTTCCGTTCTACCGAAAAAATCTGTAGTATGTGTAAATACCGGTTGAAAACTGCACAGGGTACCGGTTGAAAACTGCACAGCTTACCAAAGGAAATTAACTTGCCTTTTACACAAAAAAGGCACAAAAAATGGTAAGTATGGTAGACAAACAAAAAATCATTCAATATTGGTATGTTGAGAAGAAGTCGGAGGTAGAAATTGCCTCATTACTTGGACTTAGCCGGAACACGGTTCGGCGATATGTTAAGTTGTTCAAACGGGCTTTGGATCAAAGCCGAAGTTGTGAAAATCCGGAACCGGTACTTTCAAATTTTCTATTAACAGTTCCCAAGTATAATGCTAAGAACTGGGGAAAGAGAACGTTGACAACAGAGATCATACAGGAGATCGACCGTCATCTTCAGGAGAACGATAAGAAGCGACGCACGGGTAAACGCAAGCAAATTGTCAAGGGCATAGACATATGGGAAGTACTTTCAGTCATCTGGACATAATATTGGCTACAAAGGTGGTGTGAGAGGTGCACTGGTTCTGTTTATTCCGGAGTCAGCCACCTACTCTTGATTATGGTGCGTAATTATTTCAGCCATCTTAATTCACTTTATTTAAAAGAATTTCAGCATTTTTTTCTGTTGAGCAGTATAATTTGATGATATTAAAATTTTCGATAAAATCTCGTTTACTATATTATCATCCAAGTATCTAAAAAGACCAGATCCCCAAAATTTTTGATATTTTGATTTATCAGTATTATTAAGAGTAAAATCCCAATAATTTAAGTATTGATCCTCCTTAAGTTTGATTGCTGTACTGGGATTTCCAACATAAAATTCAGTTCCAATATGGACATATTGACTACCAGCCTGAATTCTCTCCACTCGATCAATTTCGAAAATAGAAAATATAAACCGTGAATCCTGATAGCTACCGGGGAAAAGAGAGGTTAAAATTGCAACCTTGCCGACTTTGGCTTCTAAACAAACATGTGGAGTATCTTTCCCATGGTTCCAACCTGGGCTAAACTGTGTTTTTAGATTGGCAACAGAATCATAACACGGATAGTATTTACTATTAATATCAGAATCTTCAAACTTCTGAGGGAGTGTAGAATAGATTGTGTAAACGCTAATTGAGAGATGATTTTCTCGACCAACAAAATCGGGAAAATTATCCTTGAAAGATTATTTGTTTAATTTTATTTCAATTAGCTATGAAAAAGAAACTT
>JAYEFL010000048.1:0-18717 GCA_034658635.1 Bacteroidota bacterium | reverse complement strand
TATACGCCTGGTTAATATGACCACCAAGATCTATCGTATTAAGCCCTCTATGAATCTCCCAAGGACTAATCCGAAGACCCTGTCGAGGAAGTATGATAACAATCAGCTGAAGTATTCACCCCAACACCGGTAAAAGAACAAAAGGCAGCCGTTAACTTCCTTTTGGAGAATGGTTTCAGAACACCTGACTATCTACTCAAAAAAGATATTATTACAAGAATAGGCATGCACGGGATTACAAAAAAGATCTCCGACAATCAGAAAAGATTACTGTCTACAATGATGAACAAAGGTACAGCAACACGCATCATGGATCTTGAGGCGAGCGGATTTGAGACATATCCACTTATTGATCTGATTACAGATCTCAGAAAAGGAGTTTTTGAAGAGATGTACAATGAGGATATTGATATAAATATCTTCAGAAGAAATCTCCAAAGGACTTTTGTAGAGCAATTAATTGCTCTGATCGCTGATAAAACAGCTGCAAAGAATGATCTTCAGGCTATTGCCAGAGGAACATTGAAATCATTAAGAAAGGATTTACAGGATGCTCTGGATAATCTTGATGACGGAATGGTAAAATACCATTTCGCAGACCTTGAAGAAATGATTGAGCTAGCCCTAAAAGGCTGACAGACTTTTGATTTTTGGCTCCTGTATTGAATCCAGTATCTTGATCCGCAGGCGAGTACAAACCACCGGATCAATTTGTTGGATTCTTTTTTGGCCAATGCAGGTTCCTTCAGCAACAATAATCCATTTACCTTTGACTTTTGCCTCTACCTGATATTTTCTAACCAACTCACCAAATTGTATATCCTCCTGAATCATGATGGTGCTGATCAATGTCGGTGGATATTTTCCTTGTCCTTGGGATGCTCCCGTTATTGTTCCAAGCATAAGCGGTTCACCAAAGCGACTGCGAATTTCATTTCCCCATTCCTTCAGGCGCATCACATCAGGTTCTGGCAATAAACCATCTGGATCAGGAGTTAATCCCATTATCAATGTAGAATTTCTTCCTACTGATCCTATGTAAATATCCATCAGTTTATCCAAAGGAAAAATATGTTCCTCATCGCCTGGTTCCCAAAACCATTCATGTCTGCCATTATATCCTCTCAAAGGTGCATCAGACATGGCCGGCATCCAGTAATTTCCATCAGGATCACCATGTTTCAGGAGATGCATCTGCTCGGCTGGAGTATTACTGGCATGAGAATAATAGCTCGGATAGCTTGCCCAGCATGGATATGGCACAGTACCAGATTCTGATCCACCCCATCGGGCTTCAGCCAGTTGAGAATTGTGATAGAACAGACAGTTGGGCTGGTATTGCTGAACAATTGGTAACACATCCGGAACTCCATTATCCGGATGATCTGCTCCCCCGTCAAACCAAATCTCGAATAGCTCACCGTAATTCGTACACAGCTCTTTAACCATCCCTTCAATCATTTGATTGTAATATTTTTGTCGATTATCCCGGAAATCACCTTCGCCATTGACCTGGAAATTGTGAACACCAAAAAATGAATTCCATCTGATGCCGATGTAGATCCCGGGCTTGATCCCATACTTTCTGCAAGAATTGACAAAATCTCTTACCAGGTCTCCTTTCCCATCCTGGAAATTTAATGCTTTCATACAGTAGGGATTCACATCCGATTGATACAGAGCGAAGCCTGTTTCGTGCGTTGCCGTGAGAATTGCAAAGGTAAAACCAGCATCCTTTGCCGCTTTGATCCATTGATCGGTATCCAGCTTTTCAGGGTTGAAAATCTGATAATCAAGCACCGGATCAATACGGTTATTGCCCTGTCCATATTTTACTCCGTCAAAAACATGCAAATCATAATGGAAAACTGCACCCATCTCTGCCTTTTGCCATGCTAACTGACGGGCGTTAGGAACTGGTATGGATTTCTCTCTGATCGGAACAAAAACAGTATAAGAATCATCTCCTTTTTTCACTGCCATACTCAAAACAGTTGGCTCGCCATCCTCTGTAAAAATGAATGGTCTTTCCATTCTGTTGGGAATCAAAAAGGATCCATCTGTTTGTTTAATCTTCTTTGGCAATAAAGCGTATTCTGTAGCTTTTTTCCATTCAATTCCATCCTTCGAACTTACCATTCCCACGAAGCTATGTGCATGAAAAACTCCGTAGAAATAATCCCGGTTTTTGTCATACCAGATACTCATATCCTCCGTATCCATGTAATCAATAACCGGGTTGGGCTGAATTTTAAAAGGCCCGGTGGGCGAATCAGAAATAGCCATAGCCTGATCACGGATAAATCGAATTTCATTGGGCTTATCACCCTTTACTACCAGATAATACTTCCCGTCTTTTCCCCGGGTTATGGCCGGGTTCACAGTTAGCGTAACAATTGGACCAGAAGGCTCTATAAGAGGCTGATCCATACGATTCCATGAACCGGAAAGAGAATTAGAAACAGCTACGCCAGTTCTTTGATTGGGTCGTAAAATCGCCCAGTCAGGATGCCTGTACCCCACCCGGGCTATTTCAATCAGATCCTCTTCTGTGTATTCTTTATCACCCAAATTTGTTGACACATAATACAGATAATATTTCCCTTCAAAATACTTGATTTTAGGATTATGAGCAGTAATCGCATCCCAATGCCCCGGACCATGGCTGGTAAGCACAGTTTCTTTATATTTCCAAGGACCAGCCGGATTATTTGAAACCGCATGAGCAATCTCAGAATGAGTGAGCCATGCAGTGAATTTCAGCTCCTTTTTCCAACGCGAATAAAACAAATGGTATTTCTCATCCTCACCCTTTATAATCGAGGCTCCCCAATTATAATATCCTTCGGTTTTGAGAATATTATCTTCACTTATTGGCAGTAAACGATCTTTAAAGAAAAGTGTATCGGGATTGATGATTTGTGCGAAAGACATTGAACCGACAAATAGGATAGAAAGGAATATGAGCGTTTTTTTGGAAGGCATAGATTTTAGTTTCTAGATTTTTAGTTTTAGTTTCTAGTTTTTAGTCTTTAGTTTTTAGTGGTTTGTGAAGAAAATTAATATTACACAAAATTTCCAGCAGAAGAGCGGTAGTATACTCATCGCTAGTCCAAACATGAGTCCGTTTAATCAGCGATCCACCGGAAAAAACCACTCCTCCGTTCAGCCAAGCCTGGTTTCCTTTAAAATTAATATTACTTAGAATAAAATCAAGCCCGTATGTGATAATCAACTGAAGATCCACATCCACAAAATCCTGTAAGCCGATCAGACTGTTAACCGCCTGCAAAGTAGCCAGCACCTCATTCCCCTCCATCCTGTCTGACCATGATCCATCGGGATTTTGCTCATTAATAATTTTTTCCATTATTGGTTTGAGGGCAGGCTCCATTACATCTGATCCACGTTTCCATGCCTTAACCACAGCATAGGCCAGAGAATAACCTGATGGATAATAGACAGCACAAGTACCACATTTCTCTTGCTGAATCATTTCGAGAATCCAATTTGCTGCTGCCTGTACTTCCTTAGTTTCATCAGCTCCAAGAGCTGCCAAGACACCCAATATATTTGCATTCACCACGCAATCAATATCATTAACACCATATGGCATATATTGCTTTCCTTTTTGCGGAAACAATGGATGAACTACGGGATCGGGATCATCCGGAAACCAGGAATTAAAAGCCCCGGTTTCAGAACCATGTCCCCTGATCCAATTCCACAGGTTAGTTCCACTACCGGCAACATCTCTGTACTTTCCAAAATATGCCAAAACAGAATCCGGATTCGGGATAACAGGCACTGAACCTGAGTCAATCTGATGGCTCAGGAAATTTGCATAAAACCCCAAAGCTGTGTCATCGGAGTCATTGTAAATATTAAAGCCATGCAAAATAAATCTGTTTTTATAATTATAGTGACTTGCCCGTCTCATTCCATTGGGATAAAAATCTGCCTCTCCCTTTCGAACCAGCTTATCAGCCACATCCATAAGGGGAAAAAAATTGAAGCCATAGCCATTCCGAAAAGAGTTAATAGCTGGCAATGATTTCTTAAGCATCAGTGGAATAGATATCAGATTACTGTCTTTCAAATACAACTCCGCCAACAGGTTATGGATCATGGAAGTCACAAAACAATTGGCATCGCGGGCTGATTGATTCTTTGATCCAAATAGCAGTGTATTCCTGCGGTTCTTTATCTCTGACCACCACAAGCCATTAAACCGTGCATCCGGATGATCCGGATTGACCATCACTTGCTGTTCGCTGAGGTAATTAAGAAGTTTGGGAGAAAGAGTATCCTGAGATTTCCCCGGAATAATCCCGACAACAGATACGAACAGTATTCCAATGCTTAGGGTACGGCATATTTGTGATAGAAAAACCAACTATAGATATTTAGAATTTCAGGTAAATGTAAAAAAATGAAAATACTTCTCCGGCTAAAAGAGTATATTAGATGCAATCAATCCTTATTAATTATGTATAGACTCATTACTATTATTATTGCAACATGTTTGCTTTTCAGCTGTCAAGAATCTGAAGATTATGACATTATACTTCGCAACGGAATCATTCTGGATGGTTCAGGGGAGTCATCTTACCAAGCAGATATCGCCATAATGGCTGACACAATAGCTAAAATTGGAGATCTTAAATCCTGCAAAGCAGAAAAAGAAATTGATCTGAATGGTTTGGCTGTAGCTCCTGGATTTATCAATATGCTTAGCTGGGCAAATATTTCTTTGATAGAAGACGGACGATCGATGAGTGATATAAAACAGGGAGTGACTCTTGAAGTTTTTGGTGAGGGATGGTCTGGAGGACCGTTGAGTCCGAAAATGAAAGAACAGATGCAAAAAGAACAAGGGGACATAAAATTCCAGGTAGAATGGGAAAGCTTTGGCGGGTTTTTGGAATATCTGGAGAAAAAAGGAGTCTCTTGTAACATAGCATCATTTGTTGGAGCTACTACTATCAGAGTGCATGAAGTTGGATATGAAAACCGGGCTCCGGATTCTGAGGAACTGGAAACCATGAAAAAGCTGGTCAGACAGGCTATGGAAGAAGGAGCAGTAGGACTGGGGGCATCCCTGATTTATGCCCCTGCTTTCTATGCCTCTACTGAAGAACTTATTGAATTGTGTAAGGTGGTAGCCGAATACGATGGTTTGTATATCTCACATTTGCGAAGTGAGGGCAATGGACTATTGGAGGCATACGAGGAAATGATCAGGATAGTCAGAGAATCCGGAGTCAGATCTGAAATCTATCACCTGAAAGCAGCCGGAAAAGAGAACTGGCCAAAAATGGATGAACTGATCCAAAGAATTGAAGCAGCAAGGGCTGAAGGATTAGGAATCACAGCCGATATGTACACGTATACGGCTGGAGCTACCGGACTGGATGCGGCGATGCCCCCCTGGGTGCAGGAGGGAGGAGATAAGGCCTGGGCTGAGCGCCTGAAGGATCCGGAAATCAGAAAACGTGTTTTAAAGGAAATGGTCACACCCACTACAGAATGGGAAAGTCTGTACCTGGCAGCCGGCTCACCTGACAAGGTAATACTTGTAGGATTTCAGCAGGATAGTTTGAAATATCTGACAGGAAAAACACTAGCAGAAGTAGCTGCAATCAGGGGCAAATCAGCTGAGGAAACAGCTATGGATCTGGTGATAGACAACAATGCTGATGTTTCCTGTGTGTATTTTCTAATGTCTGAAGAAAATGTCGCGAAACAGATTGCCTTGCCATGGGTCAGCTATTGTTCCGATTCACAATCAAGAGCACCAGAAGGTGTATTTTTAAAATCATCAACCCATCCGAGAGCATATGGGAATTTTGCCCGCTTGCTGGCCAAATATGTAAGAGATGAAGGGGTAATTTCACTGGAAGAAGCCATTCGAAAGTTAAGCAGTTTGCCAGCTGAAAACCTCAGGCTGGATAAGCGTGGGCTCTTAAAACCTGGTTACTTCGCCGATCTGGCAATTTTTGATCCCGGTAAGATTCAGGATCATGCCACCTTTGAAGATCCTCAGCAATTTGCCTCAGGAATGGTTCATGTTTTCGTAAACGGAGAACAAGTACTCAAGGATGGCGAGCATACAGGAGTAACACCGGGGAGGTTTCTGAGAAGGAAATAGAAAGCAGGTCGTAGGAAGTAGGAAATAAAACTTAGGGCCAGGGAATAGAATTAGGGGAGATTCTTCCTATCTCAATTGTGCAGCCAGGATGAAGTCCAAAATTTCTGCCGGATTCTCTAAGCTATGTGGATGATGTCCAACTCCTGCTTTGCGGATAACTTTAATTTGTCCTCCGTTTGACAAAATTTGCTTCTCAAATGGGTTAGTATTTTCTCCGATAGGCACAACCTGATCTGCCTCACCACAAACATGGATGATCGGAATTCCGGTTTTTGCGATTGCTACTGCCTGATGAATGGGATCACCCATGAAATGTAGGGAATCTGACTGACTATTGATCTGATATGCCAACTTAAACCGTTTCCAACCTGCCGAACTACCCTTGCCTGATCCAAAACCACCAGGCCAACTACTACCATTCAGCACAGGAGCATCGGCATATATGGATGAAACCTTATCAGGATTCTGAACAGCCCAATTATATATGATCAATCCTCCCCGACTCATACCTTCCAGAACTGCTTTTTTTGACAAGCCCCCTCTTTGCATCAAGGTATAAAACCGATTAAACCGATCCACTGCCTCAAAATTTCCGAATAAGCCTGACACATCGCACCACACCACATGATACCCTTGCTCCAGCAGTGCTACATCCAACTGTGGCTCATGCCCCCAAAATCTGGCCCTCCAAATCCAGGGCATTCCTTCACCAGGAGCCTTCGGCTGAACAATTTTACATACCATTCCCTGGTAGTTGAAATCAAGCCCCTGATAACCATGAAAATCAAAATAATAAGCTTCAAGCCTTAATCTCGAAATAATATCTGTGGAATCCTGTGGGTGGGCAATCAAATCAGGATGATAATATGCAATATTTGCAGAATCAAGATATTTGAAGTGTGCATCCAAACGAGTAGAGAAATTCACAAAATCCTTTTGGGCTGGCTCTGACCACAGGGCTTCAGACAAAGCAATTATTCTTAGGAAGATTTGCCGTTGCATGGATTTCTTAGTACGATCAATATGCGACCAGAAATTCGCTTGTCCGCCCAGTATAAAACCTGATTCTGTTTCATTGAGCTCATCCGGAACAGGATTAAAAGAATATACTTGTTCAACAGGAGTAGTAAGGTGGGTGTAGTCAAAATAACAATGAGAAGTGGGCGACATCACCACTGGATGCCCGGCCTGGGCTGCTGCAATCCCTCCATTAACTCCCCTCCATGACATTACTGCTGCATTTTCTGCCAGTCCACCTTCCAGAATTTCATCCCATCCAATAAGCTTTTTCCCTCTTTGATTGAGCATTTTTTCAACTCTTTGAATGAAATAGCTCTGCAGTTCATGGCTGTTCGCTAAGTTTTCAGTTTCCATTCTTTCCTGACACTGAGGACAATTATCCCATCTCACTTTTGGAGCTTCATCCCCTCCAATATGTATATACTCTGAAGGAAATAATTCGCAGACCTCATCAAGGACATTCTCAATAAATTCAAACACTTCCTCCTTGCCGGCACACAGGATATCCGAAGTAATTCCCGGCCCTGAAAAAAAAGGATAAATTTCTGTTTGCTTCTCGCTGCATGATAGTTCAGGATATGCCGCAAATATCTCTGATGAATGTCCGGGCATCTCAATTTCCGGAACAATGGTAACATTTCTGGCTTTTGCAAAAAGGATCAAATCTTTCATCTCCTCCTGGGTATAATACCCACCCTTTTGATTAGTGTATTTGGGGGCAAACTGCGCGCAAACCGAAGTTAACTCAGGGTATTTTTTGATTTCCAGTCGCCATCCCTGATCGTCAGTCAGGTGAAGATGAAGAACATTCAATTTGTAGAATGCTAGTTGGTCGATATACTTTTTTAGTTCATCAATAGGTATGAAAGTTCTGCTACAATCCAGCATTAGACCTCGCCAGGCGAAACGAGGAGCGTCAGTGATAGAAAGTACCGGGAGTGTAAAGCTATTTTTAAGTAATTGGTTTAGAGTACCAAGTGAATTGCTTAGGCCTTCCTTACAACGTGCCTTAATACGTATTTCGTTTTTGGATATTTCTAATTGATACCCTTCTTTTGGCATCGAGCTTTCACCTTGCATCAATCTGATGATCTTCGATTTTTTTGATGATTTGGCCTGATTTGAGGAGACTATTTGTACTGGCCATCCAAGCATTTCCTCAAGCCTACTTGTGGCAGCAGTCAATCTATCCGGAGGAAGATCCGAGACTAATTGTAAGGTAGAATCAATTTCAAGAAAACCCTTACCTAGCTCCATATCTACGGGTTGAGGAATCAATGTAACATCCTGATCCGGCAATGAAGAGCAAGAACAAAAAATTAGCAGAACAAAAAGAACTCCAGTATAGATCACAGGTTTCAGAATTTTCATAATTCGGACAAATTTGATTTGAAAAAACTAGAAACTCTAAATATACAAAGGAAACCCTTCATTGGCACATTGGCACATTGGCACATTAGCACATTGGCACATTGGAACATTGGCACATTGGCCCCTTAACACATTGGCACATTGTCTACATTTTTTTTGTTTCTTTGTGCATGATAAAGGTTTTAAATCATATCATCTACAAGAAGTCGGATTCTGCTGAGTGGATGGTTTTTGTGCATGGTGCCGGTGGAAGCACTAATACGTGGTTGCGTCAGGTTGTTTTTTTCAGACAGCATTTCAACTTGTTATTGTTTGACCTTCGGGATCATGGTCTATCAAAATTTCCTGCAGATGAAAGTCCGGATAAATATGATTTCGGTTTGATTACATGGGACATAATTCATTTACTTGATCATCTGAAAATCAAAGAAGCTCATTTCATGGGAGTTTCTCTGGGATCATTGTTTGTCAAAAAAATTGAAGAATCTCGTCCCGACCTTGTCAGGTCTATTGTATTTGCAGGAGGTATTTTCAAATTGAACTGGAAAATGAAATTCCTTATTCGTAGTGGTCGCTTATTAAGCAATTTTACTCCTTTTACTTTCCTATACCAGATGTACGCTTTTATCCTTCTTCCAAAAGAAAATCATAAAGCGTCCAGAAGGGTTTTTATCCGGGAGGCAAAAAAAATTCATCAGCGCGAGTTCATGAAATGGCTACAACTATCCCGTGACATTAATGCTCAGCTGAAAGAAAGTTTCAGTGAGGCTATGCAAGCTCCTGCACTTGTTGTAATGGGATCAGAAGATCATGTGTTCCTAAAACCGGCTAAGGCATATGCTGAAAAATACCGGGATACAGTTCTCAAGATTATCAAGAAAAGCGGACACGTATGCAACATAGAGCGGGCAAATGAATTTAATGAGGAAGTTCTGCGTTTTTATTCGCATTCTGACTAGCTCCTTCCTCAGCAAGTTTCATAAATAAAGCTTGATTAGCAGCTGATTTTTGTTGATCTTATTAAAAATATAACGGTCGAAATTTCACCTCTCCAATTTGGTTAAATTCTATTGCTGGAAAAGGGATTTTAATCAGGTTAACAGCCCGTAAAACATTTCTTAACCACTTTTTTTTCGTCGGAATTCTCGAGCAATCAATATCAAATGAAAATATATATTGACGATATCTCTCAAAATAGGGGAAAGGTTTGCCTTTGTAATATAGAGGATTATCGAACTCATAGATCATCCCATTTGCGCTATATCCAAATGCAATATTTAACCAGTCAGGAATTTTTTCGATTCCTGTCAGGCGCTTAACATTTCCGGATAACCAGTATGTATGAGCGTTGTAATCATAGAAAAAACGTTCCAAATGAGATTCTCCAAGAGCTGAGTGATATTGTGGGTAAATACTCGGAGAATATGAAAACTTCATCAAAAAAATCTGATCTTCAAACAGAGCCTCCTGGGTTATAAATAATAGCGAACCCAAGGTATTGGCTGCCATATCAGACCAGGAAAATCCCCATCCCTCATACAATCCATCGAAAATCTCTATGGGTGTCTGAAAAATCATACCAGCAGTGCCTCCATAAATCAGTGCTTTCCATTTATCCATTCCAGCCCATCGCATTGCGTAATAAGCTGCGTAACTTTCTCTATACGCACCATAGCCATGTCCGGCTTTGTCCATTTGCAGATATCCCTTTGAGTCATTATATAGATGAAATGGAACTCGCTCATGGTCTTTATACCATATATAGCCAAGAAAAGAGAGGCCAGCAACATACAACCCGGTTTCGCAAGCCAAAGCAGTAACAAGCCTCTTTTTATTAAGGGTATCCGGATATGAAGTCATAAAACCCGGCTGAGCCACTCCCCCAATCCCAATAATTAATAAAATCCCTATAAAAGCCTGTCTTAACATTTATCAGTGTTCACTATTGGCAAACAGTTTCTTAAATACCTCATTGCTTTGTTCCATGATCTGAATGCGCCATGCGGGATCAGACGGATAATACATCTCAAGAAATCTCTTTTCCACTTTCTGCTGATCCTTGTTCCTCTTGTATCCATAATGAACCCCCTGATTCTCAAGAATCATATTGTGAATTGACTTGATAGAACCCATGGTTTTCTGGCTATCCATTGTTCCATATTCAAAGGTCATTGAGATATGAGTTTTACCGGGTAAAAGCTTTCCAATATAGCCTGAGAAATCTCCGGTAATTGTGTAGAAATCAGCCCCATCTCCCCAATCGATCTGATATCCCTCAAACAAATCTTCAGTTTGCTTTTTCAGGACGGGATCCTCAACAGGATTTGGAAAAAAATGCAACTTACCACGCTCTCCATATCCAGTGTGCAAGTCAATGTTTAGTATTAAGTCATAATCACTACCGACCTTCTTTATTGCTGCACCAATTCTGCTAATTTGAGGCTCCTGTACATTACCACCAAAATACAAGCCATCAGGATACTGGTATTGTCCCTGTAAAACTGCCTGACGAAGAACTGGCAGAGATGCCTGGATAATCTTACGAATGGCTGTAACCACAAAGAAACGGTTCTTCATGCTTCCGACTTTGACAGGTTTTGTTGGATTGAGAAAATCAATCAACTCACCATACCCGGCATTGATTGTGTTATAGAGCTCCGGATCAATATCCGAATTACGATTCAGATCAACATTATTTTCTGTTACACGTCTGTTATACTTGAATCCGTAGGGGTTCATCCCATGGATCAGTAAAATTCCGGTTTCATCCAGCAGCTTGTCAGTCACAAAATTCTCTATAAACAAATCCATAACTGCATTTCCAACAAAGCCCTCTATTCCATGAATCCCGGAGGATAATATTAGTAATCTTGACTTTTTATTTTGTGCTGGTATGTAGCAAACATCCACAAACAACTCATTATCTAACTTGCTGGGCACCTGCAGATTGGCAACCTTGACACCCTCATACTTCATGCTAAGTGCTTCAGCCCGCATCAGAAAATCACCCCGGCAATCCACATAACTATCATCAAAATATGATAACCAATTTTCATTCTGCTCAACAGATTGAGAAAAACCAGAAACAGTCAACAAGCCCATAAGAACAACAAAAACAAAAATTTTGAAAGTCTTCTTAATCATTCTAAAAAAAATCATAATTTCAAATATTAAAGTCTATAAATTAACAAATTGGCACTTTGAATAATTGACTAATTGGCACATTGAATAATGATCTCCCGAAAAGCTTCAGCCCCTCCACGCAATCTCCTTTTCTGAGTCTCAAAATTATTCTCGTAAAGTCCAAATTTCATATCATATCCAGAAGACCATTCAAAGTTATCCATTAATGACCAGTAATAATATCCTCTGATATCTACTCCTTCCTCTCTGGCTTTGGAAAGAGCGTACAAATATCTTCGGATAAACAGATCTCTGTATTGGTCAGAGGCATCGGCAATACCATTCTCGGTGACAATAACCGGGACTCCAAGCTTAGCCACCCGCTTTGCAGCACGATAGAAGCCTTCCGGGTATTGACTGTATTCCATGTCGGTTGGAATTTCATGTGCCAGGGGTCGGTTTTCAAATGCATTGTCTAAATCGAACCCAAACTTCAGAGTATAGTGAGAATAGTAATTCAATCCAATAAAATCAGTTGAGCCTACCGCCAGAGGATTTTCTTCCTTTATCTTCACCATAGTGGGCATAACAAAGTTAAACTTTCCGGTTTCAAGAAAATTAAGAGTGGATTCGTTAAAAGCTCTGTTTGCATATGAGCTGAGAATCCAGTCGGCCAGATTCAGTGGATTATAAGGATCAATAAAGGTCATATTCTTTACCAGTCCAACACTGGCATCGGCTCCACCGGGAAGGCTTTTAATCATTTGGTATGCTCTAACGTGGGCTTCCAGTAAATTTCTCAGTACAGTTCCGGCAATTTTCGGATCACTCACCCCTGGTGGGTTGACTCCATTAAAATATCCATCAACCACATATACGCTGGGTTCATTAATTGTACACCAGTTTTTGACTCTGCTCGAAAAAATGGGATATACATATTCTACAAATTCAATAAAATCATCAACATTTTCTGCCTTTTCAAATGCTCCCTTTTTCTCAAACCAGATTGGGTTTGAAAAATGATGTAAAGTGATCATGGGTTTAATTCCGTGGTACAGGAGACTGTCACAAACCTGCAAATAATGCTTAATCGCCACTGTATCAAACACGCTCTCTGCCGGCTCAATACGGCTCCATTCAATTGAAAAACGGTAAGCCGTAACTCCAAGATTTTTCATCAACCGGATATCCTCAGGATAGCGATTCCAATGATCACAAGCCATTCCTGCCTTCTGTCCGTTCAATATTCTTGGGTTTCCCTGCTCATCCTTCGCCGTTTCCCACAAATACCATTGGTTATTGGTGTTATTGCCTTCAACCTGATGGGCTGCTGCAGCAACTCCCCAGGTAAAATCCCCTGAGAAATCTATTTCAGAAACATCCACTTCATCCCAGTCCCATTTAATTTGGGGATTATTCCAAAGGAAAACAGCAATCAACAAAAAGTATAAAGCCAAAATAGCCCCCGGAATTGTGATCATCTTAAACCAGAATCGTCTCTTTGAGTTATTTGTCGCCATATTTCTAACTTTTGGTGGTCTGAATTTAGTAAAAAGATTAGTTTATTGATTTCATTCTACGTTCAATAGGTGTATCTTGCGAACTTTATTGAAAAAAATTAGCAAAATGAAAATCGAAAAGAACAAAGTAGTCTCAATGCATTATACTCTCAAGGATGATAAAGGTGAGATTATGGATTCCTCTGAAGGAAAATCTCCACTTCCTTTCATCCAGGGAAACGGACAATTAATTCCCGGACTTGAGAGCCAGTTGGAAGGCAAAGAAAAAGGAGCAAAGATGCAGGTAACAGTTGCTCCGGCTGAAGCCTATGGTGAATTTCGTGATGACATGGTTTTCAAAGTGGGAAAAGAAGGATTCAGAGGAGAAGAAGAACTGAAGGCTGGAATGCAGGTTGAGGTGGAACTGGAACAGGGAAAATCCATAGCAGTAGTCTCAAAAATTGAAGGAGACGATGTTACACTTGATCTGAATCATCCACTGGCAGGACAAACACTTCATTTTGATGTAGAGATAATGGATGTACGGGATGCTACTGAGGAAGAACTAAGCCATGGACATGTTCATGGTGAGGGTGGGCATCAGCATTGATCGGGACTCGGGACTCGGGACTCGGGGACTTGGGAATTCGAAATTCCGGTCGCTGAGCGGAATCGAAGCGAGGTGACTCAGGAGTTTTTTTGTGGGTCCGGGTTTTACCCCGGACCGTTTCTTTGAGTCCTACCATACCCCCGGGGCGATTTTTTCCGGGTTCTACCATACCCCCAGTGCGATAGTCCCTGCGCACCTCGGTGCTCTCTAATTCTTTTTCTATTTTTGGGGATGAAAGGATTACAGGATTATTACCCCGAAGATTTTGCTCATTGTTATGGATGCGGACGAGAGAATCACCATGGGCACCAGATAAAGACCTACTGGGATGGCGATGAAACTGTCACACATTACACTCCAAAAGAGTATCACATAGCTCTACCCGGATTTGTATATGGCGGGCTTTTAGCCTCCATTATTGATTGTCATGGCACCGGGTCCGGATCACTTGCTATCGCCCGGGAACGCAATATTGAGCTCACAGAATTCAATGCCCCTCGCTGTGTAACCGCCTCATTAAAGATTGATTACCACAAGCCAACCCCGATTGGAGTGGAGCTGGAAATCAGAGGAAGAATTAGTGAAATAAAAGGAAAAAAAGTTATTGTTGATGCCAATGTCTATGCGAACGGGGTGATGACAGTTTCAGGACAGATTATTGTGATTGAGGTTCCTGAGGGGTTTGGGAGATAAGACGTTTTTCGTCTTTCGTCATTCGTCTTTCGGCAAAGAGTAAATAATATAACTTATTACCTCCGAAAGACGAACGACGAAGGACGAATGACAATAATTTTTTCTTACTTTCGCTATACAAAAATCAGAATCAATGGAAATCAACGGCAAAATCATAGAAGTACTGGAAGAAAAGTCTGGCGAATCTGCAAAAGGTGTCTGGAGGAAGCAGGAATATATTCTTGAAACACAAGACCAGTATCCAAAGAAAATTTGCTTCATGGTTTGGGGTGATAAGATTGATGATTTTGGCATAAAAGAAAACCAGGACCTGGAGGTTTCAATCGATATTGAAAGTCGTGAGTATAACGGTCGTTGGTACACTGACATCAAAGCCTGGAAGGTAGCTCAAAAAGGTGCAGGTGCATCTAATTCATCCGAACCTTCAGGAAATGCAGCCCCTCCACCCGCAGAAGAACCCTTAGGACTGGATGAGGAAAGTAGTGTAGATGATCTGCCGTTTTAGGCTTTTCACACCATCCCTGGGTCCCAAGTCCAGCAATTTGCTTTCCTCAATTCTTTTCACAACCCTCAACCCCGACAGGTGAACTTTTGTTTTTCCAAACTCTAACTTATCCTTTATGGCCAAATCGCAGGCGATTAAACCAGGGTATCTGTTCACTCCCAGATACACTAATTATGTCTTTTCCCTTCTCTTTCTACTCTATATGTTCGATTATATCGATCGTATGGTTGTTAGTTCTCTCACCCCTTTCATTCAGGATGATTGGGGAATATCAGACACCCAGGTAGGTGCACTCTCTTCAGTTGTTTATTGGTCTATTGTTGCTCTGACCTTACCCATTTCTGCTCTGGTAGATCGTTGGAGCAGGCGGAAAACTATTGGTGCAATGGCCACAGTCTGGAGTTTGGCAACTGCAGCCTGTGCACTGACCAGCAGTTTTGGTGGTTTATTAGTTACCCGTGGATTTATTGGTGTTGGCGAAGCCGGATATGCTCCCGGAGGAAGCGCGATGATCTCAGCTATGTATCCTAAGGAAAAACGATCCTGGATAATGGGACTGTGGAACGCATCCATACCACTTGGTGCTGCCATTGGGGTGGCGCTCGGAGGTATCATAGCCATGAAATGGGGATGGAAATCTGCATTTGGAATTGTTGCAGCACCAGGCTTACTCATAGCCATACTGTTCTTTATGGTTAAAGATTATAAAACTATAGAATTGGTTAAGGAAAAATCCAAAGATCACTTACCGAAAAAAGTCAAAATGAGTACCCGGGATCTTGCCAAAGAATTCTTCAGCAAACCAGCTCTTGTATTTACTTATTTTGGATTCACTGCAATGGTTTTTGTTACCACCTCTGTTCTCTGGTGGTTAGATGATTATTTCCACAGAGTGTATGATCTGCCAATGGATAAGGCTAGTCCAAAGGCCTCATTGGTTATGCTGCTGGCTATTATCGGAGCTCCTCTTGGTGGCTACCTGACAGATCGTTGGCGCAAAAAAAGACTAAATTCCCGCTTGCTATTCCCAAGCATAACTGCTATGCTTGCTGCCATACTATGCTTTCTGGGTTTCGTTGTATTTAAAGATACACAGCAATACATAACTTTCCTGGTTATGGGAGCGGTTATTACTTCATTCATCCCCGGTGCTGCAGCAGCAACCCAAGACCTGGTACATCCGGGTTTAAGGGCAACATCTTTTTCTCTGGCAGTGGTGATTCAAAACTTACTCGGAGCCAGTATGGGCCCTCTTGTTATTGGCTGGATATCTGATCATTACGGACTTGAAGCAGCAATGAGAACTCTACCGATCTTTTTGGTATTAGGCTCTGTCCTGTTTTTCATCGGGTCATTGTACTACAAAAAAGATCTGGCTAAGGTAACGGTGGTTAAACTGGAGGTAAAAGAATAAACTACTTAATCCTGAACATCCGCTCCACACTATTCCCCTCTGCATCCGTCAAACTAATCCTGTGGGATCCGATTGAAGGTTGCAGAGTCATTTTATGAATCCCCCTGGTAGTGCCGAGGAAATTTTCATCTAAGAACCAGAAAACACTTAAGCTTGGATTAACATGTGCTGCCTCCGCTATGATGCTTTCTTTTCCCCCTGAAACATTTACAGGCAAAAATATCTCCTCACCCTGGTGTGGATAAAGTATTTCAATTGGAGAGTAATGAGCATCCGGTAAGCATCCATTCATCCAGGGTGGCAAGGAGCGGTAAAAAGGATTCTTACCCTTGTAAAAGGCATCCATACCCGGGGGCAATACAAACCATTTTTTATGTAACATATTCTCTATCGGGTAGCAATTGCCATGAACCCTGTAACGGCCTGATTGGTCAAGCGTTATGCCTATATGAAATGGACAAACAGGAGTCTCTAATCCTTTTGCCGGAATCTGGATGGTATCTCTGTGCAGACAATGCTCAAATGCACGCATGCCAGATTCCCGACAGATAACCACCTCCTCCATTTGCTCAACAGGAGGTTCAAACCATTCGCCATCCGGCAAAATCCTGACCAGATCAAACAGAACAGGAGCAGCAGCAGTTGAACCTGTTAGTCCGGGACGACCTTCACCGTCACCGTTTCCAACCCAAACTCCGACTGTATATTTTCGTGATACTCCCACTGCCCAGGCATCACGATATCCAAAACTCGTTCCTGTTTTCCATGCAACAGGATGAGCCGATAAAAACTGATCCCAGCCAGCCTCATTTTCCGGTCTTTTCACCCTTTTCATTGCTTCAAATGTCAGATAGATGGCCTCTGATGATAAGGGGCCCTCAGATAAGAGATCTAACTGCCTTGCCCACCCTGAGTACAGTTGAACAATATCCCATAATGTCACCTCTGCCCCGCCAAGTATCAGAGTTAAACCATAGTTCTCGGCAGAACGACTCAAGGTGCTGATACTCATGCCTTTCAGCTGATCATAAAAACGTAGAATTCCATATTCACGCAACATTCTTACGGCAGGCACATTGAGTGAGCGGATTAATGCTTCATCTGCATGTACTGCCCCATCATAGAGTTTGGTGAAATTATGTGGAGTAAAATCAACATATCTGGTAGGTACATCAGGTACAATAGTTCCGGGTAAAATCTCTCCTGCATCAAGCATGCATGCGTACAGAATGGGCTTCAGAATTGACCCACTGCTACGTGGACGTCTGATTACATCCACATGATGTCCGTGCAAGCCAGATCCATCATCCTCTGAATTGCCGTGATAAACAAGAATTTCGCCCGATTCATTATCCAGAATAAGTGCTGCAAGATTATGTATTTGATTGCTTCTGAGATTTTTGTGATGATTAGTCAGAACCTCTCTTGAGGCATCCTGGTACCAAGGATGAACCATGGTTTGAACCCGTCCCTTTCCCCGCTTATGAAAATAGTCAACCAAATGTTCTGCCCGGTTTGGCAAGGGTAAGGGCTTTATAGGCAATGGTTCTTCAGTTGCCAGTTGGTAATCCAAAGAATCCAGAGTCTCCTCTGCCAACAACAAACCCAGCAATCTATCGCGCTTACTTTGCAATGCTTCCCTGTTCCTTCCGGGGTGAATCAGAGCCGGGGCATTAGGCAATACTGCCAGAGTAGCAGACTCAGCCCAGGAAAGCTGGTAAGCAGGTCTGTTGAAATATCTCCAGGCAGCAGCTTCCAGACCAACAACATTACCACCAAATGGTGCATTGGCAGCATATATGCTAAGAACCTCCGGCTTTTTTGTGTGAAATTCAAGCCTGACTGCTAAAAACATCTCCAAAATCTTCTGCCATACATTACGAGGCTTATCTTTTCTGGATAAGCGGATAACCTGCATACTGATAGTAGATCCCCCGCTAACGATCCTGCCCTCACGAATATTCTGCCCTAATGCCCTGAAAAGTGCAAAAGGATTAACCCCGGGATGCTTGAAAAAATAACGATCCTCAAAAGCCAACAGACAGGTAAGATATTTTTGGGGAATGCTATCCCCAGGCTCAAAGCGCCACTGCTCATCAGCTGCAATCCGCGCACCCAGCAAAGAGCCCTGTGAATCAAATACTGCCGTTGACAAAGGAACAGCGACAAAGGGCTCTTTGTAGGAAATAGAAAATAGAAAATAGAAAATAAGAAAAGTAATAAGTAATATTAAGGTATACCTTTTCACCATTACTGTGTCACTTGAACCCAAATTCCACCTGTACTTGCGAAAATCTCCGGCCTGTACATATCCTCACAACTTATTGGCGG
>JAYEFL010000047.1:0-18759 GCA_034658635.1 Bacteroidota bacterium | reverse complement strand
ATAACCGAATAACCGAATAACCGAATAACCGAATAACCGAATAACCGAATAACCGAATAACCGAATAACCGAATAACCGAATAACCGAATAACCGAATAACGGATTAAGGATGGAGAAATTATCTGTTGTTATTATTACTTTTAATGAGGGTGAGCACCTTTCTAAGTGTTTGGATTCTGTTAAAGCTGTGGCTGATGAAGTTTTAGTATTGGATTCATTTTCTACTGATCGTACTCAGGAGATTTGTATTGAAGCCGGAGTTCGATTTTATGAGCATACTTTTGATGGTTATGTTAGTCAGAAAAACAGAGCTATGGAGATGGCCAGTCACAATCTGATTTTGTCTTTGGATGGAGATGAAGCTCTTTCTGAAGAAGCCAGTCTGGAAATTCTGAAACTCAAAGAGAATCCCTTAGCCGATGGGTACGTTTTTAACCGTAGAAATAATTATTGTGGGAAGTGGATGAGGTATACCAGTCTGTATCCTGACAGAAAACTGAGGTTATTTGATCCTCGTCTGGCGAAATGGACTGGACATGACCCGCATGACAGAATTGAGATGCCAAATGGGGCCAATATCTGCAGAATCCAGGGAGATATTCTCCATTGGGTTATATCTGACAGGGCAGATCATCTCCGGAAGATTGACAATTTCTCAACAGTAGCAGCAGAAGCATATTTTTCAAAAGGAATAAAGAAAGGATTGTTGGCCAGGTACAGTCATTCATTATGGCGTCTGTTGGTAGAATTTATCTTTAGAGGAGGATTAATGGAAGGCCGATTGGGATGGCAATTCTCATTCTTATCTGCCAAATATGTGTATTTGAAATACAAAAAATTATCAGACCATTATGCAAAAGGAAATTAAATCTGTAGTTGAGGCTCTCAAGAAAGGTGAAAGCATACTGTACCCAAGTGACACAATATGGGGAATTGGCTGTGATGCCACTAATGCTCAGGCAGTAGAAAAAATCTATCACATCAAAAAAAGGGATCCTTCGCAGAGCATGCTGATTCTTGTATCTGATATTTATATGGCTCAACGTTATTTGGATGAAATGCCGGATATAGCGATTCAATTGCTTGAATGCTCTGATACACCATTAACATTGGTTATTGATGGAGCTATTAATCTGGCTGAAAATCTACCTGCCCCTGATAGCAGTATCGGGCTGCGCATACCAGATGAGGATTTTTGTCAGGAAATGCTGAGACAGTTCAGAAAACCTGTTGTTTCTACCTCGGCAAATTTCAGTGGACAGCCAACTGCCACTTGTTTTCAGGAAATTGATCCTGCCCTGTCAGCCAGAATCGATCACATTGTAAATTGGAGACAAGATGAAAGACCATCAGAGAAAGCCTCCTCAATAATTCGGATAAAACACGATGGTGAAGTTCAGATACTCAGAAAATAATTAATTCAGATCGAGCAATTCATCAGGAACAGCAAGGTAAACAGTCTGCAAATCTTCTTCGATTTTCTGAATATATTCATCGCTAGCTGGTACAAGAATTTCCTTTCCATTTACATCGATAGACAGAACAGGATTTCCGGGAATCTCCAGCATCTCAATAAATAATCCGACTTCCTTGTGCCCCTCAAAAACAACCTTAAATCCTTTGCCAATCACGGGCAGATTATCCAAGCTAATTAAAGGTTTGACAAAATATTCAGGAAAATAAACCTGTGATTGCAATAGTTCAGCACCCTGCTCAGGAGATTCAATGTCATCAATAAAAATCACCAGATGTCGGTTATCCCGAATAAAACATTCATCAGATTTCAAACGATAAGGAACCAATCCACCCTCTAACTCCATAAAGGCCCATTCAGGCATGCTCTCTTCATCTGGCAAACTTTGAAAAGTTTCTACCATCAATCCTCCATGTACTCCATGAGTCTTTTGGATAAAACCTGCTTTTTGGGGATTCTCGATAAACTCCATGTTTGTTAACTAAAAGTAGGAAGATAAGGATTATTTCCCTATTTCCCTTCATGCCTATATGACTCTACCAAATGGTAGTAGGCAGTGCATATTCGCCGCGGCCTACGACAAGTTCCCCTTTCTGAGAATTTATCAAAAGAATGGAGATTTACTTTATGAATCACGATACTTGAATGGCCAAGAATTCCCTTTAGCATTAGTTAATCCAAACTCTTCTCAGAAGAGCTTTGGTCAAATAATGCAGAACTATAGAAAAATAAAATCCACAACTGAATATATCTATGCTTTATACATCGGCAAAACAACGAGTGAAATGACAAAAGAAGGAGTTGGTTTAGACGATTTCTCAAATGAGATTCATGTATGGGATTGGCTTGGGAATCCTATCCAGAAAATATTGCTTGACAGAAATATATTCTCATTCTGTGTGGCCAATAACAACAAATATTTAATCTGCTCATCCTTGAATTCAATAGATAAATTGTATAAATATAAATTGCAATTATGAAATTCACAGGTAATAAAACATTCTTTCTTCCAGTCCTACTCATAGCAATACTTATTGCATTGCATTCAATATCTACTCCTTTCATTCATTTTCATTATCTTCGTTGATATGAGTATCCATAAAAGATTAGTCAAGGTTTTTTCAGGAACATTTGTGTCATGCTTAGGTTGTCAGACAGATCTTGAAGGAATTGGAGTTAGCTGCATAATCAAAGATGTTTTTCAATCCAGTGTTTCTGCTGGTCATGGCCAAGGAACACATTCAACACTTGACCTTTACATCTTGGAGTCGGATCTTGAATTGGCAAAACAAATATTAGTATTACACAATACAAGCAGACTTTAAATCACCATGTTGGCAATTGCCGAAAAGGCATATCACAGAGAAGAATTATTTGCAGATTCACAATTAACTGTACTTATCCCTGATAGATGCCCCGTTAGCCTTCAAGTTGGGCTGAAGTTAATCAAAACACAGATCATCAACCTTCGTAGCAACCGTCATCACCCATGCCAGTCACATATAAAAAAAAAGGCCTGTTCAATGAACAAGCCTTTTAACCACAAAAACTGGTAAGTTTATTCTTTATCCTTTTTTTCTTCGCCAGCTGGTTCTTCAGTTGTTTCTGCCTTAGGCTGTTCTGTCTTTGGTTCTTCAACCTTAGCAGGAGCTTCTTCCTTGGCAGGAGCTTCCTCTGCTTTTGGCTCTTCAACCTTAGCAGGAGCTTCTTCTGCTACAGGAGCTTCCTCAGCTACAGGAGCTTCCTCAGCAGGCTCTTCAACAACTTCTACTTCATCTTCAGCTGCCAGAACAGCATTTTTCTTTGCTAATTCAGCTGCCATTGCTTCACGAACCTTAATTTCAGCGGCAAGACGACTCTTTTTGTCAGCCCTTTTCTCTTCATCCAGTTTCTTAACGACACTTTCAGTCTGAGACTCTTTCTCTTGCAACCAATCCTGGAATTTTTGTTCAACCTGATCTTCTGTAAGGGCTCCTTTTGCAATCCCTTTCAGAAGGTGATGTTTGAACATCACTCCATGGCTTTTCAAAATAGAACGAGCCGTATCTGTTGGCTGTGCTCCTTTTTGAATCCATGACAGAGCTCTGTCAAAATCCAGGTCAATAGTAGCAGGATTTGTGACCGGATTGTAAGAACCAATCCGCTCAATAAACTTACCATCACGTGGCGCCCTGCTATCCGCAACTACTATGTAGTAAAACGGACGGGATTTTCTCCCGTGTCTAGCTAATCTAATTTTTGCTGGCATTGTTTGTTAAATGTATTATACCTTAAAAAAAACGTGGGTGCAAAGTTAGGAGTAAATTATTCTTACACAAAACTTTGGTAAACTTTTTCAAGAGTTTTAAACAGTGAAACAATCCCTCGTCTTTTGTTGTACTTTTATCTGGACTCCTGACCGCGAGGAGGTTTTCTTTAAGCTGCTGACTTACAATCAATTATTGTATGAGTGATTTTATCCATTTACATGTGCATACCCAATACTCCATTCTTGATGGAGCAACCCATATCCCCAAGCTTGTTTCCCGTGCAAAGGAACTTAAAATGCCGGCACTTGCAATTACAGATCATGGAAATATGTTTGGTGTCAAAAAGTTTTATGATGAAACTCTGAGCCAGGGAATTAAACCGATTATTGGTTGTGAAGTGTACCTGGCTCCAAACAGCAGGCATGACAAAACTGACAAAGAGGATCGCAACCGCTTCCACCTGATCCTTTTAGCAAAAAACAAACAGGGCTACAGTAATTTGGTCAGGCTGGTGTCGCTGGCCTACATAGAAGGCTTTTATTATAAACCCAGAATTGACTGGGAGCTAATTGAAAAATACCATGAAGGTTTAATTGCATGCTCTTCCTGTCTTGGAGGTGAGCTGCCAAAAGCCGCCCTCCATAAAAGCGAGAAGGATGCTGAGGAAGTTCTTCTTCGATACAAATCTGTTTTTGGGTCAGATTACTATGTGGAGCTCCAAAATCATGGATATGACGATCAGGTGAAAGCCAACGAAATAATGGTCAGACTGGCTCGGAAAAATGAAGTCAAAATCATTGCTTCAAATGATGTTCATTACCTCAATGAAGAGGATTCAGAGGCTCAGGATATTCTTATTTGTCTGGGCACAGGAAAGGACTTCAATGACACCAGTCGCATGCAATTTACGGGTCAGGAGTATTTTAAAACCCCAGATCAGATGAAAGATCTGTTTCCTGAATATCCGGAAGCCATCAGTAATACACTTGAGATTGCTGACAAGGTGGAAAATTACGAACTGAACCGTGAGATTTTGCTACCAGCTTTCAACTTACCCGAAGGATTTACCAATCAGGATGAGTACCTCCGTCATCTGAGTTATTCAGGAGCCGAAAAAAGATACAAAGCAATCGATGAAACAATCAGGGAAAGAATAGATTACGAACTTAAGGTGATCGCCGACATGGGATATGCCGGGTATTTCCTTATTGTTCAGGATGTTATATCTGCTGCGCGTAAAATGGGTGTTGCTGTTGGTCCGGGAAGAGGTTCAGCCGCAGGATCGGCAGTGGCGTTCTGCACCAGGATAACAGATATCGATCCAATCAGGTATAAGCTCCTTTTTGAACGCTTTCTGAATCCTGAACGTATAAGCATGCCTGATATTGATATCGATTTTGATGAAGACGGAAGAGATGAAGTCTTGAAGTGGGTGGTGAAAAAGTATGGTAAGGAAAGAGTAGCCCAGATCATCACTTTCGGAACCATGGCAGCCAAAAGTTCTATTAAGGATGTAGCACGGGTGATTAATCTTTCATTACCTGAAGCAAACCGCTTGTCAAAATTGGTGCCTGGCGAACCAAAAGTTAAGCTTAGCGATGCCTATAAAGAAGTCTCAGAGTTGAAAAAGGAGAAAAAGGGTGGATCGGAGCTGGTAATAAAAACTCTGACTCTGGCTGAAACTCTTGAAGGATCAGTACGACAAACAGGAATACATGCATGCGGAGTTATTATTGGTCCTGAAGATCTGATCGAACATATTCCATTGAGTACTTCCAAGGATACCGACCTGTACCTGACCCAGTACGATGGAAAACATGTCGAGAATGTCGGAATGCTCAAAATGGATTTCCTCGGATTGAAAACCTTATCAATAATAAAAGAAGCTATTGATAACATCAAGCTATCCAGAGATATAGATATTGATATTGATTCCATATCCTACGATGACACCAAAACCTTTGAATTATATCAAAAGGGTGAAACCGTTGGAACTTTTCAGTTTGAGTCTCCCGGCATGAGGGGACACCTGAAAGAACTCAAACCAAGCAGTATTGAGGATTTGATTGCAATGAACGCTCTTTTTCGTCCGGGACCAATGGATTTCATCCCTCAGTTTATTAAACGGAAACACGGACAAGAAGAAGTGGTTTATCCACATCCGTGGTTAGAGGAAATCTTATCAGACACTTATGGAATCATGGTTTATCAGGAACAAATCATGCAGACTGCACAAATTGTTGGCGGGTTTTCCCTGGGCAGTGCTGACATTCTCAGAAGAGCAATGGGAAAGAAAAGCATGGATGAGATGGAGAATCAAAAAGCTCTTTTCACCGAAGGGGCAGAAAAAAAAGGAGTTCCGAAAGAAAAAGGAGAAGAAATATTCGGGATCATGCAGGAATTTGCCAAATATGGTTTTAACCGCTCACACTCTGCTGCCTATTCTGTAGTAGCCTTCCAAACAGCTTTTTTGAAAGCCAATTATCCGGCTGAATATATGGCTGCAGTTCTCAGTCGTAATTTTTCTGACATAAAGAAAATTAAGGTTTATATGGATGAATGCCGGAGGATGGGGCTGGCAGTTCTCGGACCAGATGTGAACGAGAGTTTTCTGCGGTTTACTGTTAACAAAAGTGGGGATATTCGATTTGGTCTTGCGGCAGTTAAAGGGGTTGGAGCCGGAGCTGTGGAAGAAATGATCAGGGAACGAAATACTAATGGAGCTTTCAGTAATATATACGACTTTGTTGAAAGGGTAAACCTGAAATCTGTCAACAAAAAAGTGATGGAGTCTCTGGCTCTGTCCGGTGCCCTTGACAATCATTCTGACTTTAAGCGTTGTCAATACGTTTCTGAAGATGACAAAGGACAGAGCTTTATCGAGCACCTTACCCGCTATGGAATAAAAATGCAGGAAGAAAAAGATGCTGCTCAACAAAGTTTATTCGGAGGTCAGGCAGAAGTAGCAGTGAGCAGACCCAATCCCCATGAATGCCAGGAATGGTCATCGCTTCAGCAATTGAATCAGGAAAAAGATTTAGTGGGAATCTATCTTTCAGCCCATCCTTTAGATGATTACCAGTTGGAAATAGATAATTACTGCAATGCAAACCTGAACGATTTTCAGAACCTGGAGTTGTTGAATGGAAAAGAACTACGGGTTGCCGGAATAGTTACGCAGGCAGAACATCGTACTACAAAAAACAATAAACCTTTTGGCAAGTTGTTAATTGAGGACTTTACCGATCAGATCAACCTGATGTTCTTCTCAAAAGACTATATGAGTTTCAGGAATTATATGCAACCCGGTTACACCTTATTACTGACAGGCAAAGTTGGCCCCAGACCTTTCAATCAGGATGAGCTTGAGTTTAAGGTTAAAAAAATACACCTGCTGTCTGAAATACGGGAAACGATGATCAATGCGGTTGTTTTGAGAATCCCTATTGCTAATCTTTCTCAAGAATTTATGAAAGGCTTAGGTGAGCTTGTCAATAAAAATAAAGGGAACACAAATCTGAAATTTATGATCTTTGATCCAATTGAAAAGGTCTGGGTTGAAATGTTTAGCCGCACCCACAGAGTTGACTTGAGTCCCGAATTTATAGACTTTTTAAAGTCGTACCCTGAAATTGAATTTAAAATTGAATAATTTACTAATTTTGGCTCCTAATTTTTATCAAATAATTAACCAGAAATGTCATGGCTATAGAAGTTACCGATGCAAATTTTGAAGAAGTAGTCCTTAATGCAGGAAAACCAGCAATAGTAGATTTATGGGCAGAATGGTGCGGCCCGTGTCGTATGATTGGCCCAATTGTAAACGAATTATCCGAAGAATACGGAGATAAAATCCTAGTTGTAAAAATGGATGTTGACAGCAACCCTATTACTCCTGGCAAGTTTGGGATCCGTAATATTCCGACCATTCTTTTCTTTAAAGATGGAGAAGTAGCTGACAAACAAGTAGGAGTCGTTCCTAAAACTGTTCTTGCCCAGAAAATTGATGCACTTTTGTAAATATTCATTTTCCCATATATTTAAGGCATGGGATAAACTCCCCTGCCTTTTTTTGTTTAATGAAGAATCTGACTGAAATAGAAGGACTTGAACTTTTCTCGCAGCTTGAACTTATTGCCAAGCAGGTTGTTGAGGGCTTTCTTACCGGCCTTCACAGGAGCCCTTTCCATGGTTTTTCCGTAGAATTTGCTGAACATCGTCATTACAATACCGGTGAATCAACCAAACACATTGACTGGAAGCTTTATGGACGAACAGAAAAGTTGTTTGTCAAGCGTTTTGAGGAAGAAACTAACCTTAAAGCTCATCTGATTCTTGATGTTTCGTCATCAATGCTTTTTCCATATCCAGCAGGAAAGATGCACAATAAACTCTTCTTTAGTATATATTGTGCGGCCGCATTGATTCGTCTTCTTACCACACAAAGAGATGCCGTTGGCTTACACCTTTTCTCAGACGAGCTTGAGTTTCAGGCTGATGCACGGCTAACCAGTGTACACACACAACTTTTATATGCAGAACTTAGTCGTCTCATGAATGAAGTAGTAAATAATGAGGGAGTTCAGAATCTTAATAAGCCCACACGGTCGGCAGAAATTTTGCATCAGTTAGCAGATTCACTTCCCAGAAGAAGTTTAGTTATTATCTTTTCAGATATGTTTGATCAGGGCGAACCCGATGAATTGTTCTCTGCACTTAAACATTTCAGATACAACCAACATGAAGTTCTTCTGTTTCATGTTTTGGATGACAAGCTGGAGGCAAACTTCGATTTTCCCCACAAGCCTCACAAGTTTATTGATATGGAAACAGCCGAAGTTATAAAGCTCAATCCTGCAGAAGTAAAAGATCACTACATTTCCTTAATGCAGGCGCATAGAAAAGAGATAAATCTTCGTTGTGGCCAATATGGGATTGATCTGTCTGAAGCCGTAGTTCAGAAAGATTTCAAAGAAGTTCTTCTTCCTTTCCTCATCAAGCGCAGAAAGCTTTATTAGTTAAAGTAAAGGACTGAAAACTCTGGCAAAAGATTCCAGCCATTTATGAATCCTCGGTCGCTTCATCCATAAAGAGAGGTTCAACTCCTGAGATGCTCTGATATCTTCCATATAATCCTTCTTCAATGACAGGGTAACCTCCTCATCGTATATCAAAGCATTGACTTCGAAATCCTGGTTAAAACTTCTGATATCCAGGTTAGCTGTACCTACTGAAGAAAAAACATCATCAACAATCATCAGTTTACTATGTGTAAAGCCTCTTTTGAACAAATAGACTTTCACCCCGGATTCAAGCACCTCTCTGATATATGATCTGCTACTGTGACCAACAATCCAGGAATCATTTTTTTCAGGCAAAAGAATTCTAACGTCCACACCACTTAATGCTGCAGTTTTTAGGGCAGTCATGATACTTTCATTCGGCAAAAAGTAGGGGGTTGAAAAAAACACATACCGATGAGCTGAAGAAATGGCAGTAAAGTATGCCTGCATAATACTCTGCCAATCTGAATCCGGACCAGAAGTAACAATCTGAACCAGGCAATCGCCTTTTTCTTTCACCTGAGGGAAACACCCTTCCTCATCTGATTGACGTTCTGACACAAAACTCCAGTCTGTAAGAAAAATAGCTTGCAAACTGTGTACGGATTCTCCCTCAAGCCGGAGGTGAATATCCCGCCACATATAACTTTTACCCAAACCCCGCCAGTATCTGTCGGCTATATTCAGACCACCAACGAATCCAATCCGGCCATCAATAACAATTATCTTGCGATGCAGGCGATAGTTAACCTTATTTGCCAGAGCATAAATTCTTACTGGCATAAAACTGTTGACTTCCACTCCGGCATTGGTGAGCTCAAGTATATATCTTCTTGATAATGACCAGCTTCCTACGTCATCGTATATTACCTTCACCTTGATTCCAGCAAGAGCCTTTTTAACAAGAATATCTTTTATCCTGTTTCCGATTACATCATCTTCAATGATATAAAATTCCAGATGGATATGATGTTTAGCATTCTCCAGCTCATACACAATGGATCCAAAGGTCTGCCTGCCATTGTTCAATACCCGTATCTGGTTCTTTTCAGTTATAAGAGCCTTGCTGTTATTGAGCAACAATTTCATCATGTTTCTTTTGGAGATAAGTTTCTCATTCTTAATGAAAATCTTTTTATCCAAACGCACCAATTGATCCTGTCTCAATTGCTCAAGGCTGATCTTATCAGCTACTCCTTTAAGTGTGAAAAATTTGGATTTCCTGAAGTTCCTGCCCACATACAGGTACAGAATTATCCCCACTACAGGAAGAAGAAAGAGAACCATCAACCAGCTAACAGTTTTTATCGGATCACGGTTTTCCAGCACAATAACAATCACCACGAAGATAATGGTTAACAGCAGTATACCGTTAATCACAATCCAGTACCAGTCATCGGTACGCCATATGGAATAAATAGCTGGTAACATAGTGGATTTGTCAGTTATGAAATTACAAATATATTCGATGCAGCCATCAGATTTCATATGTTCATCAAAAAAATATCGGCCGAACATTAAAAAAGTGTAATTTGCGTTGTATGAAGAATATCCTGATTATCATTTATACCGGCATTCTCATGTTGTTTCCCATGGAAGGTCAGGCACAGGAAATCAAAGGATTATATGTCAATAGTTCTGATGAGATTCTGGGAGACAGCGACCAGGAATCACTCTTACTTGATTACATTATTCAGGGCAACTTCAATTCAATTACATTTTATTCATTTCATCGTCTTGATTTCAGTCAGTCCGAAGTCAGAGAAAATCTTCGCAACTTTATTCGCCTGGGGAAATCAAAATATGGTTTAACCCGGATCGGGGCTGCTTCGGAGTCATTAAATGGATTCATAAATAATATTCATCTGTTCAATTTGGATACTCTTACTCTTCCTGACGACAGGATCGATCATTATAATCTTGAATTTGAGTTCTGGTCAAACAGTGCAACAGCTGGATATTATTGCACTAAATACCTGGAACCTAACGGATATTCATGTAATCCCAATGGGGCATTTTCATATGTCAGTCAATTATTAAAGGATCTCAGATCACAGATATCCAACTTTCCTGAAATTGAAATTGAAGTTTATGTTGGATGGATTGATGAGGATCATGCAGCCAGTCTGATTCCTTTGGCCGATCGCATCCTCTATGCAGTATACCGGAACATGGAGGCAGATGGTTCTATTGAATTGTATGATTTTGGACAGCAACGCAAAAGACTAACAAGCCTGGGACAAAATGGAGAAATCAGTATTATACCAATCTTTTCAAGCTATGATGGTTCTACAGACCCCAGCCTTAACACCTGGCTAAGAAAGGGACACAGTCCGTGTGAAGCCTGGGAGCAATATGCCAGCTCTTTCAATAGAGATATTATGTTAAAAAACCGAAAGCAGCTTAACCTTGATGGATACCAGTGGTTCAAATACAGTTCTATGCCGAATCTGCCAATGGTTTTACGAGCTCCTGATCCAATTATGGGACCAACAACTGTAAAAGTACGTGAAACGGTCAGGTATTTGATTCCTCAGGTTAAGGATGCCCTGAGATTTGAATGGCAAATTTACCCAAATGGAGCTAAGCACTATCACTCAGCACATGAAACTGAAATGCTGATTCAATTTCCCCGGGCAGGAAGTGCAACTTTGATGGTCAGAGCCCTTGGATGTGGCGCTATTTCACCTTTTGCCAGAATACAGATTCAGGTTGAAGAAAATTTCCCTGTTGCTGAACCTATTAGCCTCAAACAATCATCAGGCTTCAATATAATAGTTAAACATAAGGCTCTTCATATCAATATATCCAGAGAGATGAAAGGACCTTTTCATATCCAGGCTATTAACTCGCTCGGTCGAAAAATACTGACAAAAACTATAACTTTTCCCGGAGATTATTGTCTGCCTCTGTATCCGATCTCTGATAGTATTCACTTTGTACAAGTTAGCATTTCGCATCAGGAAGGATCGTTTTGTAAAAAATTCAGTATTTTAGACCTTTAACCACCCTAAATTATTCAAGGTTGTTATAATTGTTGCCTATTTATGGAGTATTCCTTTCAAACACTTGCATTTGCCTTTGGCTTGTCTCTATTTGCAGGACTAAGCACTGCCATCGGCGGGGCCTTAAGTTTTTTCACCACTAAAACCAATACTAAATTCCTTTCTCTCTCTCTGGGATTTTCTGCCGGAGTAATGATTTACATCTCATTTGTGGAAATATTTCCTCAGGCCCGTATTGCTCTTGATGGGGCTTATGGTGAGGAAAAAGGTGGATGGATTACTCTTGCCGGTTTCTTCGCTGGCATTTTTCTGATTGGGCTAATTGATAATCTTATCCCAAGCAAAGATAACCCCCATGAAATGAAAAGAATTGAAGACATGGAGGCTTCAGAAGAAATGAAGCAAAAGAAGCTGCTCAGGGTAGGTCTTTTCACAGCCCTGGCAATAGGTATTCACAACTTCCCTGAAGGCATGGCTTCCTTCACAGCAGCCATAATGGATCCTGAATTAGGAATAGCAATCGCAGTGGCTGTTGCCATCCACAACATCCCTGAAGGAATTGCAGTATCAGTTCCTGTTTTCTATGCAACCGGAAGCAAAAAGAAAGCATTCTGGGCTGCCTTTTTAAGTGGATTAGCTGAGCCCGTAGGGGCTCTTATGGTTTGGTTGATCCTGATGCCTTTTATGTCTGAAGCTCTTCTGGGGATTATTTTCTCAATGATTGCAGGAATCATGGTATTCATTTCAATGGATGAACTACTACCTGCAGCAGAAGAATATGGTGAACACCACTTGTCTATTTACGGCCTGATTGCAGGAATGGCCCTGATGGGGGTAAGTTTAATGTTGTTATAATATTCAAAAAAACAGATAATGGAAGCCCTGGTTGAACGATTCCTGAAGTATGTAAAGGTTGATACGATGTCCAATCCAAAAACAAAGGATTGTCCGAGTACACCTGGACAAATAAAGCTGGCGAAAATACTCAAAGGTGAACTTCTGGATCTTGGCTTAAAAGATGTGGTTCTTGATGAAAATGGATATGTAAGGGCAACTTTACCTGCGAATATTGACAAAAAAGTTCCGGTAATAGGATTTCTCGCCCACATGGATACCAGTCCGGATTTCTCAGCCGAAAAAATAAATCCTCAAATTCATTCTTATTCTGGAGGACGAATTCAACTTGATCCGGAAGGCTTGTATTTTCTCGACCCTAAACAGTTTCCTGAACTTAATGACTTAATTGGTAAAACACTCATTACCACAGACGGAAATAGTTTATTGGGAGCCGATGACAAGGCTGGCATAGCAGAAATAATGGAAGCCATGCAATTTTTTAAAGATCATCCCGATATCCCTCATGGTACTGTAAAGATTGGATTTACTCCGGATGAAGAAATCGGACGAGGGGCCGATTTATTTCCTATTAAAGAATTTGGGGCTGACTTTGCTTATACGCTTGACGGAGGACAGGTGGGAGAGCTGGAGTATGAAAACTTCAATGCTGCATTTGCCAAAGTTCAAATTACAGGACGAAATGTCCACCCCGGAACAGCCAAAAATAAGATGATCAATGCCATGCAATTGGGTATTGATTTCCATAACTCACTCCCCCACCTGGAACGGCCCGAGCTAACTGAAAATACTCAGGGCTTCTATCACCTTGTATTATTTAATGGTACTGTTGAACGGGCTACTCTCGAATATATAATTCGTGATCATGACAGTAATCTTTTTGATGAAAAGAAACAAGTGATGCTCGCAAGAGCAGAGAGCAGGAACAGAGAGCTTGGAACTGAAGTTGTAAAGGTGTCTCTGTACGACCAATATTACAATATGCGCGAAAAGATTGAGCCGGTTTTCTTCATTGTGGATATGGTTCGCAAAGCGATGGAAGATCTTGACATAAAGCCCCTGATTATTCCTATCAGGGGAGGAACTGATGGCGCAAGACTATCATTTATGGGACTACCAACACCAAATATTTTCACAGGAGGATATAACTATCACGGCAGATTTGAATTCATTCCTGTTGAATCAATGAGGCAAGCCACAAAGGTAATCATCAGGGTTATCCGAAATTTCGCCCAATAAGTCTCTCCCTTACCAGCAAAGAGTCTGAACAATATTCCAAATGGTTTGTTCGATAAATACATTTCAGAAAACCATAAAGGTATTATGCTTAAGGAATACGATTCACTCAAGAAAAAGCAATTTCAGGTAATGGATAAGGATGGCAAGATCATCCATCCAGAATTGATGCCTGAAATTTCTGATATAGAAGTGGTAGAGGCTTATAAAAAGATGCTGTTTGCACGTACGGCTGATCTTATGACCATTTCTTATCAGAGGCAAGGAAGAATTTTCACCTATCCACCTAACTACGGACAAGAAGCAATATCAGGGGCCACTGCTACTGTAATCAGGAAAGAAGACTGGCTGGTACCGGCATTCAGGGAGATGGGAGCCTGGCTGGCAAAAGGAGCCACATTGAAAGAAATCTTTCTCTATTACATGGGATACGAGATCGGAACAAAATTTGAAAATGCAGAAAATCTCTTTCCTATCTCAGTTCCCATTGCCTCCCAGCTTCAACATGCAGCAGGTATAGGCTATGCAATAAATTACCAGGAAAAAGATCAGCTTGTGTATGCATTTGTTGGAGATGGCGGCACATCAGAGGGTGACTTTCATGAAGCTCTGAACTTTGCAGCAGTCTGGAAGGCCCCCGTAATTTTCGTTGTTCAGAATAATCAGTTCGCAATTTCAGTTCCATTTAAAACCCAAACAGCCTCTGAAGGAATTGCAATTAAAGCTGTGGCTTATGGCATGCCGGGTGTTCAGGTAGACGGAAATGATTATTTCGCCATGGTACAAACACTCAGAGAAGCCAGCGAATACACCCGTTCAGGAAAGGGGCCCATTCTGATTGAAGCTGTAACCTATCGAAAAGGGGCTCACACTACCTCCGACGACCCTTCAAAATACCGAACTAAAGAGGAAGAGCAAGAATGGGATCAGAAGGATCCTTTGAAAAGATTGAAGACCTACCTGACTACAAAAAAAATATGGAGTGATCAGGAAGAAGAGTTGCTGATTAAACAATATAAAAAGGAAATTGACCGGATATTTGTGGAAGCAGAGAATCAATCTGATTATCCTCTCGAGGATGTATTCAAATATCAATATGCTGAAATGCCTGACAGCCTCAAAGACCAGCTGGCAGAACATCAGAAATTCTTAAACTGGAAAGGAGATCAGAAACAGGCATGAATAAGAAGATAGAAAAGAAGAACATGAAAATCATGAACATGGTCACTGCCATTAATCAGGCAATTGACATTAAGCTGGGCGATGATCCGGATGTGGTGGTTTATGGAGAAGATGTTGGTGTTGAAGGTGGAGTTTTCAGAATTACAGAAGGATTACAGAAAAAACACGGTGCCAAAAGAGTTTTTGATACTCCGCTTGCTGAATCAGCAATTGCCGGAACAGCAGTTGGCATGGCAGCAGCTGGCTTACGTCCTGTTATCGAGATGCAATTTTCCGGGTTTTCTTATCCTGCACTGAATCAGATAATCTCTCATGTTTCCAGAATGAGAAACCGAACCCGCGGAAAATACACTACTCCGATGGTAATCCGGATGCCTTATGGAGGTGGAATCAATGCTCTTGAACATCATTCAGAAAGCCTGGAAGCTATGTACGGACACATACCCGGGTTGAAAGTTGTGATTCCATCCACCCCGGGAGATGCAAAAGGACTTCTGATCTCAGCAATCGAGTCTGATGATCCTGTTATCTTCATGGAACCCAAACGTATATACAGGGCAATCAAACAGGAAGTCAGTGAAGAGAAATACTCCATACCCCTGGGCAAAGCAAAAGTGCTATCAGCAGGAACTGATGTAACTGTAGTAGCCTATGGAGCATTGATAAGAGAAGTACAAAGGGCCATGATTAAAACAAAAGCAGCAGGCATATCGGTTGAACTAATAGACCTGAGAAGTATTTATCCAATTGATAAAACCACCCTGACAAAGTCAATAAAGAAAACTGGTCGTCTGGTAGTTGTTGCAGAAGGGCACACCAGCTTTGGCGTTGGAGCTGAAATAATGGCAATTGCCAACGAAGAAGCATTTATTTACCTCGAAGCCCCACCCAAAAGAGTGACCGGATTTGATACAATAATTCCTCTACCAAAAGGAGAACATCACTATCTTATCAGTCCTGATAAAATCTTTTATGAAATTGAAAAAACCGTAAAATTCTAAGCGATGAGATACATTTTTAAATTTCCGGATATCGGCGAAGGATTGGATGAGGGGACTATTGCCGAATGGTACGTGGAAAAAGGACAGGAAGTAGAAATGGGTGAATCTCTCGTTAAGATGGAAACTGATAAGGTGGTCACCGATATTCCCTCCCCAAAAACAGGAATCATTACAAAAATATATGGTAAGGTAGGCGAAACTATTCATGTGGGAGATCCGCTGGTTGAAATTGATCTGCCCGGAATAGATGGGGAAGAAGCACAGCATGAAGCTGCTAAACCAGAATTTGAAGCTATTGAGGAAGAAGGCGCAGGTGTTGTTGGAACCCTGGAAATAGCTGACAATTCAGCATTCTTGCCTGCCAGTGATGAGGGACTTACAGCAGAAGAAACAGATGCACCTGACAAAACTCTCAAAAAAGCCCTGGCCACACCGGTTGCCAGAGCTATGGCTAAAGATATGGGCATTAATATCCACGAAGTTAAGGGAAAAGGTCCGGCAGGCAGAGTTATGAAGGAGGATATTCTGCAACATCATGAATCCGCAGATCAGTTCACCAGACAATCTCAGACAGCCAGCCTTGGTGAGCAGGATTATCCGCTTGAGATCATTCCACTGACACAAATCAGAAAAGCTATCGCCAAAAATATGATTCAGTCGAAGCATAAGGCTGCCCATATGACTGTATTCGATGAGGTGGAGGTTTCTGAATTAATGGAGGTCAGAAGCAGGTATAAAACAAAATTCGAAGCTGAAGGAATTAAACTCAGCTACTTACCCTTCATTTTAAAAGCTACAGCCCTGGCCCTGAAGGAATTTCCTTCTCTCAATGCAGAAATGAATCTTGAGGGCGGACAAATGATCTATAAGAAGTATTATAATCTGGGAATTGCTGTTGATACTGATGATGGTCTGCTGGTACCTGTTATCAAACATGTTGACAAACTCAGTATCAAAGAAATTGCCAGGCAGGTAAATCTAATTGCTGCCAAAGCAAGGAATCGTGAATTGGGTCTCAATGATATGAAAGACGGAACTTTCACCATCACAAATTTTGGCTCCATTGGAGGGCAATTTGCTGTACCTGTTATCAATTATCCTCAGGCTGGAATTCTTGGTATTGGCAGGTTATTAAAAAAGCCTGTTGTGAATAATAACGATATTGTTCCGGGCAATGTCTTACCTTTATCAATATCTGTTGATCACAGAATAGTTGACGGAGGTGAAGTTAGTCGATTTGTAAACCGAATTATGGAATTCCTGGGTGATCCGGTATCACTGATTATGGGTTAAACCGAAAGCAAGAAGAATTATGAATAAGTGGGATTATGATATAATAATTATTGGTGCAGGTCCGGCCGGATATGTGGCAGCTATCAGGGCCGGACAACTGGGAATGAAAACGGCTCTGGTAGAAAAAAAAGAGGTTGGTGGCATGTGCCTGAACTGGGGATGTATTCCTACCAAAGCATTAATCGAAAGCGCGAAATTATATGGCCGGATTAAATCGGCACACACCATGGGAATCGATGGTATCGATCCTGAGAAGCTCAATTTCAATTGGGTAAATTCAAAAAGCAGAGCCGTGCAGGTGGTGAAAAAACTGACCGGCGGAGTAAATTACCTGCTTAAAAAGAACGGCGTGGATGTGATTAAAGGTGAGGCTGTTATCAGCTCTGCCAATTCAGTTAGTGTAGAGAATCGAAAACTTGAAGCAAAGAAAATTCTCATCGCAACAGGCTCCTACCCATCCAAAATCAACCTGGAAATTCCTGCTGACAAGCTTGTTCAGATTGAATATCTACTTAATCTTGAGTCTCTTCCAAAAAAACTTGTTCTATATGGTCACGGACCAGTAGCTCTTGAATTGGCCCAGTTCTTCCGGATGATTGATCTGGAAGTAAGCCTTGTTAGTCCGCAAGAAGATATCCTTCCAGGAATCGATAAATATTTGAAAGAATTCATTCTTAAAAAAGTGAAAAAACAGGGAGTAAAAATCCATGCAGGAGAAACAATGGAGATTAACAAGGACGGAGACCTCAAGGTTGGTGATGACCTGATTAGCTTTGACATGGTTCTTAATTGTTCCTGGAGAGAAGGAATTATTCCTGATAATAATACAGATCTCAAATTAGATGATAAAGGATTTATTGCTGTTGACGAACACCTTGAGACATCAGTTAAAGGAATTTACGCTGCTGGTGATGTGAACGGGCTGTCATACCTGGCCCATGCTGCCTCTGCACAGGGTATCTTTGTAGTGAATCATATCCAGGGTGTCCATGGCAAGATTGACATAAACCAATATCCGGTGAATGTATATACTGTTCCTGAGATTAGCCAGATTGGACTTACAGAAGAACAGATCAGAGAAAAGGGAACTGAATTCAGGATTGGTGAATTCCCAATGACTGCCAACGGCAAAGCTCTGGCAGAAGATGCTGGTGAAGGATTTATTCGGATACTTTCAGAGAAAAAATTCGGAGAAGTACTTGGAGTCCAGATTGTAGCTGCAAACGCTACAGACCTGATTGCCGAAGCCGCTGCTTTTATGTCGGTTGAAGCAACAGTTTACGATGTGGCGCGGACTGTTCATGCGCATCCTACTATTTCTGAGGTTTTTCTTGAGGCTGGGATGGATGCAGCGGATTTGCCCATTCACAAATGAGGAAATGGGGGGGGGGAAGGAAATA
>JAYEFL010000046.1:0-5141 GCA_034658635.1 Bacteroidota bacterium | reverse complement strand
GGAAATTTGACATCAAAATTCTTCAGATTATTTTCGCACGCTCCTTTAATCTCGATAAAATTGTTCCATGGCCTGCGCTTTTCAGGTAAAGGAATCATATCTTGGTTTCTCAGGTACCTTGCCGTCAGTCCCTCAGAAGAATCCAATAAATTCTTCAGACTTCCCTGATGGATAATCTCCCCTCCCAGGCGACCAGCTTCAGGACCAATATCTACAATATATCCTGCTGCCCTGATTATTTCCTCCTCATGTTCTACAACTAAAACCGTATTTCCAAGATTCTTCAGGTTATTCAGTACTGAAACCAATTTCCGAGTGTCTCTAGGATGTAGTCCAATTGATGGTTCATCCAGAATATACAGAGAACCAACCAGATTGCTGCCAAGTGAACTAGCGAGATTAATTCGTTGGGATTCACCTCCGGATAGAGTATTTGAAGTACGGTTCAAGCTTAAATATCCTAAACCAACCATGGCCAGATAGTCGAGCCTGTTCTTGATTTCAAGTAGTAAACGACTGGCTATAGAAGTATCATGATCCGAGAGTTTGAGTAGCTTAAAAAATACCAGAAGCTTATCAACCGGCATGACAACCAACTCATTTAAAGACTTTTCTCCTATTTTAACCCAGCTGGCTTCCTTGTTCAGCCTTTGACCTTTGCATTCCGGACAAACAGTTTTGCCTCTATATCTGGCCAACATAACCCGATACTGAATCTTATATGATTTCTCCTGCAAGTGAGCAAAGAATTCATTTAAACCGCGAAAGTGTTGATTGCCTGTCCATAGTATTTGGATTTCATCTGGTGTGAGCAAATAATATGGCTTGTGAATCGGGAAATCGAACTTAGAGGCTTGCAGAACCAGGTTCTCCCTCCATTTTCCCATCTTTTCACCTTTCCAGCAAACAAGTGCTTCATCATAAATTGACAGACTTTTATTTGGAATTACAAGGTCTTCATCGATCCCAATAGTACTACCAAAGCCTTCACAAACAGGACAAGCGCCTACCGGGTTATTAAAGCTGAACATATGAACGCTTGGAGAATCGAATTGAATTCCATCCGCTTCAAATAGATCGCTGAAACCTGCCTCAATAATATCATCGTTTTTCTGAAAGACTTTTATAAAACACTTTCCTTTGCCCTCGTAGAAAGCTGTTTGAACCGAGTCTGCAAGCCGGGATGGTAAATCCTCATCTTCTGACTTGATCTGAATACGGTCAATCAAAATGGAGTAGGGACAGTCTTTGCACTCTGAGTCTATTGAATCAAGAATATCCTGAATTTTTCTGATCTCACCATTCTCTTCTACTCTTGAAAAGCCCTGCTTGGAAAGAATCTCAAGCTGCAAAGCAAGAGTTCGGCCATCCCCAATGACAAGGGGGGCTAAGATCATGACTCTGGTACCTTCTGCTTGTTTTTGAATGTAATCAACAACATCACTGATTGTGTCCTTCTTTACTATTTTACCACTCACCGGAGAGAATGTTTGTCCTATTCTGGAGTACAGAAGCTTTAAAAAATCATATATCTCAGTAGATGTACCAACAGTTGAACGCGGATTTCTGGTGTTTACTTTTTGTTCAATAGCAATTGCCGGGGGAATCCCTGATATCTTGTCAACCTCTGGCTTATCAAGACGTCCCAGAAATTGCCGCGCATACGCAGATAAACTTTCAACATACCTTCTCTGCCCTTCAGCATAAAGGATATCGAATGCCAGTGAGGATTTGCCTGATCCTGAGAGGCCTGTGATAACAATTAATTCATTTCTGGGCAGCTTGACATCAATGTTCTTAAGATTGTGAACTTTCCCACCCTGAATAATTATGTATTCTTTTTCTGATTTATTGTATTGAGGCATGATTCTTGATGCATATTCGCAGTTAAAGCGAGTGAAAATAATAGTTTTTTAGCAATATTTTTCATAAACTTGCGTTTGAATAGAGAAACTTAGTTAGAACAAATTAATTGGAGGACTGTTTATAGGTACAAATCTACTTCTTGAGTAATTTATTAAAATAGGAGGTAGTTTTGAAATTGCAAAACCTTGAGGATAATATCCTCGTTAAACAGTTTGTTGCTGGAGATCAGTTATCATTAGAAGTTCTGATCGCACGTCACAAAAGCAGAATTTACACCTACATTTTGCTTATCGTCAAAAACCCCCATTTGGCTGAAGATATTTTTCAGGATACTTTTATTAAAGTAATTAAATCCTTGAAGCGAGGCAAATATCAGGATAAAGGGAAGTTTGTATCCTGGGTATTACGGATCGCACATAACCTGATTATAGATTATTACCGGAAGCAGAAATTTCAGAAAACAATTTCCAATGATGATACTGAAATTGATTTGTTCAATCAGAAGAAGTTAGCAGACGACAATATTGAAGATTCCATTATTCAGGATCAGATTGTATCTGATGTCAGAGAATTGATGGAGCGTCTTCCAGCCGATCAACGAAAAGTAGTTTACCTGAGGCATTATTGCGGGTTAAGCTTTAAGGAAATTGCTGATCAGTCTGGCGTCAGTATAAACACTGCTCTCGGACGCATGCGTTATGCTTTGATAAATATGAGGAAGATGATTGAAGAGCATAAGATGAATCTCACCTTATCATAAATAAATAATTATGGAGTAGATACTAAGAATCAAAAAGATGCGTTTCATTAAGTACAAATGATAATTAATGAATGCGTATGAATAGAAAATCTACTCTGTTTTATCTTGTTAATGATTTTGAAAAAGGAGGTGGAGATATGGAGGATTTGGATGTGAAAATGGAATTTCAATCCCCTTCAGACAAAGCTGTCAGAGCTATTTTAGCTTTTGCACAATCATATTGTTTTGTCCAATCCCAAACTATTGAAGGAATTGACTTGTATTTGAATTAAAAAATTGAAATTAGTGTTAAGGGCTGGAGTTATCCAGCCCTTTTTTTTGTCACATATAAATAATTATGATATATTTGTGATATCAAAATGATATTAGTTATGAAAAATGAAAATGAAATCCAAGGTATTAATGGTTACCTGATGTTTACATTTTGGTTTCTGTTGCTTTTAGGCTCAGTGCTGGGTCTGTTCTTCCTCCCCATGAAGATAGTCTATATTCCTGTCATGGTGGTATCTCTTTTTTGCATGTTGGGATTAGTGGTTGTTAATCCAAATGAATCGGTTGTCATGGTTTTGTTTGGAAATTATGCCGGAACAATCAAGGAGAATGGATTCCACTGGGTTAATCCTTTCTTTGTAAGAAAGAAAATTTCTTTAAGAGCCCGGAATTTTGATAGCCAGCCTATTAAGGTTAACGACAAGGTTGGTAATCCTATAATGATTGGACTGGTTTTGGTTTGGAAAGTTGAGAACACCTTTAAGGCAGCGTTTGATGTTGATGAATATGAGCATTTTGTGGTGGTTCAAAGCGAAGCTGCTCTTAGAAAATTGGCTGGGTCTTATCCATATGACAATTTTGAAGACGTAGGAGCTGAAGTAACACTCAGATCGGGTGGGGATGAAGTTAATCATGATCTTGCAGACGAATTGGTTGAGCGTCTTGAAATTGCAGGTATCCATGTAATTGAGGCTCGCATTAACTATATTGCCTACGCTTCAGAGATTGCCGGGGCAATGCTGAGAAGACAGCAAGCAACCGCAGTAGTTGCTGCACGGGCAAAAATTGTAGAAGGAGCTGTAGGTATGGTTGATATGGCATTAGAGCAATTATCGGCAAAGAACATTGTGCATTTGGATGAGGAACGAAAGGCTGCCATGGTTTCAAACCTGATGGTTGTTTTATGTTCGGATGAGTCTGCCCGTCCGGTTGTAAACGCTGGAACTTTACACAATTAGAAAAAAGTGATGGCAAAAAAGAAACCTTTTGCCTTGAGAATTGATCCTGATATGTTTGAAGCCATTGAAAAATGGGCAGCAGACGAATTTCGAAGTACCAATGGCCACATAGAATGGATCCTCAACGAGGCATTAAAAAAAGCCGGCAGAAAACCCAGGAAAAAAAATAATCCACGGTAGGGGCCGAATCTTGATTCGGCCCATGCCACGTCGGCCCACGTCATATCGGTTCATGCAATGATTGACGAATATTTTACGGCCATTGATACCGGGGCCGAATCGAGATTCGGCCCGTACGGGGAAATTATAGCGTAAAAACGAATTTCACCAAATTTGCCCCCATTTTCAATGCCTGTTGACGGGTATGGTCTGAATCATTATGTACAGCAGGATCTTCCCAGCCATCTCCAAGGTCGCTTTCATAGGAATAAAAGCAAACCATTCGTCCTTTCAAAAATATTGCGAAGGCCTGCGGACGTTTATTATCGTGCTCGTGTATTTTAGGTATTCCGTCAGGAAATGTGAAAGGAGTTTTAAATACCGGATGATCAGCGGGTAGTTCAATGAATTCATTATTCGGAAAAACTTTTTTCATTTCCCTGCGGATAAATGGATCAAGACCATAATTATCATCTATGTGCAAAAATCCTCCTGACTCAAGATATTTTCTAAGATTTGCAGCTTCCTGATCAGAAAAAATCACATTTCCATGTCCGGTGAGATGCACAAAAGGCACTGTAAACAGATCCCGACTTCCAACTTCCAGTATAACAGGATCTTCCTGGATATTTGTGTGTATATTTTGATTGCAGTATTTTATAAGATTCGGTAAGGAAGTCGTATTAACGTACCAATCACCTCCACCTGAATACTTTAATAATCCTATTTTAACAGTTGATTCCTGTGCTTGAGCAGAAGTATGGATATTCATGAGCAAAAGAAACACAGAAGAAATTCTTAGTAGACTGATCACTTTCATGCAGTAAAAATAGTTATTTTTGGGGCTCGGAGAAATGCCGGAGTGGTCGAACGGGGCGGTCTCGAAAACCGTTGTGCTTTTCGGAGCACCGGGGGTTCGAATCCCTCTTTCTCCGCTTCTTAAAACTTCAAATGGTATCAGGGTCTGTCAATCGTATGATTTTCAGACCTTTTGCTTTTTGGGCTAGGTTCACCCGGTGTCAGGAAAGGTCTATTAGGAGTTACCTAAAAGGTTACCAAAATCTGACGTCCAAAAAGGTAACCTTTTGAAAAACGAACCGCATGACATCGCTAGGCTTTAATTGAAC